>NZ_CP139137.1:3906089-4212178 GCF_034047335.1 Chryseobacterium sp. JJR-5R
GGACCGAACGGAGCGGGAAAAACAACTCTGATTTCCATGCTCTCGGGACTGATAAAACCAACTTCAGGGAGCTTTACAATCAACGGCTTATCATTACAGAAGGACGGGTTCAAACTAAAACAGATCATCGGTATCGTTCCGCAGGAATACGCATTGTACCCTACCCTGACGGCTAAGGAAAACCTGATGTATTTCGGGAGCCTTTACGGATTAAGCCATAAAAAATTAAAAGTATCTATTGATGAATCACTGGAAATCATGGGCCTCTCTAAATTTGCTGATAAAAAATTAGAACAGTTTTCGGGAGGGATGAAGCGCCGGTGCAATTTAATTGCAGCCACCCTGCACAGCCCGCAGGTCCTTTTCCTGGATGAGCCTACGGTAGGCGTGGACGTCCAGTCTAAAAAAGTAATCATTAATCACCTCCAGGATCTGAATAAAAAAGGGACATGCATTATTTATACTTCGCACCACCTTTCGGAGGCAGAGGAATTCTGCACTAAGATTGCCATTATCGATCACGGAAAAATTCATGCCACCGGAACACCGGAAGAACTGGTGACCCGGGTTTCCCATGCCGAAAACCTGGAGGATGTTTTCATTTCATTAACCGGAAAAGAATTAAGAGATGTTGTTGTATAAACTGTGGAGAAGCTTCATTAAGGAAATCCTTTTGCTGAAAAGGGACATCGGAGGAATTGTCATTATTTTCGTAATGCCGCTGCTGCTCATCGTAACCATTACCCTGATTCAGGATTCTACATTTAAAAACCTGGAAGGCTCAAAAATCCCGATTATTTTTATTGATAATGACCAATCTGAAATTTCAAAAAGCATAAAGCAGGAATTTGAGAGCAGCAAGGCTTTCGAACTGATAAGCAGGGATGATGAAAAGTCTGCACGGGATGCCGTTTTTTCGGGAGATTACCAGATGGCCATTGTTATCCCGAAAGATTTAACGAAAGATTTAAATTTAAATATCGAGTCTAAGGTACAGGCTATTGTAAGCTCATTCGGGCTTGAAACTGATTCTGCCTCTGCGGAGAAAAAAACAGCTGTAAAAGCCAAAGATATCCATTTATACTTTGATCCCGCAACCAACATCGGCTTCAAAAACAATGTGATGAACTCGGTGAACAAAATGATTTTCGAAATCGAGAACAAAAAGATTTACAAAGCATTTCAGGACCAGCTGGGAACCACTGAAAATCTTGAAGAAAGCAAAAATCTGATCGGTTTCAAAGAGATTACGCCTAAAAAGAACAAAACGGAGCTGATACCGAATTCTGTTCAGCATAATGTTCCGGCCTGGGCATTATTTGCCATCTTTTTTATCGTCGTGCCTCTGTCTATCAATTTAGTTAAAGAAAAAAGCCTGGGGACAAGTGTGAGGGCCAGGATCAGCCCTACGCCTTATTCCGTTCATATTTTAGGGAAAACATTTACCTATCTTATCATCTGTGTCATTCAGTTCTTGCTGATGGTTGCCGTAGGGATTTACCTTTTTCCTTATATGGACCTGCCGCAGTTTGATGTTACCGGCAAGATGCTCCCTCTGATCGTTGTTACGGTTTTTGCAGGACTGGCCGCTATTGGTTTCGGCATTTTATTAGGAACCGTTGCCAATACACAGGAACAGTCGGCTCCGTTTGGGGCAACTTCAGTGGTTGTCTTAGCCGCTATCGGAGGAATCTGGGTACCTGTATTTTTAATGCCTGAGTTTATGCAGAATGTTGCCAGGCTTTCTCCGATGAACTGGGGACTGAATGCATATTACGATATTATTTTAAGGAACAGCGGGATCGGCGGGATTGCCAGCGAGCTTATTTCCTTATTTTTATTTTATATAGCCATGGTTGCTGTTTCATTACTTTATGAAAGAAAACAAAATGCAGTCTGAAGAAAAAAAGTTAAGCTGTACGGAAGAAGTCCGTGTAAGGTTCAATGAGACAGATCCCCTGGGAATTGTCTGGCACGGGCATTATATTGTTTATTTTGAAGATGGCAGGGAGGCCTTCGGAAGGCAGCACGGCCTTACCTATCTTGATATTCAGAAAGCCGGATACGTTACGCCGATTGTAAAAAGCACCTGCGAACATTTTCTTCCGCTGAAATACGGGGAAACGTTTCGTGTGGTAACAACTTTTATAAATTTACCTTCCGCGAAACTGATGTACAAATACGAGCTTTTCAATAAGGATAATACGCTGGTCTGCCGGGGAGAAACCGTTCAGGTATTCCTGGATGCTGATAACAATCTGTGCCTGTACAATCCTGGTTTTTTTCAGGCCTGGAAAGATAAAATGGGATTATCATGATGACGACGGATATTTATATTACAGATTATAACTGTGTCACGCCTTTGGGCTTTGATGTCCAATCCAACTGGAATGCCCTGCTGGAAGGGAAGTCCGGCATAACTCCACATAAAATCATAGAAAATAACGGTGCATTTTATGCTTCGATGGTGGATACCGGAAGTCTTGAAAAAGAATTTGACAGCGTTTTCAACGGGATTCACCATGACAGCTCAGATTTTACGAGGCTGGAAAAAATGTTCCTGCTGAGCCTGAAGCCGCTGGCTGAAAGACATGCCATTACAGAGGAAACCGCATTTATCTTATCAACCACCAAAGGCAACATCAGCCTGTTGAAAAGCCAAGACACTCTGCCGGAAGGCGTTTATCTTTCCAGCCTGGCTAGGAAGATTGCTGATTTTTTCGGATTTACAACAAAACCGGTCGTAATTTCCAATGCCTGTGTTTCAGGCGTAATGGCGATTGCCGTTGCTAAAAATATGATCCGTGCCGGAAGATACAAAGATGCTTTTATCGTGGCCGGGGACGAGATTTCAGAATTTGTGATTTCCGGGTTCAATTCTTTCCAGGCAATCGCAGCAGGTCCCTGCAAACCTTATGACAAAGACCGCAACGGCATCAATATCGGTGAAGCTGCCGCTGCAATGTATGTTACTTCGGAATTAAACCGGAATGAAAAATTCAGGTTTAAAGTTTCAGGAGATTCCGCCATTAATGATGCCAACCATATTTCCGGGCCTTCGAGAACCGGTGACGGATTGTTTGCAAGCATCAGAAATGCCATGGCAGAAGCCGGTGTTTCAGCAGAAGATATCAGCTTTATTTCTGCTCACGGAACCGCTACTTTATATAATGATGAAATGGAATCCATTGCTTTTAACAGAATGGAACTGAAGCATATTCCCTTAAACAGCATGAAAGGCTATTACGGCCATTGTTTAGGGGCATCCGGACTTTTGGAAAGCATTATTTCCATGGAGAGTTCGATTCACGGGACCTTAATTCCCTCCAAAAACTTTAAAGAAACGGGGATTTCCCAGCCGCTGAATATTATTACAGAAAACCGGCCTGCAGAAATCAGATATATCCTGAAAACAGCTTCAGGTTTCGGAGGATGCAATGCGGCAGTTGTTTTGGAGAAAGCATAAAATAATTTTGTAATTTTGACAGAATCAAAGTTCTAGTAAATGGCATCTACTTTAGAAATCAGAAAAAGAATTTACGACTTCATCGACATTGCAGATGAAAGAATTTTACGTATTATCAATAGAATTATAGAGGTTAAGGAGCAGGAAGATGATTATCCTGCAATTCCTGATTGGCATTACGATGAAATAAACGAAAGACGGGAAAAGTATTTAAGCGGAGAAAGCAAATCTTACACTTGGGAGAAAGTCAAAGAAAAAGCAAAATCTGCTTTAAAATGACTTATGAATTAATTTTACAGGAAGAAGCCGGCCTGGAAATTCTGGAAGCATACATTTATTATGAAGATTCACAAAAAGGTTTGGGAGAAATATTTATGAAACATATAGATAATACTTACGCAGAATTCAAAACAATCCAAAACATTTTCAGCTTAAAAAAAATTACAGAGAAAATTTTATTCAAAAGTTCCCGTACCTCATCGTTTTTGACATTATTGATTACAAAATCATTGTGCTTTCTGTTTTCAACAATTATCAAAACCCAACAAAAAAGCCATAATCTTTTTGAAAATCCTTAATGAAGAAAACAGATACCTGCATCATAGAAAATTCAGAAATCATCGTCAACGGACAAACCGTTTTTGAAAGCCTGGCCGGAAACTTTCAAGATTTTGCGAAAGAAGCTTATAAAACTTTAGAACTCAATTATCCTAAATTTCATAAAATGGATAATCTCAGCAAACTGGCTTTTCTTGCTTCCGAAATGATTCTGAGAAATGACGATCACGGCAAAACGGCATTGGTTTTCGCCAACAAATCATCGAGCCTTGACACCGATTTTAAATATCAGTCAAGCATTAATTCAGAAGAAAATTATTTCCCCAGTCCGGCCGTTTTTGTCTATACTTTGCCGAACATCTGCGTCGGGGAAATCAGCATCAGACATAAAATGCAGACGGAAAATGCTTTTTTTGTCCTTGATGAATTTGATGAAGAATTTTTGAATGCATATGCGGCACAGATTCTGCAGTCAGGAAAAGCTGAAAAAGTCTTGTGTGGCTGGGTAGAACTATATCAGGAAAGTTATAAAGCTTTTGTATATTTGCTGACTGCGTAATTTAACAATATGAAAATGTGCCCGTCTAACAACTTTTAAATAATATTAACAACTGTTGTTACATTGCTGAACGGATACATTCATACATTATAAATGAAATTTATTTTATGGAAAACCTAAGAGAAGAATTAAAGCACAAAATCATAGAAGTTCTTAATCTTGAAGACGTTGCCATTGAGGAAATCAAAGATACAGACCCATTATTTGGTGGCGGTCTCGGCCTTGATTCTATCGACGCTCTTGAATTAATTGTTCTTCTTGACAAAGAATACGGAATCAAACTGGCCGATCCTAAAAAAGGAAAAGAAATTTTCACTTCCATAGATACCATGGCAAAGTTTATAGAAGACAACCGAACCAAATAATCCAATCTGACAGGGTATCAATCTCGGCACACTGTTAAATTGATACATTGATTGATACATTATTGAATAAAATGAGTCAAAAAATTGCCATTACCGGGATGGGCATCATTTCTTCCATCGGGAACAACGCAGAGGAAAACCTGAGCTCGTTAATAACCGGGAAACACGGGATTTCAGACATTGAACTGTTTGAGACCCGCCATGCAGGGCACATTAAGACAGGCGAAATAAAACGGTCTAACAAAGAACTGATGCAGGAACTTCAGTTAAACGAAAGCAGCAATGCCACGAGAACCGCTTTATTGGGAATGACTGCCGCCAGGGAAGCCGTAAAACATGCCGGGATTTCAGATATCAATGAATTCCGAACCGGTCTCATCTCCTCTACCAGTGTAGGCGGAATGGATATTACTGAAAAATATTTCTACCAATATGAGGATTTTCCTGAGCAGCAGAAATATATCGACGCCCATGATGCCGGGAACTCTTCACTGATGATTGCCGATGATCTGGGGTTAAAAGGGATGGTTTCCACCATCAGTACGGCCTGCTCTTCAGCAGCCAATGCCATCATGATGGGGGCAAAGCTCATCAAAAACGGTGTTCTGGACCGTGTGATAGTCGGTGGAACGGATGCGCTCTCAAAGTTTACGCTGAACGGCTTCAATACCCTTATGATCCTCACAGATTCTTACAATACCCCTTTTGATAATGACCGGAAAGGCCTGAATCTCGGTGAAGCTGCCGCTTATATTGTCCTGGAATCTGATGAAATTGTACGGAAACAGAATAAAAAAATATTAGGCTATCTTTCCGGATACGGAAATGCAAACGATGCCCACCATCAGACGGCTTCTTCGGAAAACGGGCAGGGTGCATTCTTAGCGATGGAAAAAGCCCTGAAAATATCGGGACTGGAAAAAGAACAGATTGATTACATCAACGTCCACGGAACGGCAACCCCGAATAATGATTTATCCGAAGGCATTGCGATGATCAGGATTTTCGGAGAGAACAGCGTTCCGGAATTCAGTTCCACAAAAGCATTTACAGGCCATACGCTGGCGGCGGCGGCAGGAGTTGAAGCCGTATATTCATTATTGGCCATCCAAAACAATGTTATCTTCCCAAACCTGAATTTTAAGACAAAAATGCAGGAATTCGATCTGATGCCTGTTACTGAGCTGAAACAGAAGAATATCAGCCATGTACTGTCCAACTCATTCGGTTTCGGGGGAAACTGTTCAACTTTAATTTTTTCAGAATCATGAGCGGAGTTTACATCAACAGTGCCGCCTGCATCTCGGCCCAGGACACTTTAAATGATGATTTTTTCCGGAATTTAAAGCCGGAGAATTCGGTTCAGGTTTTAAAGGCTGTGGAACCCAATTATAAGGAATTCATTCCGCCGGCCATGATCAGGAGAATGTCCAGAACCGTGAAAATGAGTTCTGTAGCGTCTCACTACGCTTTGAAAGAAGCAGGAATTGACAATCCCGATGCGATTATCGTGGGGACGGGAATAGGCTGTGCGCAGGATTCTGAAAAGTTTCTGAAAAACGTCCTGCATAACAATGAAGAGTTTCTTACCCCTACTTTCTTTATTCAGTCTACCCACAATACAGTGGCCGGGCAGATTGCCTTAGGCCTGAAGTGCCATGCTTACAACTTTACCTATGTAAATCCTTCTTCCTCACTTGAGTTTTCATTCCTGGATGCAAAACTGCAGATCGATGACGGCGAAGCATCAACGGTTCTGGCAGGTTCTACGGATGAACAGACCGACAGGATCATGGAACTGTACAAATTAAAGAAGATCATCAGAAAAGAGGAAAATCTTCCGGCTGATTATTTAAACTCAACGGTCAACGGAGTCATTTGGGGCGAAGGGGCCAGCTTTTTTGTTTTAGGGAAAGATAAAACAGAAACGGCTTATGCCGAGTTAAAAGATATCGGGATCATCAATAAACCGGATGCTGAAGGTACTCAAAAATTTATCGGAGATTTTTTAGCGAAAAATAATTTAACTTTTGATGAGGTTGATGCCGTTATTTTAGGATTCAGCGGGGACGCAAAATCTGATCGCTATTATCATGAGGCAATGGAGTTATTTGAAAACTCTGCATTGCTGTATTACAAGCACCTGAGCGGGGAATTCAATACCGCAAGCGGCTTTTCGACATTTATGGCCTGCCATATTTTAAGAAACCAGGAAATTCCGGAGGTTATGATGATAAATCCCGTAAAAAAAGACGGAATTAAAAATATCCTGCTGTACAATCATTTAAGAGGGAATGACCACAGCCTTGTTTTGCTGGAAAGGATTTAGATCTTTTACAGCACACTGAAACGTATATTATAAATTTCAGGCTGTCTGATATTCATACCGGCAAGGCACACGAAAAATTTAAAATCCAATCCATAAAAAATTCAAGATGAAGCATTATCCATTTATTCTATTCTATCTTTTCTGCAATGCTTTTATCTATGCATTTCAGGCAAGCATGTGGGTTTATGTATTCTGCTTTCTGCTATTTTGTTTTGTAGTAGCGTGGGGTTCTTTTGATATTCAGCTGGGCTATTTCGTTAACAGCATTACGCACAAAAGAACAAAGATGAAGGAAGTTGCCCTGACTTTTGATGACGGCCCGACTGAATTTACCCCAAGATTTCTGGACCTGCTTAAAGAGCATGACGTAAAAGCCACCTTCTTCTGCATCGGGAAACAGATTGAGCAATATCCTGAAACATTCCGGAGAATTGTTGATGAAGGCCACAGCATCGGGAACCATACGCTCTCCCATGCCCGCAATACCGGCTTTTTATCCGCACCGGAAATGGTAAAAGAAATTGAGGCCTGTGACGATATAATGTCCGGAACTGCAAATGTCAAAACCAGCTTATACCGGCCTCCGTTCGGGGTAACCAACCCGAATATTGCCAAAGCCATAAAAAAAACGGGCAAAATAAGCATCGGCTGGAATGTCCGTTCCCTGGATACGGTAACGGAAAATGAGAAAAAAATTTACCGGAAAGTGACAAAAGGATTAAAAAAAGGCAGCATCATCCTCTTTCATGACACTTCGGAAAAAACATACAATGTCCTGGTGGATTTATTGCTATTTTTGAAGGAACAGAAATATTCAGCCTTTACGGTTGATTCAATGATTAAATCTAAAACCAATGATTAAACCTATCGCATTCGGCATAATTTTATTAATATCAGGCTTATTTTCCGCCCAGACTACAGCAATGTCGGCAGCTGAAGCAAAAGCATTTGTTGCCCGGGTCTCATCCGAAACGAAGGGAATGAAGACCCTGCAGAGCGATTTTACCCAGACCAAGAAAATGGACTTCCTGGATAAAAGCATTGTAACCTATGGGAAAATGACGTTAAAAACCCCGAATATGCTGAGCTGGAAATATACAAAGCCTTACCAGTACAGCATTGTTTTCAGGGACAATAAAATTTTCATCAATGATCAGGGGAAAAAGTCTTCTGTGGATGCGAAAAGCAAAACATTTGAAAAAATCAATAAACTGATTGTAGGGAGTTCAAACGGCCAGATGTTCAATGATCCGGAGTTTTCCGTAGCGTATTTTAAAAACGGGACTTCCAATATGGCAAAATTCACCCCGAAATCTTCCCAGCTTCTGAAATACATCAGGCAGATTGAACTTCATTTTCCTAAAAACCAGTCGGCTGTTTCGCAGGTGAACATGACGGAGGCTTCAGGGGATACTACGAATATCATTTTCAAAAATACCAAGATCAATGCGCCGGTTTCTGCTTCAGATTTCAGTCTATAGCCTGGTCCTTCTGCTTTGCTTTTCCTGTACAGCTTACCGGTTGAATGATGTAAAAAAAGTTTTAGGGACTCAACAGACCGTTGAAAACCTGTATTTTTCTTCCCGTGAAGATTATGTGTATAAATGCAGGATGGATATTTATAAGAACCCCGTAAGCGGAATCCTGATCATCAAAAAGCTTAATGAACACACGCACCGCGTCGTCTTAACTTCGGATTTCGGAAATAAATTAATTGATTTTGAAATTTCAGAGGGCAGTTTTAAGCTTAATTATGTCCTTCCTGATCTTGATAAAAAAATCGTTATTAACTTTCTGAAAAATGACTTTCAGGAACTCTTAAAAAGACAGTATCCCGTAAGCGAAACCTTTGAGAACGAAAACTCTAAAATTTACCTTTCGAAGACTGGTAAAAAGGCTTATTACCTTTTCTTCAGCAAAGAAAACGGCTTTCTGAAACAAATGGTTTATACAAAAAACAACAGGGAAAAAATAGATTTTACTTTTGATGCAAAAAAACATATCTTCGCAGACAGCCTGAACCTTCAGCATAAAGATTTTAAAATCACGATCAAGCTCAACCAGATCACCGAGACAGAATAACAGTATGGAAATTTTTTTCTTATTGATCCCGGCAGGGTCCGATCATGGACCATACAAATGTGCTTTTTCAGGCAGGTGTTTATTATACATTTAATATGAAAAAATAATTTTATGCAGACCATCCTTACAGACTTTTACCATTTAAATTCGTACGAGAAAACAGAGGGCGGAAGCTTCATTGCCTATATTTCGCTGAACAAGGACCATGAGATTTTCAAAGGCCATTTTCCGGGTAACCCTGTAACGCCGGGAGTCTGTATGATGCAGATTGTAAAAGAGCTGACGGAAGAATATACCGGTAAACAATTATTTCTGAAATCCGCCTCGAACGTAAAGTTTATGGCCATCATCAATCCCTACGAAACACCTGAGCTGAAGCTTCAACTGGATATTAACGAAGATGAAGATCATGTTAAGGTGAAGAATACCACGTCTTTTGGCGGCACTATTGCATTAAAAATGTCAGTCAACTATCAAAAATTGCCATCATGAAGCTTATTTTCTCATTACTTACAGTTTTTTTCCTTTTCCTCCAGTCGGGTCTTGAATCTTTAAGGAACAGTTATGCCAAGGCAAATTCATCAAATGCCGGCACCGAGGCTTTCATTGCCACAGCCGAAAAAACTTCCGGATCTGATCCTGTGATACAGGGCTATAAAGCTGCTGCTCAGATCATGAAAGCGAAAATTGCCAAAACTGACAGGAAAGCGATGGTAAAATCCGGTGCCACAAACCTGGAAAACGTAATCAAAGCCCATCCTTCTGATATTGAATTGAGGGTAATCCGGTTAAGCATCCAGGAAAACATCCCGAAAATTGTAGGATACCGGGGAAGCCTTAAGGAAGATAAAACCTATATTCTCAACAATTACGGGAAACAGGGTGCTGCAATGAAAAATTATATCAAAAGATTTGCAGCACAATCCAAGACCATGACGCCTGAAGAACGGGCAGCATTAAAATAAAATAATGATCCGGACCCATGCTGATGTAAAACAGGCCATTTCTGAAAGGAAAATCTGTGTTTTGATCCCCACCTATAACAATGCAAAAACCCTGAACCGGGTTATTGATGGTGTACTGGAATATACGGATGCGGTCATTGTTATAAATGACGGATCTACCGACGCCACACCTCAGCTTTTAACGCGCTACTCGCAGATTACCACTGTTACCCTACCCGAAAACAAAGGGAAAGGAAATGCCCTGAAAAAAGGGTTCAGGAAAGCTGAAGAATCAGGCTATCATTATGCCATAACCATTGATTCGGATGGACAGCACTATCCTGATGATATTCCGGTTTTTGTAGAGGCACTGCTGGATGAGCCGCAGGATGTCCTGCTTATCGGGAACAGGAATATGTCTCAGGACGGCATTCCGAAAAAAAGCAGCTTCGGCAACCGGTTCTCTAATTTCTGGTTTTGGTTTGAAACGGGAATCAAGCTGGAAGATACACAATCCGGCTACCGGCTCTATCCCCTGCATAAAATTCCTAAAAAATATTTTACTCCGAAATTTGAATTTGAAATTGAGATCATCGTAAGGACAGCATGGAGACACGTTCCGGTAAAAAATGTTCCGGTAAAGGTGTTGTACGATCCTGCAGAGCGGGTTTCGCATTTCCGGCCGTTCAAAGATTTTACAAGGATCAGCATCCTCAATACGATACTCGTTGTCATTACTTTGCTTTACATTATCCCGAGGAACTTTATAAATAATTTCAGGAAAAAGAGTTTTAAAAGATTTATTAAGGAAGATGTACTGCAAAGCGACGGAAGCAACCGCACGAAGGCATTTTCCATTGCACTGGGTGTATTCATCGGGTTGTCGCCTTTCTGGGGATTCCATACATTTCTGGTGATTTCACTTTCTGTACTGTTCAAGCTGAATAAAGTACTGGCTTTTGTATCTTCCAATGTCAGCCTGCCGCCGTTTATCCCTTTTATTATTGCAGCTTCACTGTTTCTGGGTTCGCCGTTTACAGAAGGCAGCAGCAATATCCTGAGCCAGGACCTGAATTTTAAACTGATAAAAAACAACCTCGTGCAGTATCTCATCGGAAGTATGATTTTAGCAACGGTCATGTCCGCCGTTTCATGGGTTGCCGTTTTTATTTTCCTGAATAAAGTGAACCCTGAAAATAATAATACCTTTAAATAAGTTTGCGAATTGCCGTATCTGCGGGAAGTTTGTTTAAAATTAAGCCTGAACAGGCTTTACAAATAATCCTTACTTGAGCTTTTTTAATGTTTTCCTCAGGTACCCTTCAACATTTACCTTATCCGGGACCGTGGTAATTTCCTTGGTTAAAGCTTTTTCAAATTCGGTTTTTGCCTTGGAATATTCTTTTTGATTGAAATAGTACTTTCCGGACTGATAATAAACCAGCCAGAAATCAGGATTTAAAGACTGATAATGTGCCATAGCTTCTTCACCAATCCTTTTTTCTTTATCATTAGCAGCACTTTCGATCTGTGAACTCAGCTTTCTGTATTCTTCATAATTTTTAAATTCCTGAGAACCTGCAAAAGAATCCCTTGGAATATTTAAATCTGACCTGGAAAATGTACCGTTCCTTAACCTTTTATCAGAAAAAATTTCATTTAAGTCATAACACACAAATTCACCGAGCTGATAAGGATCCGATGAAACCCACGCCAGTTTTTTCCGGGGCGAAAAAATCACGGCATGATGCGCCAGGAGCTGGTTAATTGCTTTCTCGTTCCCGTAGCCGATCTTCTCGCCTTTAAGTCCTGATTTATTCCGTAAGACTGAAGCCATTTTCTCAGGGTTGAGCTTTTTATATTCCTGCAAAAGTTCCTGAAGCTTTTCATAACGGTATTCCGAGTGGCTTTCTGCCTTGTGCTTCCGGTTCCTTTTATCATTTTTGTAAGCCTCAGACTGAAAATGATTGGTGCAGAACACCTTGCCTGAATTCTGAACGCTGTACACCCCGAAATGATCCGGAGACACTTCAATAACTACGGCATTTTTATCATTTGCACTTCCCACGAGAATGGATTCTGATACAAAAACTTTTCTTTTTTTCGCAATGGCTACCGCTTCATCAATCGTTGCTGCGTATTGCAGGATTTCCCTTGTTACCAGAGATATCGGCGTTTTGGCGGCTAATGGGATTTTTGATTTCCCGGCATTAATCGTCACCGTTATGCCTTCTTTATTCATCCCTGAAACCACGCCGATCATTCCCGGCCAGCTTACCGACATATAAGGGATTCCGTTTTCCGGTTCCACAAATTCGATGAGCTTATTTTTGGCAAAGTCATCGCCTGCATAAAAGTCGAAATTACGCCCGATCAGCAAATCGCCGTCTTCGGTATTTTCATTCCATACCGCGAGCGAAGTACAGCCTACCATCATCAGGTCCTGCATAGCATGGCCGATATCATGGGCACCGTGAAGGTAAAAAGTCCGGAGGTATTCCGGAGCAATGAAATTATACCGGTCTGATGCGTATCGTGATAACCCGTATAGCTCCGCCTGAAAATCTTCGCGGACATTCAGATACATTTTGCGGTTGTACCATTTCAGGAAACCCCTTAACAGGTTTTGTTTAAACTTTGACGGCACCAGGCCTTCCACTTTCGAAAAAAAGATTTCTTCCTGCTTCCGCATCAAGTCCCGGGTCAGTGCCCCGTTATTATACCCCAGCTGCAGAGGATTCCCTTTAATATACAGTTCCCAGAGCTGTTGCGGGTTCTTTGTCAGGTAATTCTGCTTAAAACTGAACGTGGAATCATTGATCTTATTAACCTGAGGAATTTCCAGTGAATACGGTTGTACATCAGGAATGTGCCGTATTGATTTCTGTATTCCGCATGAGGTGAGGTGAATGACAATCAGTGCGTAAAACAAAGCTTTCACAATATCATTCCGGTAAGGATACCTGTTATTTTTATTCACTTTTATTTTTATTAAGCATTTGCATTAACCTGCCGTCCACCACTTCCTTGCCCAGGATTTCAGCGCAGGTATTGAAAGCGCCGATGGTACAGCCTAAAATCCCGTGCATATTTACGGACTGGCCCGTAAGAAACAGGTTATCGATCTTGGTTCGCGGAGAAACCATTGTTTTCAGAGGGTTCTCCGAATTTTTGCTGTAGCCGTACATATTCCCTTCAAAACTCCCGATATAATCCCGGTAAGACAAAGGTGAAGAAGTATACATCCGTTTTACGGACTTTCTTAAATCCGGAATTTTTTTCTCTAAAGCGCTCAGCATTTTTTCTGCTTTCCCGGCTTTGAACCTTTCGTACAAAACTCCCCTTTCCTGCTCTTCCGTTACCGTATTAAAGGTATTTTCCCATTCTTTCACCTCATCAAAATCCATATAGGAAATGGCGGTCAGGCTTTCTGCAAACCCGGGATGGTGTTTGGACGGCGTACAGGAAAGCATATAAGTTTCCGGCCAGGAGTCTTTATCGTAACGGTATGCATTCCAGACCAATTCCTGTGATGAAAAATGATAGATGTTGTAATTGAAATTAGAGATCGTCCTGGGCTTTAACACAAAGTAAACACTGAAGCATGAGGAAACGGGCTCCCAGCTTAAGACCCTGTTCAGAAAAGATTTCTTTAATCGTTCCTCACCGATCAGCCGGACCATGGAACGGATTTCAATATTGGAAATAAACTGTTTTGCCGAATACTTTTTTCCTGCTTTCGTTTCAACCCTTGTTATGCAGTGATGTCCATCAAAAATCAGCCGGGAAACTTCAGCATGTTTGTGAACTTCAGCCCCGTACTGCCGCAGCTTCCTGATCAGCAGCTTTGAAATCCGGCTTCCTCCTTGTACGCATTTATAGGCACTCTGTATATAAGAATTTACGGTTAAGGCATGTACATAAAACGGAACGTTTTCAGAATTGCCGGCATATAAAAAATTGGACCCGAGCAATACGGACTGCAGTTTTTTGTCTGAAATAAGCGACTCGACGAATCTTTTGGTATTCAGATGGAGAATCTCCTCATTATACCGGTCTTCGCCCACTACATTATATCTCGGGAACTGATTACAGATCCGCTGTATCTCTTCACAGTAATTTTCCAGATTGTCCCTTTCTCCAGGAAAATATTCAGATAACTGTTCAACAAAATTTTTATAGCCCTGCGCGTGGGGATATTCAGTTGCATCGTCCCCGAAAGTAATTTTATCATAACCGTCCTCATTCATTTTCTGAAGTTCCAGATCATCCATGATTTCCAGATAGGAGAAAAAGCGGTGGAGGTTCTGCCCTTCGGAAAGCCCGCCGAGATAATGCACGCCGGTATCGAAAATAAGCTTATCCCGGGAAAAGGTCTGCAGGTTTCCGCCATACTGGTTGTTCTTTTCCAGCACACAGACTTTCCGTCCCTCTTTGGCTAAAATAAGAGCCGAAACGAGCCCGCCCAATCCGCTGCCGATTACCAGTATATCAAATTCTTCTTTCAAGGAATGTGCTTTCTTTTATAGTTGAGAAATCAATAAATCAGGAATTAAATTGTACAGTCTTTTATATTGTTTAAAACAGGCTGTATCATGCAAGCCTCTCTAAAATGGCAAAAATAATTTGTATACCAAATGGTTATAAATGAAAAAACTACCGACTGATTATAATTTGATCCTAATTTTCTGAGTTTTATATATTAGTATTTCAGGAAGTAAAAGTAGGAAATTTAATCAACATCATCCCAAAAATCAAAGTAATTGAACCATTGAAGGGGATATTTGCTGATCATGGATTCAAGATTGCGGGTATACGAGTGCAAAAGCCCTTGTGCATCCCGCTTTTTAACGTTCTGCGCGACCCTTGCATATAAATGGTAATGAAGGTTTTTCTCTTTCATCACATGGACGTACACTACCGGGACACCCAGCCTGGAAGCAATGAGAAAAGGGCCGGCAGGAAATTTCGCACTTTTGCCGAGCAGATCTCCTTCAAGATATTTTGAGCCTTCGAAATAGCGGTCACCGGTAAAACAGATCAGTTCATTTTTAGATAACGCCTCATGGATATCAAAGATATGGGACATGTCCTCTTTTACGTAGATGAATTTGATACTGCTTTTCTTAACGGAAACGCTTTCAAGGTATTCTTTGATCACCGTTACTTCCTGGTCGGTTGTTACCAGGTTGATCTGACAGTCAAAATCGATATCTGCAAAAAAATGTTCCGCTATTTCAAAATTCCCGATGTGGGCACTGATCAGGACGCCGCCTTTTTTTTCAGCTAAAAGGTTCCTGAGGTTTTCAATACCGTCAAATTCATAGGTGTATCTGTCTCTTAAACCGGTGGAAATTGCGGTTTTATCAATCAGGACCTTGCCGAAGGTAAAGTAACTCCTGAATACGGAAATTTTTGTTTTGCGGGAACTGTAGTTAAGACGGTTTTTAAAGTAATGTGCAATATAAAGGTTGCTTTTTTTCTCGAACAGGAAATAATAGGTGGCAACAAAGTAAAGAACGGCATATGAACTTCTTACGCCGATATTTCTAATACACCACACGAATATTTTATATCCTAAAATAGTGCCTTTAGATTTACCTTTCCACTTATTCATCGTATCAGTTCAGCAATGTATCGGTTAACAGTATACAGTATAATGATTGGTTTTAACTTAAAAAATATAGCAGGCTGCTAAATTGTCTGTTGTTATGGTTAATTCAAAGTAAATTTTTATCGATAACTATGCGTTTTTTTCAGTGATTTTATTCTCAATGGTTGAATAGAAATCTTCAAAAGTAATGATCTGCTTAAAATCAGCTTCGCCCAGCTTCACTCCGAAATTGGATTCAATGACCACTACCAGGTCAATATAATCCAGGCTGTCTAAGCCCAGCGTTTTTTTAAAATTAGCCTCATTGCTGATTTCATCACCGTCAACTTCAAATTCACTAACTAAAAAGTCGTTGACCGTTGCAACAATTTTTTCCCTTTCCATGTTTTATTTAAATTTTTTAACGATTAATGCAGAATTGGTTCCTCCGAATCCGAAAGAATTGGACAAAAATACATCAATTTTTTGACTTTTTGTTTCAGCGACCAGATTTATCTTTTTCGCCTCATCATCAGGATTTTCCAGGTTGATATTCGGTGCTATAAAATCATTCTGCATCATCAGGATAGAATAGATCACTTCGCTTGCCCCTGCCATCCAGCATTCGTGGCCGGTCATTGATTTGGTAGAGCTTACCGGGACCCCGCCACCGAAAATTTCATAAATCGCCCTGGCCTCATTGGCATCGCCAATCGGTGTAGAGGTTGCGTGGGCATTAATATAATCAATGTCTTCTGCCGCTAACCCCGACTGTTTCAAAGCGCGTTCCATTGCCAGCGCAGGGCCGTCCACATTGGGTGTGGAAATATGGCCTCCGTTTGAGGAAAAGCCGTACCCGACAATTTCGGCAATAATATGGGCTCCTCTTTTCTGGGCAGATTCCAGGCTTTCAACAATCAGGGATGCCGCGCCGCCGCTTGGGATCAGCCCGTCCCTTCCTGAATCAAAAGGCCTCGATGCTTTTGCAGGCTCGTCTTCCCGGACCGAAAAAACGCCCAAGCCGTCAAAGCTGGCCATGGAATATTTATTGGTTTCCTGTGCCCCGCCGCAAATAATCATCTCCTGAAAGCCGTTCTTTATCATCATATAAGCCAGGCCTAATGAGTGGGAACCGCTTGCGCAGGCGGCACTGATGGTAAGATTAATGCCCGTTAGTTTAAAAATTGTGGAAAGGTTCATGGTTACCGTAGAGTTCATGGATTTAAAAATGGCTCCCGAACCTATTAAGGTGGTATCTTTTTTTTCTCTCGCAATATCAATGGATTCTACAACGGCCTGCGAAACACTGTCGTTTCCGTATAAAATCCCGACTTCGTTGCGATCCAGGAAATCCTGATCAATGCCTGCCTGACGCAATGCATCAAGCGTGGCAACATATGCGTATTCGCTTTCTTCACCCATGCTTATGCGCTGCCTCCGGTTCAGAAGGTTTTTAAGGTCGGGTTTCGGGACTACGCCGGTAAGCCCTGACCTGAAGCCGAATTCTTTTCTTTCATCCACCAGAACAATCCCGGACTTCCCCTGATAAAGAGATTCTTTTACCTCTTCCAAAGAAGTCCCGATGCAGGAATAAATCCCCATTCCGGTAATTACAACCCTGTTTTCCATGTTATTAAATTTAACAATATATCAGGATAACAATGTAATAATAATTTTAATCGGTACACTGGTAAATTGTTATAGTAGTACATTATTTCACTATTACGAATAGATTCCTCCGTTAATATTAATTACTTCCCCTGTAATGTACGATGATTTTCCAGAAGCCAGGAACGCTACGAGATCTGCCACTTCTTCAGCTTCCCCGAACCTGTTGACCGGGATCATTGCTTTTAATTCATCTTCATTGAATTCCTGGGTCATATCCGTCCTGATAAAGCCGGGTGCGACGGCATTTACCGTGATGTTTCTTTTGGCCACTTCCTGAGCCAAAGCTTTTGTAGCACCCACCAAAGCCCCTTTCGCTGCAGAATAGTTGGTCTGGCCTGCCGTTCCTTTTACTCCTGATACGGAAACCATGTTGATGATCCTGCCGTATTTGTTACGCAGCAGTTTTTGAATAAAGAAATTCGTTACGTTAAAGAATCCGTTCAGACTGGTGTTAATCACCGCATTCCAGTCTTCACTCGGCATCCACATAAACAATCCGTCTCTGGTAATCCCTGCGTTATTGATAATCACCTCAACCACATCATCCGTATGCGCCTCCTGCCATTGTGTTAAAACCGTTTGGGTTTCCTCTGCATTTCCTACATCGAACTTAAGAATTTCTCCGGTAGAGCCCAATTCTTCAACTTTGGCCAGTGTTTCTCTTGCCGCCGCTTCATTTGAAGTGTAGTTGATCAGGATATGGTATTTTTTCTCTTCCGCGAGTTTTATACAGATGGCACTTCCGATTCCTCTTGAGCCGCCCGTTATGATTGCACATTTCATGTGTTTTGTTTGTTTTTTGTTTTTAGTTTTTACGTTTTTTCCGGTCCCGCTGCATTCAGTAAAGACCGTTTGTTACAGGAAAAGTTACGAAGATTTTAAATAATTCTTCACTTCTTCCAGATAAGGATACATCACCATGTCATCTGAAAAAGCCGGAATAATTTTCCTTACCTTATCATACAGCTCTTTGGTAGCAGACGAGATTTTATCCTGATACCCAAGATACTCAATAGCCTGGACGATGGTAATTGCCTCAATCGTCAATACTTCAAAAGCGTTATCAATCACTTTCCGGCAGATTACGGCTGCATTGGTCCCCATGCTTACAATATCCTGATTGTCATTGTTGTTAGGAATGCTATGAACATACATCGGGTTGGACAGCATTTGGTTTTCAGCTGTTGTAGAGGTTGCCGTGAACTGGACGCCCTGCATTCCGAAATTAAATCCCAGCTTGCCTAAATTGACAAAAGGAGGAAAAATTTCGTTGATCCTGGCATTTAAAAGGTAGTTCAGCTGTCTTTCTGCCAGCATGGTTAATTTCGTTACCACGATTTTCAGCTTGTCCATTTCAAGGGAAATATAATCACCGTGAAAATTCCCGCCATGGTAGACGTGCCGATCCTCAATATTGATAATCGGGTTGTCATTCGCTGAATTAATCTCATTTTCAAGCACTTTCTCCGTATACTCCAAGGTATCCAGAACAGGCCCTAAGATCTGCGGGACACACCTGAGGGAATAATATTCCTGAACTTTTTCTTTAAATACTTTTTCCTGTTCTTCGAAACGTGTGTATAAATGATCGGCCCTTTTTCTGATCAGCTGGCTGTCAGCCAGGTGTTCACGCATCTTTGCAGCAATTTTCTGCTGCCCTTCATGAAGCTTTGTCCCGTTCAATACCTCAGAGAAATGATCATCGTATGCCTGAACGATTTCATTGATGGCACAGGACAGTTTAACAGAAATATCCGTCAGCTGATTCGCTTTATGAGCATTGACAATACCGATTCCTGACATCACGGAAGTCCCGTTCATTAAGGCAAGCCCCTCACGGATCTCCACCCGGACCGGATGCAGGTTCTCGGTCTCAAAAACCGTTTTGGTCAGTTTCCGTTCTCCTTTGTAAAAAACTTCGCCTTCACCGATTAAAACCAGAGCCAGATGGGCAAGCTGAACCAGGTCTCCGCTGGCGCCCACGCCCCCGTGCTCAAAAATCAACGGCGTAATATCTCTGTTTATTAATTCCTTAAGCAGAATAACTACCGAAGGATGGACCCCTGAGTTCCCAAGAGACAAGGTGTTCAGCCTTGCCAGCATGGAGGCCTTCACTTCTGCTGCAGGAAGAGGGTTTCCCATTCCGGAAGAATGGCTCCTTATTAAGTTATACTGAAGCTGATGGGTATCTTCATCACTGATCTTAAACTGGGCCATAGGCCCGAAACCCGTGTTCACCCCATATATTACTTTATTTTTTGAAAACTCCTTCAAAAACTGAAAACTTTTGTCCACTCTTTCCAGAAGTGTTTCATCCAGTTCTATTTGCTCATTTTCAATGATGACCTTTTTAAAGTCGCTCAATTCTAAAAAGTTATTTATTCTCATTAATTAAAGTAATAGTAATATAATTTTGTAATTATTAATTAATTGTCATTAATTTTGCGGCAAAGATAGAAGTTATTATTAAAATAAAAAACCAAAGATGAGCAAAGAATTTGTTGATGTTCTCGTAATCGGGGCAGGGCCTTCCGGATGCGTATCTTCTTCATATTTAAAGAAGAACAACATCAGCGTAAAAGTTGTCGAAAAAACAAAATTCCCGAGACTGGTGGTGGGCGAAAGCTTAATCCCGAGAGTAATGGACCATTTTGAAGAAGCCGGACTTTTTCCTGCTCTGGATAAAATGGGTTTTGAAAAAAAACTGGGGGCACGTTTTTTACGCGGCAATGAAGTCTGCATTTTTGATTTCAGCAACAAATTCGGTGAAGGCTGGGACTGGACCTGGCAGGTACCGAGGGCTGACTTTGATAATACCTTAGCTCAGGAAGTCATTAAAAAAGGAATTGACCTTGAGTTTGAAACTGAAGTTACCGATATCCGTTTCAACGGAACGGATTCTATCACCACCGTAAAAAATAAAGACGGCAAAACAAAGGAGATTCATGCAAAATTTGTCATTGACTCCAGCGGATACGGAAGGGTTCTGCCCCGTCTTTTAGATTTAGAAAAACCTTCAAAATTATCTCCCCATTCTGCAATTTTTGCCCATGTAGAAGACCTCAACAGAGAACAAGGAACGGAAGGTACTTTGATTTCCTTTGATATTATTGAAACGGAAGTCTGGCTTTGGGTCATCCCTTTCTCCAACGGAAATACCAGCGTAGGAATTGTTGGCCCTACGGAATATATTGATAAATTATCTGAAAACGGAGATCCTTCAGAAGCGCTGAAAAAAGCAATATCCCTTTCTGACTATTATGTAAAACGTTTCGGGGATGCAGATTTTCTTTTTGAACCGAAGCATCTGAAAGATTATTCCTGTTCAGTGAAAAGCCTGTTCGGGGACGGTTTTGCCCTCACCGGAAATGCTTCTGAATTCCTAGACCCGGTTTTTTCTTCGGGAATGGCTTTTGCCACGGAATCCGGGATGCTGGCTGCCAAACTGGCCGTGCGGCAGCTGAACGGCGAAACAATAGACTGGCAGACGGAATATTCCGATTATATTTTATACGGTGTTGATGTTTTCACGACGTATGTTAAAGAATGGTACACGGGAAATCTTCAGGAATTATTTTTCCACCAGCCGGAAAACCCGGATGTCAAAAGAAAAATATGCGCCGTTTTAGCAGGTTATGTCTGGAACAAAAAGAATACGTTCGTAAGAATACATGATACCGCGATAAAGAATCTTGCAGAATTTATCAAGACAGAAAAGCTTCACTCATAAAACAGGTTACATCTTGAAACTTTTTTCTTTTCACTAAAATTTTCCCTGAATTCAATAGCTGCAAAAATAATTGAAACTTCATTATTATTTCTCAGAACCTGCTGAGGTTCATTTATAGATTATTTCAGGCATATTATGCTGGCCATACAGTTTACGCCTGCTAAATTTAGAGAATAAGCAAGAGTATATTTAAGAATAAGCTGCAAATTTTTATTAAGATTTAAACAGGCTTCCAAAATCTTACTAACTATCTTAGATCGATAAATGTAATCGGCTTTCTGCTGCTCGGGTTGAAAACAGTTTTAGACAAAATATCAAAATCCACGATTTCAATTTTCGGGCTTACCCTTAATTTTGCCCGGAAATGGTCCCGCACTTCATTCTCAAAATTCTCGTTGCTGATTTCTGTACTTAATTTGATAATGATTTCATCTAAGCCTATTTCATTTGATTGAATTACGATTTGGTAACATAAAATTCCATTAAAATCGTTAAGAATATCATTCATCGCAGGCGGATACAATGTTGTCCCTTTGTATTTGATCATCTGCTGCTTCCGCCCGATAACAGGGCCCAGCCGCATCGTATTTCTTCCGCATAAACAAGGCTCATCATGGGCCTGCACGATATCCCCTGTTTTGAACCTCAGTAAAGGAAGGGCTTCTACGCCCAAAGTAGTGATCGTCAGTTCGCCACTTTCTCCTTGCTGAACGGGATTTCCATAGTCATCAAGGATTTCCGTAATAATAAGCTCAGGATGCTGGTGACCGCCGATCTGATGCTCGCATTCCGTGAAAGCCGTGCTCATTTCCGTGGATGCATAGGTGGAGAATAATTTAATATTCCATTTTTCCTTGATCTTCTGCGAGAGGATATTATCTGTAAAATCCTGGTTTTTGATGCTTTCCCCGATACAGACCGCACCATATACACTGGAATTTTGGTAATCCAGACCGTGCTTTTCGGCGTAATCAATCATTTTTAACAGAAACGAAGGAACCGTGATCAGGTATTTCGGTTTGTATCTGAAAATAGAATCCCACTGCAATTCCGGAATCCCGGGGCCCATCCGGACCACACTTGCCCCCATTTTCCGTAAGCCTAAAAAATAAGCCAGACCGGCCATAAAACGTTTGTCAATGGTGGTGATCATCTGTACCACATCACCTTTCCGGATTCCCGCACAAGCAAAAGAGATGGCTTCATTATACGCCAGCCGTTCAAGATCGTTATCTGACAGTCCGAATGTTACCGGATCGCCCAGGGTTCCTGAAGTAGTACTGTAATCCACAATTTTGTCTGGCGTAACACAGAAAAAATCATCATTGTTCTGCTGGATGTCGTTTTTTGTGGTGGTTGGAATTTTCTGCAGATCTTCCAGCGTCTGAATATCAGCAATCGTTATGTTGTTTTCTTCAAATAATTTCCTATAAAACGGCGAATAGGCTTCAATATACACCAGCAGCTCCCGAAGCTTTTGCTCCTGAAACTTTTTTATTTCGTGAATATCTGACTGTTCGATAAGCGGATAGAATTCCAATGGCTTTATTTTAAAGGGCAAATTTATTTAAAATTAAAAGATTATTGAGTAATGAAAACTAAAAATAAAGCATGGCTGCTCACTTAAAATGCTTTTTACAAAAAATTCATAAATTAATTTTTTCACGTCAAGTTTTGTCGTTACCGGCATTGATATTTGCATCAGAGAGATTGAGATGACACCATAAGACCATCTTTATTTATTTGAAATAAGATACAAACCATAAGAAATATTAATAATGAAAAAACCTGAATATGAATTTTAAAAATCCTTTAAAAGGAATGGACGATTTTGATAAGATCAGCCGGGAAATATGGGCCGATATGAGAGGAGAAAAAATTGCTACCAATTCCATAGAACCTTTTTTTACAAACCTGTGGGTAGATGAAAGAAAGCTTTTCACATTACTTGCTTCGTCAACAGATTTCAATACTTATCTGTTCGATGCAAAGAAAAACTTTATTAATTATTCTCAGGAAGCAGAAAAAGTAAATCTTAAAGAAATACCTCCGGCAAAGATCGATAACGTAAGAGTAAAGGCTAAAATGATTGAGAAATTAATGATCCAAGAGCCTGAATTGGATGAAAAACAATTTCAAAACTCATTTCTGGAACGCCTTGATAAAAAGGTCTGGGTGAATATAAGCCCGGGGTATATTGACTCCCGAAAATATACCCATCATACGGCGATCGGAATCCGGGAGAGAAAGATAGAATGCACCATCAACATCCCTTATCGTAATTACCATAGGGAAGCCACAAAAACCGTAATAAATGAGACGGAAGCCACTGTCCATTATTCTTCAGAATCTCCTGATGCCATACAGATCAGGCTGAGTGATGCCGAAGACTATATGGCTGCCATCACTTACCTTTTTCCGTACCATCGACAGGAAGCGCAGGTTGCGCTTATAGCTCATTTTGAAGAGGCAGGAAACGGGCTTACTTCTATTGATGACCTGATGTTCTTCTATAACCAGCTTCCAAATTTTGCCCTGACCGGGGTGGATTATAAAGGAAAAGCAAAGAAGCTTTCAGACGAGCTGTTATGGGATCATTTTTTACAGTTTTTAAATTTTGATTCCCAATTAATCCGTGATGTAGACTCAATAGGCAAAGCCGCTGCTCTGGCAGCAGAGCCGTTCAGAGATAAGAGCCGTTATGCGATCCGTATCCTTACGGCAATATCCGGGGAATTCGTTTACCGAAAGATTAAAAACGACCCTAAGCTCATTCTTCACATTTATCATTCTCTGGATGGAGAAAGCGTGTACATGGGAAAAGGCATTATTTCAGATACCAATCAGGCTGCCCCTGGTCAGATGTTTGAAAACAAAGAGCTTTTTGTCATCTATGTAACCGCTTTCATGCAGGCTCAGCATGCAACGGATGATGCCCACCAACCGTTACAAAGTGGTTCTCTTTTCGCATTAGGCGTCAGCAGGGATTCTGATACGATAGAAAGACATTGTGAACTTACCGGATATTTTATGGAAGGAGATCCTGACAATATCGTAACCCTGATCAATACGGTAAAAGTGTTTAACCTGAAAACAGAGAAAATTGAAGCTGAAAACGAAATTGAAAACGGAGAATTCAGGCCACTGGATATGCTGCACCTCAAAGTGTATGAACAGGAAAAACTTCGGACGGGTAAGGTTCAGACTCATGAAACCGATACTGAAGTGCCTGCTTTGTTTCTTTATCATATTGCTCAGAGAAAAGCTGCTGAGGATGCCTTGAGGTGTCTTCGCGTTGCCGCGGATCTCATGGTGATCTCAGCCAGTCTTGCGACTATTGAATCCGGAGTTTCAGGGTTACCTTTATATGCGGCTTATGCAGATATTGGCGTTGCGCTTTCAGATTTTTATATAGAGACCCGGCTCAGAGATGAGCTTAAATTCACCACTAAAGGGAAAAAACTTCTGGAATTATGGGATGACATTTACATGGTCCAGGGCACAGCAGGTGCCATGGTGAGCATGTTACCAAAGGCAGAAAAAGCATTGGATGCCACCGTAGAAGTTCTGTATATCTCCAGGTATCCGCGTCAACAGAAAAGCTTACAAAAGTTAATTAAAAATACATTATATTCGTTTCCTTTAAGGGATTATTCTAAAAACGGATTAAGCGTTCTTTCAAAAAACGGTATAAAAAGCATTACCAAGCATGCTTCTGATTTTGAGAAGCTGAAAGTGCTTTTTGTAGAGAATGCAAAGAAAGAGGTAGCAGTACTTTATAAAGGGAAAAAGTTCTTTCAAGCAGATTCCGCCGGAAGAACAGGGAAATTCCTAGATTATCTTTACAGGAAAGCTGGCGGTAATATTACAAAGCTTGATCAAGAGATGAGCCGTCTTGTTGGGATGGCGGACAACATACCTATTTCTAATACTATTATAACGGCAGAACAGTTTGAAGCAAGATTAGAAGCTCTTCAAAATGCTGACATTACGGCTGCAAATGCATTAGATTTTTTTGAGGAAGCAAGGATTTTTTTTAATCATACAACTAAAATAAATGCGCAAGGGGGAAAAGTTGTTGTACAAATAGCTGATCATAATTGTGTGGAAGTAGTGAAGGTTGTAGATGTGTTTTTTAAAACTGGAAAAATTAATTGTGCTACTTTTTCTCATGCTCAAGATATGTGGGTTGATCTTAGTTTGTGGTTCCAAAATGAATACAACCTCAAAAGAGGACTTGAATATATTGAAAATGTTGGCGTTCTGCATACTAGAATGGATAATAATGAAACAGGGATTCTTCTTTGTATGAGAGGAGGTCTAGAAGATCATCATGTAATGAATGTAGTAAAAAGAAAAGGAAGTAAATTTGCAAGTTTTGAAGATTGTCAAAAATTGAGTAAAATTATGAATCTGAATAAATATCCTAAAGGCCCTTATATAAATTTTAAATATATGAAAACTAGTAAATAATAAAAATATGTTAACAGAACAAGAAGTAATAGAAATCGCAAAAGATTATGTAAAAAAGCAGAGCGAAAGAAGTGGATATGATCTTGTCATCCTGGATAATGCCGAAATTAAAAAACCATACGGAATAATATTCAGATACAATACAAAAAAATTCAATCAGACAAGAGATTACAATGATAAAACATTAATTGGAAATACTCCATTCTTGGTTGAAAATAAAAATGGTAAAATTATAATATTCGGTTCTTCACAAGGCTTAGATTATTATGTTGAAGAATACGAAGCTGGAAGATGGCCGGATATGCCAAGACTCAGCGATTTTCAATAATTCACAGCCACCTTCGGGTGGCTTTTGTATTTTTTAATAAATTATATTATTATTGGATAAATAAAGGTAATTTCCATGACTAAAGAACAAAAAACATTATATTATTTATGTTAAACAAAGACGAAATAAATGAAATAGCAAAGCGCTAGATAGAATACCTTGAAGCAAATATGAATATAAAATTAGCTATTGCTCAATAACTTACAATAAACAAACCTTACGGAAATATTTTTTTTGGGAGCACAAGATTCTAAGAAGCATCGTTTAGTAGGTAATGGTCCTTTTTTGGTAGAAAGTAAAGAAGGCAGAATACTTAGATTCGGAACAGCCGATCCTACGGAATACTATATTTCATTATATGAAAATGGAAATTGGAATCCGGGTTCTAATGACATCTGGTATCCAAATTAACCGACATTATTTTAGTAAATAAATCCCAAGGCAAATACAATGCTGACAGACAGTCAAATGCTAGAAATAGCGAAAAAATACATAAAATTAAACGAAGAAGAAATAAATATAGAACTAATTATTTTTGAACAACTTACAATGATTAAGTCTTATGGAAACATCTATTCCTATGGACCAAAAGACTCTAAATATCGTCTAGCGGGTAATGGGCCATTTCTCGTAAAAAATGATACTGGCTTAGTCATTCAATTTGGAACTTCTAATGATATAGAATATTATATAACAGGATATGAAGATGGCACATGGAAACCTAGTACTCATGGCGTTTGGGATCCTAATCAGAATTAATATTCATAAAAACCCACATGCTAACAGAAATAGAAATAATCAGCACTGCAAAAGACTATATAAAAAAATTAAGTCAAAAATGGCAAACAGAACTTACTATTGCGGAGGAACGTTTAATTCAAAAAGGGTATGGAATAATATTTTATTTTAACTCAAAAAAATTTATAGAAGACAAAATAGAAAAAGCCAAGCTAATAGGATGCTCCCCATTCTTAGTAGAAAGTAAAACTGGTCAAATTATAGTGTTTGGGACAAATAGATCCATTGACTACTATATAAAAGAATACGAAGCAGGAAGATGACCGGATATGCCAAGACTCAGCGATTTTCAATAATTCAAAGCCACGTTCGGGTGGTTTTTATAGATAAAATGACTTCAATCTAACACTCAGAAGAGTCCGATATATCTTCACATTCTCTATTTAACATTCGCTTTTCTCACTTCTCCCATTTATATTCCTGAAACAAATTTCCCATCCAAACCTCCAAAATAAAACATATCTTATAAACCGGTAAATTTTAGTAAATTTGCCAACTTAATGAATCAACGATATTGATAGATTACCATGAGCCAGTTTAAAGAATATAAAAGCCTCAACCTTATTGACGTAGCCGAGAATGTAGCCGAATTCTGGAAGCAGAATAAAACCTTCAATAAAAGTGTTGAGATCCGTGATGGGCAGCCTGAGTTTGTTTTTTATGAAGGTCCGCCTTCCGCAAACGGCATGCCCGGAATTCACCACGTCATGGCCAGGGCGTTAAAGGATATTTTCTGTCGTTACCAGACCCAGATCGGGAAGCAGGTGTTCCGTAAAGCAGGCTGGGATACCCACGGACTTCCTGTAGAACTTGGTGTGGAAAAAGAATTAGGAATTACGAAAGAAGATATCGGCAAAAAAATTTCTATTGAAGATTACAACAAAGCCTGTCGTGAAGCGGTAATGCGCTACACGGATGTCTGGAATAACCTGACCGAGAAAATCGGGTATTGGGTGGATCTTGAGGATCCATACATCACCTACAAATCCAAATATATGGAAACGGTTTGGTGGCTGCTGAAGCAGTTGTATGATAAAGGATTATTATACAAAGGCTACACCATCCAGCCCTATTCCCCGAAAGCGGGAACCGGACTTTCTTCGCATGAAGTCAACCAGCCCGGCGCATACCGTGATGTTTCCGACACAACCATTGTTGCGCAGTTCAAAACATTGCCGGAAACGCTGCCTTCATTTTTACAAGGGTTTGGCGATATTCATTTCTTAGCCTGGACGACTACTCCATGGACACTGCCGTCCAATACGGCTTTAACTGTAGGTCCTAAAATCGATTATGTTTTGGTCAAAACGTTCAACCAGTATACTTTTGAGCCGGTTAATATTGTTTTGGCTAAACCATTGGTCGGAAAACAGTTCGGGAAAAAATTCGCTGAAGGAACAGATGAAGATTTCGCCAATTATAAATCAGAAAGCAAAGTCATTCCTTACCAGATTCTTGCAGAGTTCAAAGGCGTTGATCTGGTCGGGATTAAATATGAGCAGCTGCTGCCGTATGCTTTACCTTACCAAAACCCGGAACATGCATTCAGGGTTATTTCAGGGGATTTCGTGACCACGGAAGACGGAACAGGAATCGTTCATACGGCACCGACCTTTGGTGCTGATGATGCGAAAGTAGCCAAAGAAGCTACGCCGGAAGTTCCGCCCATGCTGGTCTTAAATGAAAACGGAAACCCGGTTCCACTGGTGGATTTACAGGGAAAATTCACCGCCCATATGGGAGATTTTGCCGGCAAATATGTTAAAAACGAATATTACGATGCCGGGACAGCACCCGAAAAGTCCGTGGATGTTGAAATCGCCATCCGCTTAAAAGAAGAAAACAAAGCGTTCAAAGTAGAGAAATACGTTCACAGTTATCCGCACAGCTGGAGGACTGATGAGCCGTTATTATATTATCCGCTGGATTCATGGTTTGTGAAAATGACCGCCGTGAAAGACCGGCTGGTTAATTTAAACAAAGAAATCAACTGGAAACCGAAAGCGACGGGAGAAGGCCGTTTCGCCAACTGGCTTGAAAATGTAAACGACTGGAACCTTTCCCGTTCAAGATACTGGGGGATCCCGCTGCCGATCTGGAGGACTGAAGACCTGAAGGAAGAAAAAATCATCGGTTCCGTTGAAGAATTATACAACGAGATCGAAAAATCTGTTGAAGCAGGGCTGATGAAAGAAAACCCGTTTAAGGATTTCGTCATCGGGGATATGTCTGAGCAGAATTATGCTCTGGTAGACCTGCACAAAAATATAGTCGACCAAGTGATTCTGGTCTCAGATTCAGGCAGGGAAATGAAGCGTGAAAGCGACCTGATCGACGTTTGGTTTGATTCAGGCTCCATGCCTTATGCGCAGCTGCACTATCCTTTTGAGAACAAAGAATTAATCGACAACCATAAGGCGTTCCCGGCAGATTTCATCGCAGAAGGCGTTGACCAGACCCGCGGATGGTTCTATACGCTCCATGCAATCGGAACAGCTGTTTTTGATTCGGTGGCTTATAAAAACGTGATGAGCAACGGACTGGTTCTGGATAAAAACGGAGTGAAAATGTCGAAATCCAAAGGAAACGGAATTGATCCGTTTGACACATTAGCCGTATACGGGCCGGATGCCACACGCTGGTATATGGTTTCCAATGCCAACCCATGGGAAAACCTGAAATTCGACATCGAGGGAATTGACGAGACCAGAAGAAAATTCTTCGGGACATTATATAATACGTATTCTTTCTTTGCTCTGTATGCAAATGTTGACGGATTCAGTTACGCTGAAAAGAACGTTGAGAACCGCCCGGAAATTGACCGGTGGATTCTTTCTGAACTAAACCTTTTGATCAAGGAAGTAAAAGCATTCTATGAAGATTACGAACCGACAAGAGTGGCAAGAGCCATCAATACGTTTGTGAATGACAACTTAAGCAACTGGTACGTAAGGCTTTGCAGAAGACGTTTCTGGAAAGGAGATTACTCCGAAGACAAAATCTCGGCTTACCAGACTTTATATACCTGCCTGGAAACGGTGGCCAAATTATCGGCCCCTGTTGCTCCGTTCTTCATGGACCAGCTGTACCAGGATTTAAATAAAGTCAACGGAAAAGAAACCCATGAATCCATTCACTTAACGGATTTCCCGGTGGCTGATGAAAGCCTGATCGACCAGGATCTGGTTGAGAAAACGCACTTGGCGCAGAACATCACCAGTATGGTTTTCTCCCTGAGAAAGAAAGAAAACGTAAAAGTACGCCAGCCGTTACAGAAAGTACTGATCCCGGTTTTAGATGCTAAGACCCAGGAACAGATTTCAGCGGTTTCAGAATTAATTAAACAGGAAGTTAATGTTAAGGAACTGCAATTAATCAATGCCGAAGAAGCGTCACATCTGATTATCAAACAGGTAAAACCAAACTTTAAAACGCTGGGTTCCAGGCTTGGAAAAGACATGAAAGCAGTTGGCAGTGAAATCACTAACCTTTCTGCAGAACAGATTTCATCTTTGGAAAAAGAAGGAAATCTTATGATCCAGGGATATGAAATTACGGTGAACGATGTGGAGATCTCAACAAAAGATATCCCGGGATGGACCGTAACATCAGACGGAAAAACGACCGTGGCACTAGATTTGACGCTCACAGATGAGTTAAAATCTGAAGGGATTGCGAGGGAATTTATCAACAGGATCCAGAACCTAAGAAAGGAAAAAGACTTTGATTTGACAGACCGGATTACTATTTCTGTGGAGGAAAATTCTCCGTTCTTAAATGACCTTAAGAAAAATGAAGAATATATTTCATCCGAGGTCTTGTCAGATAAAATAGAAATTGTATCTTCACTCTCAAATTTTAACGAAATCAAGATTGATGAGGTTAATTTTAAGATAAATGTTGAAAAAATTAACATATAGTTGGTATTTTTAACACCCCATTTCATAATTTTATTAAAAAAGAGAAACGAATATGTCAGACGAAAGAGTAAGATACAACGACACTGATTTACAGGAATTTAAGGCTATTATTAAAGAAAAAATAGAAAAAGCGGAAAATGATCTGAAACTGATCAGAGAAAGTTTTATCAATGACCAGAATAACGGAACGGATGATACCTCCCCTACTTTTAAAGCATTTGAAGAAGGAGCGGAGACGCTGAGCAAAGAGCAGAATTCTATTTTAGCCGGAAGACAGGAGAAATTCTTGCGTGATCTGAAAAATGCTCTCATAAGGATTGAAAACAAAACCTACGGTGTTTGCAGGGTAACCGGTAAGCTGATCCCTAAGGAAAGACTTTTGGCCGTACCTCATGCCACACTGAGTATTGAAGCGAAGAATATGCAGAAATAACCACCAGGTTAGTTATAATATATTGGGTTTATATCGTATTTATCTTATGAAATACTGTATAAACCTGATTTTTTAATATATACCCATGATTGAATTTTTAGTTTTAGCAGTCATCATCGTGGCGGTATTGGTATTTTTTAACAGGGAACCATTGAAGAACAGGTTTTTCCCGGATAACAAGAAGAACTATACCCTGGATGACCGGTTTAATGAAAATAAGCGGGAACGGGAAAAAGAAATCGACAGGCTTCTCAGCAAGATGGGCAGAAACGGGATCAACGATTTGTCCTCAAAAGATCGGAAACGGCTTGATGAACTGTCCAAAAAATAAATAATTAAAGCAAATACAATGGAATCTATAATAGTCCACACAAAAAATGCAATGGAACTGAATGCTTTGAAAAGTGTTCTAAAAGATATGAATATCGAGTTCGAGAAATTCCATACCAAGATGCACCACAACAATAAAACGATCAAGAAAGTAATCGACAGGAAAAACGAAAAAATAGGAAAACCTTTTAAACCGAAAGGGCTGTAATAAAGTCACACGGTGATTTTATATGACCGTTAAATAATCCAATTCTTCTTATGAAAAAGATACTACTTGTCACCTTTCTTATTTTATTGATTGATCAGGCTTCAAAAATTTATATAAAAACACATTTCGGACTGGGAGACAGCGTTTCTGTTATACCCGGCTTTAAGCTTACCTTTGTGGAAAACCCGGGAATGGCTTACGGACTTCATTTCGGCGGAGTAATCGGAAAATATTTTCTTGTGATCGTCAGGATTTTCCTGATCGGAGGAATGGTGTATCTTTTTAAGAAATGGCTGGAAAGAGGTGAATCCAATTATCTGCTGATTCCTATGGCCATGATTTTTGCCGGCGCCATCGGGAACTTGATAGACGGCATGTTTTACGGGATGATCTTCGACAGCGGAACTGTTTATGATGCCAGCATCGACCGTTGGATTGACTATAACGGAATTTCAAAATTAGCTTCTTTTGGCCATGGGTATTCCACTTTTATGAGGGGATGCGTGGTTGACATGTTCCATTTCCCATTGGTAGACTGGAACGTGCCTGAAAGCTGGCCTTTGATAGGAGGAAAGCACATAGAATTTTTTAAATATATTTTTAATATAGCAGATTCTGCCATTACTGTAGGCGCAGTATTGCTGTTGGTCTTCAGAAAAAAAGCCTTTCCGAACGGACTGGAATTTTAAATATACACACAAAATGAAAAAATTCATTAAAAACATTTTTACCTTTTTCCTGCTTCTTTTTGTTGCAGGAATTATTTTTATTACCTGGGCAAATTACAGCATGAAGACAGACACAGAAGATTTTATGTCTTACCAGACTGCCGCTGTTCCTGAAACCAAGACGGGTTTATTACTCGGAACAAGCAGGACACTGGATAACGGCCAGCCCAATGGCTATTTTAACAACCGGATCGAGGCAACATGGGAACTGTATAAAAGCGGCAGGATCCAGTATATTATTGCCAGCGGCGACAACAGCAGGAAAGACTATAATGAACCGGAAGACATGAAGCAGGCCCTGATTGGGAAAGGCATTCCTGAAGGTCATATTTTTATGGATTTTGCCGGATTCAGGACACTGGATTCCATAGTAAGGGCCAAAGAGATTTTCGGGCAGCATAAGATCATCGTTATTTCGCAGAAGTTTCATAACGAAAGGGCGGTATTCCTGGCCCGGCAAAATGGCATCGATGCCTTTGGATTCAATGCAGCGGATGTTAATAAATATGCCGGCTTTAAAACCAATGTACGGGAATACCTGGCCAAATCAAAAGCGTATCTCGACCTTTTATTAGGTGTAGAGCCGAAATTCGGAGGAGAGAAAGTTTTGATTCCTTAAGGCTTAAATTTAGTCCTGAAACCTGATAAAGCATTTAAAGCGTATTCCAAACTGTATTCCTGCTGACTTTTTAGATTTTGCAGATTAAATGCAAATAAAATCTACGTAATTACCAAAATCTGTTGGATCCTATTTAAAATAGATCAGATGCAGTAATGCTCAGTTTTAATTTTTATAAAGAAGCATTAAAGCTAATCACCGATCTCTGTATTCAGATTCAAAATAAACTATAAACATGCCTATAGATTACCTGAATCTGCAAGAGAAACCATAAATTTGAAGTTCATTAATTTTTTAAAATAAATTTAAACAAATGTCAAGAATTCTTACCGGTATCCAAGCCACCGGAACCCCTCACCTCGGAAACTTGCTGGGTGCAATTATTCCTGCGATAGAATTATCGAAACAGGAAGGAAATGAATCATTTTTATTTATCGCGAACCTTCATTCTTTAACCCAGATCAAAGACGCGAAAGAACTGAAACAGAACACCTATGAAATTGCTGCGGCTTGGCTTGCCTGCGGCCTGGATACGGAAAAAACCTATTTTTACAGACAGAGCGACATTCCTGAAACCTGTGAACTTTCTTGGCATTTATCCTGTTTTTTTCCGTATCAGCGGCTTACTTTAGCCCACTCCTTCAAAGATAAGGCAGACCGTCTTCAGGACGTCAATGCAGGCCTGTTTACCTATCCGATCCTGATGGCTGCAGATATCCTGCTGTACGATGCGGAAATTGTACCTGTGGGAAAAGACCAGCTTCAGCACCTGGAAATCGCCCGTGATGTGGCTTCCAGATTCAATAACCAAATGGGGGAAGTATTTGTCCTGCCGCAGTCTGAGCTTCAGGAAGATACTAAATATGTCCCGGGAATTGACGGCCATAAAATGTCCAAGTCCAGAGGCAATATCATCAACATTTTCCTGCCCGAAAAAGAGCTGAAAAAGCAGGTCATGAGCATTGAAACGGATTCCAAGTCCCTGGAAGAGCCCAAAGATCCGGAAACCGATAAAACATTTGCAATCTATCAGTTGATTGCAACACCTGAACAGACTGAAGAATTGAGGGCAAAATATTTAGCCGGAAACTTCGGGTACGGCCATGCGAAAAAAGAGCTTCTGGACCTGATCCTGGTAAGGTTTGAAAAAGAGAGGGAACTGTTTGCTTATTACATGAACAACCTGGACGAACTGGAAGCAAAACTTCAGGAAGGTGCAGCAAAAACAAGAGCAATTGCTGCAGAAACAATGAAAAGAGTACGGGAAAGCCTGGGAATTTAAACCCTTATCAAACTTGCTTTTTCTAATATATAGTTTCGGCGGCCTCGTTAAAAACGAGGCCGCCGAAACTTTTATAAAAATTCTTTAATCTGCAGAAGATGGGTAATAATTTTCAACTCTTCCTGTTGCGGGTTTTCATTCAGGACATCAAAGAAGATCACATCCATCCCGAAACGCTGTGCTCCGGCCACATCTGCAATCCAGTCGTCCCCGATTAAAATACTCGTTTCCTTCCGTGCCTCAGAAAGGTCCAGAGCATATTCAAAAATAGCAGGATTGGGTTTTCTGACGCCTACGGAATCTGCACTGGTAATGGTCTGGAAATAATGGTCTATTCCCGATAAGATGCACTTTCTTTCCGTGACTTCCTTAAAACCGTTGGAAATAATATGTAAAGTATAATTTTTAGATTTCAGGTATTCCAAAACAGATTCCGCTCCTTCCACAAGGTTATTATGGTTCAGAATTTTATCTAAAAAATGCTCTTCAAAATACATTGACAGCCCCTCATCATCTATCTTAAAATGCCTGAAGGTATCGTAAAAACGGTGTTTCCTGAGATATTCCTTATCAATTTTTCCGTCCCGGATATCTTCCCAGAGCTTCTCATTGATGTCATGGTAGACCGCATGGAATTCTTCAAAACCAATACGGTAGCGCAAGGTGATTTCTTCTTTTTCAAAAAGATCCCTGATGGTAAGATAGGCATTTCTGCGGTGATCCCAGAGCGTATTGTCGAGATCAAAAAAAATGTGCTGAATTTTCATACAGCACAAAATTAATACTTTTAATTTTTGGAAATCGGATAATTCTTACTCTTGGTCTTGATGACCTCCAGGTTCTTTGAAAAATTGAGCAAAAACTCAACAGTTTGTTTTTTAGGTTTCAAAGTGGTGACTTTTAAGGAATCATTTTTTCTCATAGGCGAGTAATGTTTTTCCTTAAAACGGGAATTTTCCGAAATTATTATCTAACGTGTAAGGACAATATGATTTTCATCCATGATTTTTCTCAGGTTGATCAAAGCATAGCGTACACGGCCCAGCGTGGTATTGATGCTCATATTGGTATGGTCTGCTATTTCTTTAAAGCTCAGCCCGTCAAAAAACCTCAGCTGGATTACTTCCTGCTGGTTCTTAGGCAGGTACTGCAGCATCTTCAACAGGTCATCCTGAATCTGATTGGTCACCAGCTGGTCTTCGATATTCTCTGAAGGTTCTCTTAACAGATCAAAAATAGAATATTCATCGGTTTCAAAAGTGGTTTCCGAAACTTTGATATTTTTTGATTTTGCCCTGAAATGGTCAATAATCAGATTATAAGCGATTCTTTTTGCCCAAAGGATGAATTTTCCTTCTTCGTTATAGCGTCCTTCTTTCAGCATAACAATAATTTTCATGAACGTATCCTGAAAAACATCGTTGGCTAAATCTTCATCATTAATTTTGTAAAAAATGAATGTAAAAAGTTCTCTCTGATGGCGATAAATAAGGGTTGACAACGCCTCTTCGTCTCCTTTCTGGTAAAGGGAAATTAATAAACTATCCGATTTTGATTTCATAACTTCTTCTCAATAAATATTTTCGCTGACAAATCAGTTTTCAGATATATTATCTGACATCAGCTGTAAATACAAAACAATTCTTCAGAGTAAAGTATAATCAATAGGCGGATACAATTTTCTATGGTGTAAATATAATAAAAATTTAATAACTGTTAACCAATTATTAAATTTTTAAGAGAAAAACTTAAGAAAAATCAATTAAACATGTCATGAATGAATACAGTAGGGATATTTAGTGTAAAATTAATATTCAGTCCTTTCAATTCTTTGCCGTTGATACCGCTGTTGCCCACAGGAAAAGCATATCCTCCGGTTAAATCCAGAAGGCCGAAAAGCGTAACCCCTACTTTAGGGGCAATATATTTGTTGGTAGCCTCTGCGCCCATCAGGAAATAATAGGAATGGTAGAAGTCTACATTTTTCTGAAAATTTAACAAAACATCGGCAGATACTTTAGGCATGATAGCAAATTTGGAATTTGCGGAGCCCATCATTGCAGAACCTCCCAAACGGTAAATAACATTATCATTGTTCAGGAAAAGCAGCTTCCCTCCCACATCACCGAAGCTCTGGTTCTGGTATGTATAGCCTACACTGATCATTTTATGCATGGTCAGCTGGGCTTTGGCAAAAGTGCCGAGAAAAAATAAGGTAAGGACAGTAATGGCAAATCTTGCGTTCTTCATCTTCTGATTTATTATGTATATATGTAAAATTAAAAAAAACTGCCTTACCGGAAAGATAAAGCAGTTATTATTTATTGTAAGGCAGGCAGATTAAATTCCGAAAGCGGTTTTAATCTCATCTACTTTGTCCAGTTTTTCCCATGTAAAAAACTCTAGGCCTTTTAATGTAAGTTCTTTTTTCTGGCCTTTATTGAATGTTTTGTCAGCTACATAGCTCTCTCTTCCCATGTGTCCGTAAGAAGCGGTTTCCTGATAAATCGGGTTTCTCAGTTTAAGGTTCTGCTCAATAGCATACGGTCTTAAATCAAAAATGGCAGAAACTTTTTTGGCAATTTCCCCGTCATGAAGATCTACTTTTGAAGTTCCGTAGGTATTGATATACAAACCGCAAGGTTCTGCTACCCCGATAGCATACGAAACCTGTACCAAAACCTCATCAGCCACGCCTGCAGCTACTAAATTTTTAGCAATATGCCTTGTGGCATAGGCTGCACTCCGGTCTACCTTTGAAGGGTCTTTTCCGGAGAATGCACCTCCGCCGTGAGCTCCTTTTCCGCCGTAGGTATCCACAATAATCTTTCTTCCGGTAAGGCCTGTATCACCGTGAGGGCCTCCGATAACGAATTTCCCGGTTGGGTTGATATGATAGGTAATCTGATCGTTAAATAACCTTTTGATTTCGTCACTCTGCCTCGCAGCGACCCTTGGAATCAGGATATTCTTAATATCTTCACGGATTTTGTTCAGCATTTCTTCCTCCGTACCGAAATCATCGTGCTGTGTAGAAACTACAATGGAATCAATTCTTACCGGCTTATGGTCATCGGAATATTCAATGGTAACCTGGCTTTTCGCATCCGGGCGAAGGTAGGTAATTTCTGAATTTTCTCTTCTGATGGCAGAAAGCTCTTTAAGTATTGTATGGGCAAGATCCAGAGCAAGCGGCATATAGTTAGTCGTTTCATTGGTCGCATACCCGAACATCATTCCCTGGTCACCTGCACCCTGGGCATTTGCTTTGGTTTCAAAAGACTCGTCTGTTACCTTTCTGTCAACACCCTGGTTGATATCCGGAGACTGCTCGTGAATCGCAGAAATGACACCGCATGAATCACCGTTGAACATATATTCCCCTTTGGTATACCCGATTCCGTTGATCACATCTCTTGCAATGGTCTGAACGTCCAGGTAAGCGTCAGATTTCACCTCACCGGCCAGCACTACCTGTCCTGTGGTAACAAGGGTTTCACAGGCTACTTTTGAAGATTGGTCATATGCTAAAAAATGATCGATTAATGCGTCGGAAATCTGATCGGCAATTTTATCCGGATGTCCTTCTGAAACGGATTCAGACGTAAATAAATAAGACATATTATTCTATTTGTTTTAGATTAGAATTCACGAAGAAAGTAAGAATATATTGCCGGAAAGTCTAAAAAAGAATACTGTTTTAGCATTTTTTTATAGAGGTTGCAATCAGGTCAAATTTCCTCGTTTGTAAACACTGGCAAATTTAAGTACTATTTTTTTAATACTCAAATTTTTGCCGGCTAATTATAATTTTCTTCAGATTAACGGTTTATCAGCATGTAACCGTAAATAACTATTGTGGTTTTATGCTTACGAATTCTTTAGGATTTTCGTGATAATTTAATTTTTTCTCTAATGAAGTCCTGATGGAATGAGCCAATTCGTCAATAATTTTCTGCTTGAAGGTCGGCTTGTAATAGATGATGCTAATTTCCCTGTACGGAAAAGGTTTCTTGAATCTGAAGACATTTTTTTTCTGGAGTTCGGAAAGCTGGCTCAGGGCAAGCTCAGGCAAAATACTGATTCCCCCTACTTTATCCACCATATGTATCAGTGTCTGGATATTTGAAGCCAGGAAGTCGAGGTTTTTAGGCTTCAGCGTATTTTCTTTCAGGTGGCAGATATTTTCAAACTGGTTTCTCAGGCAGTTTCCTTCTTCCAGCAACCATACTTTTTCTACATTAAGGTCTTCCGGCACTACATAAGCATTCTTTTTGTTGGCTTCAGTATCAGAACTGTAAATCATCAGCTCTTCATTAAACAGGAAATCCTGATAGAATTCATCTGCTGCATCATACGGCGTAGAAATAATCCCGGCATCCAGTTCACCGGCTTTCAAAGCCTTGATGATGTTATCCGTAGTCATTTCCTTTACATTCATCTGGATTTTTGCATTATCTTCCAGAAATTTGAAAATTTCAGTAGGTAAGATAAAAGATGAAACCGTAGGAATGATCCCGATATTGATAGTTCCTCCTAAAATGTTATTCAGCAGGTTGGCTTTATTCCTCAGCTCATTGACAGCCTCTATAATCACCTTGGCCTGATCGATAATCTGAAGTCCTACATCTGTAGTACGGATCGGATGGGTGGTCCTGTCAAAAACCTTTACATCCAGTTCATCCTCAAATTTCTGTATCATTGCACTTAATGTAGGCTGGGTAATGAAGCAGGCCTGCGCAGCTTTACCAAAGTGTTTGTACTTATCTACAGCGATAAGATATTCCAATTGCTGAATGTTCATCTGATTAATATTATCTATTACAAAGATATGATGTTTTTGCTTTCAGCAATTAAAATTTCAGGTAAATTTGACAATCATTACCTTTACGAGATCAAATACAATTAATGCCATCATTGATACAGTTATACGCTTATGGATCCTAAAAAACTAACACTGAGCAACGGTGCTCCTTACTTTGAACATCAGGACTCCCAAACAGCTGGCCCAAGAGGCCCGGTTCTTCTGCAGGATTTTATTTTACAGGAAAATCTTGCACACTTTGTAAGAGAGAGAATCCCGGAGCGGGTGGTACATGCCCATGGAAGCGGTGCATACGGAACTTTTACCGTAACACACGACATCAGCCAATATACCAAAGCCAGATTATTTTCAAATGTCGGCAATTCATGCAGGATGTTCGCCCGTTTTTCCACTGTAGGCGGAGAAAGAGGAAGTGCAGACACGACAAGGGACCCGAGAGGCTTTGCCCTGAAATTTTATACAGAAGACGGAAACTGGGACCTGGTAGGAAACAACACGCCGGTTTTCTTTATTAAAGATGCCAAGAAATTCCCTGATTTTATCCATACCCAGAAAAGGGTACCGAAAACCAATCTTAAAAGCGCCGCCATGATGTGGGATTTCTGGAGCCTCAATCCTGAATCTCTTCATCAGGTCCTTATTTTAATGTCAGACCGAGGTACGCCTTACGGATACAGGCATATGCATGGTTTCGGATCCCATACGTTTTCAATGATCAATGATAAAAATGAAAGAGTGTGGGTAAAATTCCATTTTAAGACAAAGCAGGGGATTAAGAACTTCTCTGATGAGGAAGCAATGAAAATGGCAGGCGAAAATCCTGATTTTGCACAGGAAGACCTTTGTACTGCTATTGAAGAAGGGAATTTCCCAAAATGGACCATGTACATCCAGGTCATGACGGAAGAGCAGGCAAGAGATTTCAGATGGAATCCTTTTGATATTACAAAAGTATGGTTCCAGGGGGATTTCCCGCTAATTGAAGTGGGGGAAATGGAGCTGAATGAAGTTCCTGTAAATTATTTTGCCCACGTAGAGCAATCCATCTTCTCACCCAGCAACCTGATCAACGGGATCAGCTTCTCCCCGGACAAAATGCTTCAGGGAAGACTGTTCTCCTATCCTGATGCCCACAGATACAGAGTGGGTGTAAATGCCCACCTTTTGGAGGTGAACAGATGCCCTTTTGCTGTTAACAATTATCAGCGGGACGGCTTTATGGCAGATTCAAGCCATTATCAGGATAAGCCGAACTATCACCCGAACAGTTTTGATGATATCACGCCTGACCCTTCCTATAAAAGCTTTGAATATGAGCTTGACAGTGCCCATGTTGCCAGCTACAACAGGAATGAACATGATGACGACCATTACACACAGCCGGGCCTGCTGTATTCAAAAGCAATGAATGCTGAACAGAGACAGCATCTGGTAACTAATATCGTGGGAAGCCTGAATAAGATTAAAGGCCCTAAAAAAGACGAGATTATCAACCGCCAGCTCTGCCATTTCTTCAGAGCTAATATTGAGCTTGGCATGAAAGTAGCTACCCAGCTGAATGTTGTTATTGATGCCAATATGATGAATCATTCAAAATAATTATATCTAAGAATAATTTCAGCAAAAAGGAAAAAAGTCAATATTTTTTCCTTTTTTTTGTAAAAAATTTATAATTTGCACGGAATAATATTTTATAGTGAAAATGAGTTACGAAAATATATTATTGAAAAAGGATGGTACTATAGCTTTTATCACCATCAACCGGCCTGAAAGTCTAAACGCTTTAAATGCCCGGACCATTAATGAACTGAGCTCAGCTTTAGACGGATTTGATGCTGATACTTCCTGCAGGGCAATTATCCTGACAGGAAGCGGAGAAAAATCTTTTGTTGCCGGAGCAGATATCAAGGAATTCAGTGATTTCGGACAGGAGAAGGCAGAAGAACTTGCCAGAACCGGACAGAATAATTTGTTTGATAAAATAGAAAATATGACCAAGCCTGTAATTGCAGCCGTTAACGGCTTTGCATTAGGCGGCGGTCTTGAGCTTGCTATGGCATGCCATATCAGATATGCATCAGAAAATGCACGGCTGGGACTTCCGGAAGTAACGCTGGGCTTAATTCCCGGTTACGGAGGAACCCAAAGACTGCCTAAACTGGTAGGAAAAGGCATGGCCAATGAAATGATCTTCTCTGCCAAAATGATTCCTGCTGCGAGAGCGAAGGAAATCGGACTGGTAAATGAAGTGTACCCTATTGAAGAATTATTAACCAAAGCAAAAGAACTGGCTGATGTTATTGCCCGCAATTCACCTATGGCAATTTCAAAAGCGATTCATGCTGTTAACCTGTCGGATACAGACCGGGGTTTTGAAACCGAAATCAGAAGTTTCGGAGAACTTTTTGATCTGGCCGATAAAAAGGAAGGCGTTTCCGCATTTTTAGAAAAAAGAAAGCCCGACTTTTAATTTTACCTTAATACAAATTATTTCGAAAAAACCAATGCTGCTGTATGAATAAGTTTGATAAAGCTTATCTTAAAATGGCCCTGGAATGGGCAAAACTTTCCTACTGTAAACGAAAGCAGGTAGGAGCTCTTATCGTAAAAGATAGGATGATTATTTCAGATGGTTACAATGGTACTCCTTCAGGATTTGAAAACTGCTGTGAGGACAATGAAGGCAAAACACACTGGTACGTGCTGCATGCAGAAGCAAATGCTATTTTAAAACTGGCCGCTTCCACGCAGTCCGCAAAAGATGCCACACTGTACTTAACACTCTCCCCGTGCAAAGAATGCAGCAAGCTCATTCTGCAGGCCGGGATTGCCAGACTTGTTTATATTAATGAGTATTCGGATGACGACGGGATATCATTTTTAAGAAACCATAATATTGAAATAGAGCAGATTTCGGATTATGAACTAAAAAAATAACACAACAACCATGACATGGGATGAAAAAATTAAGGATTTTGAAATCTTTCTTCGCTTCGAAAGAAATTTTTCAGAAAACACGCTTGATGCCTATATACGGGACATCAGAAAGCTGAAAGAATATGCAGAAGAGGATCTGGACAACATCGGCCCGGATACCATCGGATACGAAAACCTGCAGGAATACATCTTTAACCTTTCCAAACAGAAATTCAGCGAACGGTCTCAGGCCAGATGGATCTCTTCCATCAAAGCATTTTTCAGGTATCTGATGGAAGATGAGTGCCGTGAAGATAATCCGGCAGCCTTGCTGGAAGGGCCTAAACTGGGGCTTTATCTTCCGGATACGCTAAGCCTTCCCGATATCAACAAAATCATCAATGCCATTGAACTGAATACGGATCTCGGAAAGAGGAACCACTGTATTATTGAAGTGCTGTATGGCTGTGGCCTCCGGGTTTCTGAACTGATCGAGCTTAAGATTTCCAACATAAATTTTAAAGAACACTATATTAAAGTGTCCGGAAAGGGAAACAAGACCCGTTTTGTTCCTCTGGCAGGTTACACGGCGGAACTGATACAGGGCTATATCAGCGATACGCGTTCAAAAGGCAAAGTAAACAAAAAACATGAAGACACACTTTTCCTCAACAGCAGGGGAACATCGATGTCCAGGGTTATTGTATTTTTAATTATAAAAGAATTAACGGACAAAGCCGGCGTAAGCAAGAAAATTTCACCCCATACATTCAGGCATTCGTTTGCAACCCATCTGCTCCAGAACGGTGCAGACCTCCGATATATCCAGGAAATGCTGGGGCATTCGAGCATTACCACTACAGAGATTTATACCCACCTGAAGACAGAAGAGCTGCGGGATGTTATCCTGAGCTACCACCCGAGAAATATTAATCTATCACTTAATGAAAATACTGGAATACTGCCCTGACTGCGGCGAAAAATCCTTACACTGGGACGGTGAAAAGAAATGGAGCTGCCCTGTTTGCAATTTCAACCTGTACAACAATGTTGCCGGGGCCGTAGCCGTGGTGATCAGGCATGATGACGAGGTTTATCTTACCAGAAGGGTGAGAGACCCGAAAAAAGGAAAACTTGATCTTGCCGGCGGATTTGTGGATCCGAAGGAAAGTGCTGAAGAAGCCTGTAAGAGGGAACTTTTTGAAGAGCTGCAGCTTACCGTTGATATTTCAAAGCTGCGGTACCTCACAAGCCTTCCGAATGTATACCAGTACAAAGAAATTGATTACCATACGATTGATCTTTTTTACGAGTATCATGTCCCGGAAAAGTTTGAAGTTAATCTTGAAGCCTCTGAGATTTCAGAAGCTGTCTGGATCCCTTTAAGAGATTTAGCGCTTGAAGACCTGGCATTTGATTCACAGAAGACCTTTTTCAAAGCCTATCTGAACAAGAATTAAGGAAGACCCTTACAGAATTCATATTAAAAACACCGGTTGCAGCAGCCGGTGTTTTAATTTTAATATTCAGATCAGTACGGCTTAGATTTTAAAAGCCCTTCAAAATACTGTATCAGCAGGATCCTTTCGGCATCAGAAAGGTTGGCTTCCTTGTGATACACAATATATCCCGGCATCGGCATGGTCCTGTTCTGAAGCGTCTGGACCGCTTTATTCATCATGCTTTCCTTAAGCTCCTGATTATAGTTTTTCCAGACAGAGAAATTCATATGTTCCCGGCCTTCATTGATATGGCTTTTTACCGACCAGGAAACCGGTGCAATATAAGCGTATTCCGGGTAAACGGTTTCATTGGAATGACAGTCATAACACGCTCCCCGGATCAACTGCGCGATTTTATCCGGCGTTTTATGTATATCGATAAAATTCACCTTATGATCCACAGGCTTATTCACTTTGTCTGTTGGAATAAACTGTATCAAAGCAAAACCCAGCAGGCTCCAGAAGAGTATTTTTTTAAATGTTTTCATAGGGTTACCGCGTAGGGCTTAGCAAAGCATCATTGCTTTTTAAGTCTGTTTTATTCAGGTCTTTCGGCGGTGTATTGGTATTGGTATTTGTTTTCGGCGTGCTTAATTTTGACGTATCCAGTACCCTCGTGTCTTTCAGGTCCCACTCTTCATTGCTGTCCCAAAGCGGCCTTACAATAATAACTTTATAATAGGTATATGCATCTTCTGCAAAAACCTCATTCCGGAAATCCGCTTCATCCCAGTATTTATTTTCATTATTGTCCGTCAGGATCCTCACGATATACTCACCAGGCTTTAGAATATCAAATTTGACATCGCTGCCTTTTGTATATTTCTGATATAAAATTTTATCCGAACTGTCTACCAGCTGGATCCAGTAGCTTGACACCGGCGCATTCTGCAGCTTAAAGGTCAGGCTTCCGTAATTTTCAACTTTATCCGCTTCAAAATCAAAACGCTTGGACTGGTAGTTTTTAGCATAGAACGAGGATACCGTCTCTTTCGGAACCGTCAGCTGGTATTTTTTACCCGGAACAAAATCAGCTTTCATCAGAATCTGGTACGGATTGGTTTCTGAGATTTTTGCGGTGAAAGGCAGGGTATTTAAGCTGTCACCGGCTGCTCTGAAAATCCATTTGTCGGTATTTATCTTATCGATATAGTAATTTGAGCTCAGCTTGAAATCCTCTTTCGGGGCAAGCAGTCCGCCGCCGTTATCGCTGTTGAGATCCATCGCATTTTTCGTATTGTACTTATAGAACAACGATGCATTGTACAGGCTGTCTTTTTTACCGATGCCTGCATTATATCCGAATTTGAGATTTTCCGTTGCCGACTGGCCCACGTCACTTTTCACTGCATCAAACCAGATCCGCAGCGTGTCGGATTTCGGCGCGCGCGTAACTTTATAGTCTTTGATTTTTTCATTCAGCGGCTGCACTTTAACGTCATCCGGCTTTCCTTCAAACGTCATCATTACACCTCCCGGAGCTTCTTTCATTTCAAGGTATTTTACCGGTTTCCTGGAAGGGTACAGTTTTAAATTCAATCCGGAAACTGATTTCTCAACCACTACAGGGTCTTTCTGAAAGCCTACTTTTTCCTTGCCTGGGTCATATACTGAATTTTCATTCTCATCTTCAAAAGCAATAACCTTATAGGATCCGGGAGACAGGTAGTTCAGTTCGTAATATCCGTCTTCATCTACCTTGGTCATGTAATAAGGCTTCTTTTTATAATCGATGGTATCTTTTGCACGGTACAACCCGACTACAAATTTATTTTCACCGGCTTTTTTAAGGGATAAAGCATCTTTTATTTCTCCGCTTACGTAAAGGTCATCCAGTTTTTCACCTGTAGAAAAGGCAAAATTGAAATAGCGCAGGACATTCGTCTCATTGTTATCTGCAATAGAATTCCCGAAATTAAAGTTATAGGTTGTATTGGCCTGGAGGGTATCCGTCCACTGGATAAGGACAAACTTATTCGCAATATTGGCGGGAATAATTCTTGTGATATTGTTGATGGGAGGAGAAATATTCAGGTTTTTACTGACATCCTTTAAAGTAATGTACTCATCAAAATCCAGGCGCAGTTCTTTAATATCCCTCGGAACATTAATCCTTGTGGTATCAATGTTGGAACCTAAAAATTTAGGGGCCAGCGTATCTTTAGATCCTCCTACAGGGGACCCGACCCTTGCACAGGACTGCAAAAGGAAACCGGTAATTAATAATAAAAAAAGTCTTTTCATGAATAGGTTTACGCAAAAATAAACATTATTCTCCATAAACTTCACCATGTCCTTTCAATGTATCTCTGCCATCGCTCATTACGCTGTGCAGTTTGTCTGTCTGGGCAGGAAAGTCTTCGAACAGGCCGGATAAGGCAAGCGCTGTATACACCTTGCCTGAATATCTGTTCCCGATGGCTACAATGGTTACTTTTGATTTTAATAAATGGGCGAAAACAGAGTTAGTTCCGTGCCACCAGCCGTTGTGGTAGGTAAGTTTCTCCCCGTTGTCAAAAATTTTCATCCTGAAGCCAAGCCCGTAATTATTCATCCCTGCCTTCTCATTGCTGTAAGGCGTGAATACCATCTGCATCAGTTCCGGCTTTAAAAAATCTTTGGAAAACATGGCTTTTGAGAAGTTATATAAATCTCTCGGTGTTGTATATACATTTTTATCCCCGTAAATAAGGTCAAGCTTATCCAGCGGATATAGTCTGTTCCCTCCGTAATAAAATGACTGGGAAGCTGTGGGAATGTCTTTTTCCCGGAAAATAAAGGTATCCTTCATTTTCAGCGGATCAAAAACCATTTCTTTCATCGCCTGCGGAAAAGGGGTTTTGGTTATCTTCTCAATCAGTAAAGCCAGCATGGCGAAGTTGGTATTACAGTACATGAATCCGGTATCCGTGTCTCTTGCCAGGTCCGGTTTGTATTTAATGATCATATGTAATATATCTTCATTGGTAATGAAAGGCTTTGAAAGCTCTGCCGGAACCGGCTGGATCTTTGTGATAAAATATTCGTATTTCGGGAGGCCGCTTCTCTGGTCCAGCAAGGTCTGTACAGTAACAGCCGGATATGGGAACCCCGGGAAATATTGGGTCAAGTGGTCTGTAAGCTTAATTTTCCCCGCTTCCACCAGTTTCATCATGGCCATTGCCGTTAATGTTTTTGAAACCGATGCCACATGGAGCGGCGTATTTTTATCAATCGGCTTCTGATGACCTTCCCTGGCAAAGCCCCGATAATTCTCATACAGGATGTCATCCCCTTTTGCTACCAGGATGCCGCCGCTTAAATCACTTCCTTCCCAGACTTTTTTATAATACTGATCAATATAACGCACCAGCGATGCCTTGTCAGGGAGCTGGCTGTCACCTTTCGTAAATACTTTGCCTAAATCCACATTGCCGTAATTCGGAAGATCGGTTGTAGGTTCTGTAACGGCATGGGAATCTTCAGATTTTTTTTTACAGGAAAAAAAGAATAAAAAAGCAGTGATCAGCAGTAAGAAGTAGCGATTATTCATGAGTACAAAAATGAGCGGCAATTTAATGAAACTCAAAATAAATACTAACTCCTAAGGGTAAATTATGAATTATTTAACATAAAAATCAAACTGAAATCACGAGGTACCAGCTGATACTTTTTTTATGCAAACCGGGCTGTAATCTTATCCGCGATTACCTGCGCGAGTTTTTCTTTGCTCTGATGGGTCCATCCTGCAATATGCGGTGTAACAATGGCTTTCTCAGATTCCAACAGGTATTTCAGATCTTCATTCTCCGTTTCCAGATTCTCAAAAGAGGATTTTTCATATTCCAGCACATCCAGGCAGGCACCTTTAACCTTACCGGAACGCATGGCCTCAACTAAGCTTTTCGTTTCAACATTCTTCCCTCTGGCTGTATTGATGAAATAAAAATCGTTTTTCATTTCAGCAATGAAAGATCCGTCAATCAGGTAATAAGATTCTTCCGTTAAGGGAATGTGCAGGCTTAGGATCTCTGCCCGTTCTTTTAATTCTTCCGGAGAAACCTGTGTGGCATATTCATCCGACAGGCCCGGCAGGATATCATGGAAAATAACGGTACAGCCAAATCCTGAAAGCCTTTTTGCCGTTGCTTTCCCCATATTCCCGTAACCGATCAGCCCGACGGTTTTTCCCAGGAGCTCGTCGCCCCGGTTTTCTTCGCGCAGCCAGATTCCGTCCTTTACTTCCTGTGAGGCAATAAACAGCCTGTTCATAAGAACCAGCAGCATCCCGACCACATGTTCCGCTACGGAATCCCTGTTTCCTTCGGGGGAATTGATCAGCTGAATCCCCAGTTTTTCAGCCACGGGAATATCGATGTTCTCCATTCCCGCTCCTACCCTGGCAATAAACTTCAGGTTTTTGGCACGTTCCAGAAAGTTTTTATCCAAGGGGATCCGGCTTCTGATAATAACACCGTCATAATTTTCAATTTTACGGTATACCTCATCGTAGGAAGAGGTAAAATCTTCTTCCAGGATAAAGTTTTTTTCCAAAAGCTGTTCGGTAATAAGCGGGTGGTTTTTATCTAAAAGCAAAATTCTCATAGAAGATATTATTCTTTATATTTGTTACGGCAAAGGTAAGGGCAAAGATTCAGAAACAGCTTTTACAGGATAAAATTTTTCAGTTAATCAAATGAATATGAAATCATATACATTTATTTTCAGCCTGTCAGCAGCACTGCTGGTGGTATATGCCGTCTTTTTAGGAATAAAATTCCCATCGGTTAAGGAAACTATTCCCATTCATTATTCTTCTGAAGCGGCAGACGTTTTCGGGAGCAAAATGTTCCTGTGGCTAGAAGTGGGCATCAATGCCGTCATTTTATGCCTTATCGCATTGCCTTTATTCCATCCCCGGAAAATGTTCGGAAAAGATCATAATAATTACCTGGAATCTTCAACGGAAACGGCAGTAAAAAACCGACAAACATTTCTGTCGGTGTTATCTTTAGCAGTTACACTGCTTATGTGCGGCCTTTCCCTGAAAGCGATTATTTAGGTTCCTGGAAAAGCTTTTTCAGTTCCACGGAATCCAAGGGCTTCATTCTTCCGGAAAGGATGAGCGACAGTTCTTTTCTTCTTAAAGCAGCGGCAAACCGTTCTTTCTCTTCTTCCGTTTCGGGCTCCATGTCAGGAATCGGGATCGGCCTGTTGAATTCGTCCACTGCCACAAAGGTATAAATCCCTTTATTGGTCTGGATTTTTCTATGGTTGATCGGGTCATCCAGCCAGACATCCACATAAATTTCCATAGACGTGGAGAAAGCACGGGAAACTTTGGATTCCATGACGACAATTCCTCCTTCCGGGATCGGATGGTCAAATGAAACGTGGTTTACGGATGCCGTTACGACCCTTCTTTCACAGTGCCTTGTGGCGGAGATGGAAGCACAGCGGTCCATTCTCGCCAGCAATTCGCCGCCGAAAAGATTTCTCAGCTGGTTGGTATCATTGGGAAGTACGATATTCGTCATGATCGTCAGGGATTCTGACGCTTTTTTTATTTTTGTCATTTTTTCTTAGTGTTGTTTTGAGTGGCCGGAATCTTAACGGATTGTCCTGCGGCAGGCTGTACCGGTTTCTGTACTGAATCTTTTTTCAGGAAATCTGCAACAACCGGCGCGTGTACCTGTACCTTAACCGTATCTTCCGCAATCCTGTGGGTTTTTGTCTGTACGGAAATATTGGTCTTATCAAAAGATTTTTTCCCGAAAAGAAGCTCCTGCTGCGCATAAGCCACATACAAAATCCCTATAACCGGGATAATGACCAGGAAAGCCCAGAGGATTGATTTATTGAACCTGTAATCTTTTTCCGTATTTACCGGAACGGCAGGCTTCGTGGTTTTATCGTTAATATCCGATATCTTAATTTCTTCCAGCCCGTAAAAATCAGGATGGTCAGACTGCAGCCTGTTGCCTTTAAAATGAGTTTTGCCCTCTGTAACAAAGATCTTCCCCAGCCCCTGGATATCCAGTGCCTGTTCTGCCTGGAGCTTCTTTTTCCAAAAATCGGTCTGGATCTGAAGATCCGTTGCTGATGCTTCCAGGGACATCTGTTTCTGGCTTCCGATAAAAGCCGCCAGGTCATCAGATTTTACTTCATAATCCGGTTTGTAAACAATGGTGCTTGCCGGAGGAAGAATACTCCCGTTTTCGGAATTGATAATGGCCTTGGAATTTTCCAGGGAAAATATGCCAAAACCCGGAACGGTAACTGTCCCGAACTGTTTTAAATATTCTAAAATGTAAGCTGAGGTATTCATTTGACCGCAAATTTATAACTTTTTGATGACTTTTCGGAAGATTTGTTTTTTTGAGGTTGAGACGTAAATGTCATTGTAAATCAGATGGTTTTACAGCCCTCTTTCTTAGCCCCGATAGGAACGGCATCCTTTTTTGTTGCGGCCGGAGTGAAACGGAGGCCGCAGCAAAAAAGATACAGTGGATAGCGGGAAACAGCTCCCAATAAAAAAAGGCCGCCGGAGCAGCCTTGGCCTAACTTTACTTTACTTTACTTTACTTTACTTTACTTTACTGGTTTATTCACAGTGGTATTACTGATTAGCGGATTTTCCAGCTGATCCCGAACATGAAATTTGTTCCTGCCTGTGAAAAATAGTAAGGAGTGCCGTCATACACTGCCCCGTTATTAACATATTTCCTGTTGAAAAGGTTGTTGATCAATAATTTCACGGCAATATCGTTATTCTTTATTTTAAACTGGTACTGCGCATTAAAGTCCGTTAAAAAATAGTCTTTCAGCTGCAGGTCCTGATCTTCTGAATTATCCAGGTACTGCTTCCCGACATACTGATTGATCAGGGCAAACTGGAAATTCTGATTTGGATTGAATTTCAGGCCTATATTCGCAATTACATCGGGCGAGAAAGAAATCTGTGTGTTCCCCAGATTTTGTACCCCTTCTTCATTCTCTACTTTAAAATCCAGGTTCCTGTTGCTGCTGAAGCTTATGTTTCCGTTAAGTTCCCATTGCTTCGAGATTTTCGCCAGGGCACCCAGCTCAATTCCGCTCCTGTAGCTTTTCCCTGAATTGGTCCTGATAAAAGCACCTACATTGTTCAGCTCGCCGTTCAGCACCAGCTGATTAACATAATACATATAATACAGGTTTGCCGTGAATGAAACCCTGCCGAACTGCCTTTCAAAACCGGCTTCAAAATCATGCAGCTTTTCTGCTTTCACGGTATTGTCAGCCAACAGGTCATCCCTGTTGGGCTCGCGCTGGGCATGGGCGTAAGAAATAAAAATCTTTCCTTTCGGGATCCTGTAATTGATGCCTGCTTTCGGATTAAAGAACAGCCAGTTTTTATCCAGATCAGCCCCTTCTTCGTCTCCGGACTGTATAATTCTGGTATCATAATCTATATTCCTCAGCTGCAGGTCTCCGAAAAATTCAAAATTGTCGATCCTTAGTAAAGCCTTGGCGAAACCGGCCGCTTCATTTTTTACCGAGCGATTCCGGTAATATTCATGTTCATCGATCTGCGGCAGGAAAACCCCGGTGACATTTCCGAAATGCCTTCCGTAATACTGGTTCCCTACAATCCCGAAGTTCAGGTCAAGGTTTTCAAATTTCCCGTATAAGGTAGAAACAACACCGTAAAAATCATTGTCCAGCCATTTTTTCCTGATGAAATCCGAATATTTTTCGCCTGCCATATCAGCCAGGTTATATCTTGCAAAAGGGTCGCCCTGCTTATAATTTTCATAATATCCTTTTCCTTTTGTGTAATGCACCGTGGTTTCTAAATTCCAGCGGTCGTTAAATTTCTGTTCCCAAAGCAGCTGGTAATGGTTTTGCCTGTAATTGTCGGTTTCATTGTCATAAAAGCCGACGATATTTTCCCAACCGGCATCATAAATCGCTCCGGAGTAATTGAATTTCGGATTGGTTTCCCAGGTTTTGCGGTCAATCCCGTTCCAGGCCTGGTATGTTTTTTCCTTCCCTCCGAAAGCCATCAGGCGCACCCTGGTATTTCCTTCCTCATACAAAGCCGTAAAATTATGGGAATGCAATTTTGAAAAAGCCCGGTCTATATACCCGTCGGAATTGATACGGGTGTATCTCCCCATCACGGAAAGCCTGTTGCCCCAAAATTTTCCGGAACCTATTTCCGCAGAATATTTGTAGGTATTGAATGACCCGTAGCTGTCATCCGTTTTAAAATAAAACTTTTCTTCCGGGTCTTTTGAAATCACGTTGATGCTGGCCCCGAAGGCTGAAACCCCGTTGTTGGAAGTCCCTACTCCTCTCTGGATTACAATCTGTGAGGCAGAGCTCGTAAGATCCGGGACATTTACAAAGAAAGTCCCCTGGCTTTCTGAATCGTTGTAAGGAACGCCGTTCATCATGACATTGATCCCACTTCCTGAAACCCCACGGATCCTGAACCCTGTGTAGCCTACTCCGTTTCCGGCATCGGAAGTAGAAATAACGGAAGTCTGGTTTTTGAGAAGAATGGGCAAGTCCTGGCCCAGATTGCGGCTGTCGAGATCTTTGGCAACATCAATGATTTCTTTGGCTACAGGAAGCCTTCTGGTGAAATTAACGGCTTCAATTTCCTTTACTTTGAGAGAATCTGAATTCTGTGCCTGCACAAAAGCGAATGAGCCTGCAGTAAGCCCTAAAAAAAATAATCCTTTCATTCTATAAATTTTAAAATTTAATGAATAAAAGGGGCGGATTATCTATAATTGATAAGTGATCTATTATAATTGATTATCAGTTATCATTTACCAATTATATAAATGTTTCCCTAAACGGCATTACCCGTTCCAGGTTCATTGGGTATAATCTCAGCTTATTACAGCACCCCTTTATTTCAGCCGCGAAATTACAAAATTTTTATGAGATGCAGCGGCATCAAAATATTGAAATTGGAATTGAAAAATTTATAATCCGGTAATTACTATAATTATCTATCCGTACATATTGTCTTTAATAGGTTTTATTCTGGTCGTCTACATAATAGTAATTCTTTCCGTCTTTTGAAACATCAAACATTTTCCCCAGCTTCCAGCTGAAATTACGCTTGATATCTTCATATTCAAACGGGATTATTATTCTGTTGTTCACATCAATCACGCCGAACATATTGTTTTTAGAAGCAATGATCATGGGATTGGCGACATCATCCCCTTCCAGGATATACAGATATTCATACTGCGGATAAATCTTAAACTGCCTGTAGTCCTGCGCATTCTTAAAGGCGGATTTTTCTATGATTCCGTAGAACCCGTTGAGAACATAGGCCTGGAACAGCTGCTGCACATATTCTTTATGGGCACATTTACCTAAGTCCGACTGCTTAAACTGATACACCCTTTTCCCCTTCTGGTCAATCCTGTAAGAGATTTCATTCTTTTCCACAGTGGCATATGCGTCTGTTCCGAATTTTCTTATTTTTTCATTGGGAGCATTCAGCAGGTTGCAGTCTTCATAGAAAAATACGGCAATGTGATATTCAGGCTGGATTACAAATTTCCCTTTTTGATTAACATAGCCGAAACTCCCATTTTTCTTTTTAGGAATCAGGGCGGGAAGATCTTTATTGACAACCGGAAAATTATTGCTTTTTTCATTGACGACAGGCGTTGTGGCCACGGTTGTTTTTAAGGTATTTTTAAGCACCGGTTTTTTCAAGACGCGTGCCTGGGAAAAAACAAATATAGATATAAATACCCCGATCAGCTGAGCTCCTTTTTTCATATTCATGATTTGGCAGCAAAAATACATCCAAAATAGAAACTATAAAACACATATTTATAAAGAATCTAAATAATATAGCTCATATAAAATATTAAAAATTCGTAAATTTGGGAACATTTTTAATTGTTTGATAACTTTAAAACGTTTTTGAGATATGACATTTGATATCGATATGATCAAAAAAGTGTACGAGCGTTACCCTGAAAGGATTGCAGCAGCAAGACAGATCGTGGGCAAGCCTCTTACATTATCAGAAAAAATATTATACACCCACCTTTGGGAAGGAAATGCTACGAAAGCACATGAAAGAGGGAATTCTTATGTAGACTTCGCACCGGACCGAGTAGCCATGCAGGATGCCACCGCACAGATGGCACTTCTGCAGTTCATGCAGGCCGGAAAAGCCAAAGTAGCAGTCCCTTCAACGGCTCACGCAGATCACCTGATCCAGGCAAAGGTAGGGGCAGATAAAGATTTACAGGAAGGTATCAATAAGAATTCTGAGGTTTTCAACTTCCTGAGTTCTGTTTGTGATAAATACGGAATCGGCTTCTGGAAGCCGGGTGCCGGGATCATTCACCAGGTTGTACTGGAAAATTATGCGTTCCCCGGAGGAATGATGATCGGTACTGACTCCCACACGGTAAATGCAGGAGGTTTAGGGATGGTAGCGATTGGTGTAGGAGGTGCCGATGCGGTAGATGTAATGGCTGGAATGGCCTGGGAGCTTAAAATGCCTAAGCTGATCGGTGTAAAACTAACCGGTAAAATGTCCGGATGGACTTCTGCAAAAGACGTTATCCTTAAAGTGGCAGGAATCCTTACCGTAAAAGGCGGAACCGGATGCATCGTAGAATACTTCGGGGAAGGGGCAGAATCTCTTTCGGCAACAGGTAAAGGAACCATCTGTAACATGGGTGCCGAGATCGGTGCCACCACTTCTACTTTCGGGTATGATGATTCCATGAGAAGGTACCTGGCTGCTACGGGAAGACAAGACGTAGTGGATGCTGCAGATAAAATTGCCGAACATTTGACCGGTGATGCTGAAGTATATGCCAACCCTGAGCAGTATTTTGACCAATTAATCGAAATCAACCTTTCTGAACTGGCACCTCACCTTAACGGGCCTTTCACTCCGGATTTGGCAACACCTGTTTCTGAATTCAGAGCTAAAGCGGAAGCGAACGGATGGCCTTTGGAAGTGGAGTGGGCTTTAATCGGGTCTTGTACCAACTCTTCTTATGAAGATTTATCAAGAGCAGCTTCTATCGTAGAAGATGCCGTAGCAAAAGGAGTAAAACCTAAGGCGATCCTGGGAATTAACCCGGGTTCAGAACAGGTGAAATATACTGCTGAGAGAGACGGATTCCTTGACTCTTTCAGAAAATTTGAAAATGCAAGAATCTTTACCAATGCCTGCGGACCGTGTATCGGGCAGTGGGACAGAGAAGGTTCCGAAAAAGGAGAGAAAAACTCAATCATCCATTCTTTCAACAGAAACTTTGCGAAAAGAGCAGACGGAAACCCGAATACCCATGCTTTTGTAGCATCTCCGGAAATGGTAGCCGCTGTTGCCATCTCAGGAAGACTGGATTTCAATCCGATTACCGATACGCTGACTGCCGAAAACGGTGAGCAGATTAAGCTTGACGAACCTAAAGGTTCAGAATTGCCGGCTAAAGGTTTTGCTGTGGAGGATGCCGGTTATCAGGCACCATCCGAAGACGGTTCGTCAGTAGAGGTTAATGTAAGCCCTGCTTCAGACAGACTTCAGCTGTTGGAAGAATTCCCTGCATGGGACGGTAAGAACATCGAAGGGGCCAAAGTATTGATCAAAGCTTTCGGAAAATGTACAACCGACCACATTTCAATGGCCGGGCCATGGCTGAAATACAGAGGACACCTTGACAATATTTCCAACAACATGCTGATTGGGGCCGTGAATGCCTACAACATGGAAACAAACAGCGTGAAAAACCAGCTAACAGGTGAGCATGGTGAAGTTCCTGCAGTACAGAGGGCATACAAGGCTGCCAGAATCCCGACTATCGTTGTAGGAGACCAGAACTACGGGGAAGGTTCTTCCAGAGAGCACGCAGCAATGGAGCCGCGACACCTTGGCGTAAAAGCCGTACTGGTAAAATCATTTGCAAGGATCCACGAAACCAACCTTAAGAAACAGGGGATGCTGGGATTAACGTTTGCCAATGAAGCGGACTACGATAAGATCCAGGAAGATGACACTGTGAACTTCTTAGATTTAGATCAGTTTGCGCCTGGAAAACAACTTTCTTTAGCGTTTGTGCACGCAGACGGAACAAAAGACATTGTTATGGCAAACCATACTTATAACGATCAGCAGATTGATTGGTTTAAGGCAGGTTCTGCGCTTAACCTGATCAAAAGGCAAGAGAATTAATTGTTAGATTAATTAATCATATAAAAAGCAGTTTCGTTGGAAACTGCTTTTTTATTTTATTTTATCCTGTTTAAAAGATTCGCCCGGTAGCTTTCCCCTATCGGGATTTCTTTTTCGGGAACCAAAGTGACCTTTCTGGCAGCTACGTCTCTGATCCGGTTCAGATTGATGATAAAAGATTTATGAATCCGTGCAAAAGAACTTTCCGGAAGCTGATGTTCCATGGATTTTAAGGTATCCAGAACAATATATTCCTGCTCCGTTGTTTTGATATTGACATAATCTCTGATGCTTTCCACATACAGAATATCTTTAAAATTAATCCTGTGCTGCTGGCCTGAAGATTTGACAAAAAAATGAGTATCTTCTTTATTTTCTGCTGTTATAAAACGTTCCTGTGCCTTCAGCACACTTTTATAAAATCTTTCAAACGGAATAGGCTTCAGCAGATAATCGATAATATGATGGTCATATCCTTCCAAAGCATATTCGGAATAAGCGGTGGTTAAAATGTATTTCTTCTTGTCGCCAAGAATTTTCATGAAGTTGATCCCGGTGAGTTCAGGCATCTGGATATCCAGGAAAATAAGGTCGGATGCATTTTTCTGGACATATTCCATGGCTTCAATGGGATTTTCGGCAGAGAAAACCAGCTCCAGAAAAGGTATTTTATTTACATAACTTTCCAGCAGCGAAATAGCAAGCGGTTCATCATCTACAATAACACATTTAATTTTTTCCATCCTTTAAATCAATTGTTAAATCTACAATAAATTCCGTCTCCGAATCTGTAATATCGAGTGTATGCTTTTGAGGATACAGAAGTTCCAGCCTTTTTTTTACATTTGCGATTCCGATTCCCGAACCTTCATCTTTCATTTTCAGTCCTTTGTAATTCATAAGATAAAAATGAAGGACCTGATCCTGATCTGAAATGCTCATTTCAAATCCTTTATTCCGGAAATCTCCGTGCTTAAAGGCATTTTCAACAAACGGAACCAGAAGCATCGGTGAAATACGGAGGTGAGGGTATCTGATCTTGTTTTTGATAACCAGCAGTTCGGGATTTCTGATCCTGAGCTTTTCCAGTGCCGTAAGGCTGTCTATGTATCCGATCTCCTTGTCCAGAGTAATAAAATCTTTCTCAAGATCCTTGGTGCTGTACCTCAGCAAACTTCCCAGCTCTTCGATGGCGGGTAAAGCTTTATCGGAATTCTGATACACCAGGGAATAAATATTATTTAAAGAATTAAAGATGAAATGAGGATTAATCTGTGTCTTCAGCGCATGGATTTTTGCCTGGTTCCTTTCCAGTTCCAGCTGTTTTTTTTCGGTTTCTATCACCCCGAATTTTTCCAGTAGCCACAATATGGCTGCAATGAAAACCGTAATGCTGCCGTTGTAGATATTATCGAAAAAATAAAAGGCCATCCCCGTTCCCTGATCATAATTTCCAAATCCGAAAGTGGCCGGCAGAAGTACTTCCTCTGTCAGATAACGTAAGGTTGTAAAACAGGTAATGGATAATAAAAAGACCAGAATGGCCGTATAAAATTTCCGGGAATTGAAAATTTTCGGAATAATGACAAGGTAACAGATATAAAATGTACTGATCCCGACGAGAAAATAAGTAATCCTGAGCACATCAATATGAAAATTGTTTTTTTCAGGATAAAATATTCTGGGCGTTATCACTTTCCCTATGAAATTAAAACTCCAGTACAGGATCTGAAGCCAGATGATATGCTTTTTTTTCATTCCCAAATGTAAGGTTCCCGATTTTCTTTTTCCAAACGTTTTTCGACAAAAGCCTTTTTTTTACCGATGAAATTATTTTGATCGGTTTAAAAGCAGATAAAATCTAAAGGCTGTTTCAGGGGAAAAGCTTTGGGAATACTTTTGCTCCAAGATTTAACAAAATTATGAAACTGAAATATTTTTTTATCCTTTCACTCCTCTCCGCTTCTTTCATTGCAAAGGCCCAAAAAGACAGCCTGAAAAACATTGAACAGGTGAATATCCTGATCAAGAAGAAACTGCTGGAAAGAAAAGCGGACCGCATGGTCTTTAATGTGGAGGCTTCCATTGCTTCCCAGGGCATGGACGGCACGGAAACACTGGCCAATGTCCCGATGATTAAAGTGGATGAATCCTTAGGTATTGTCTCTATTGTCGGAAAGAGCAGTGTGAATGTAATGATCAACGGCAGGATGCTGAATCTATCCGGCCAGGCCCTTCTGAATTATCTGAAGTCGATCCGTTCGGAAAACATCGCTAAAATAGAGGTTATCACCACGCCGCCGGCAAAATACGAAGCCCAGGGCAACAGCGGACTGATCAACATCATCCTGAAAAAAAATCCAAACCTGGGTTTCAGCGGAAACCTCGCTACCAACCTGATCCAGAGAACCTTTTCCGGATTCGGTACTACCGGAATGCTGAATTACCAGACCGAAAAGTTCAGCAGCAGCCTGAAGCTGGTCTATTATGATTCGGCCAAGAGAACCAGCGAAAACTACAGTATCATCGGTGCCACTCAGAATTACAGCAATTCCATCAGGAGAGATATGTGGAACGAGCTGACCCCAAGCATCAACATGTCTTATAAAATCAGTAAAAACTCCGAAGCCGGGTTCGAATATATTTTTGCCCATCAAAGATCCGGAATGGATATCGTCAACACCACCCGGAACATCAGCCCGGATCTTATTGAAGAAAAACTTCTGACGAACACGTTCCACCGCGAGAAGGATCCTACCCATACCCTGAGTGCCTATTATGACCTGAAACTCGATTCATTGGGTAAAAAATTAAGCGTAATGGGGAATTTTTATAAAAACAATTCCGATACGGAGGTCAATTTTTCCACCCGAAAACTTTCTGACAATACCATTCAAGAGGTAAAAACCCTTTCTTTGGTAGCCCCGCAGATATTTTCCGTACAGGCCGACCTGGAACTTCCTTTATCTTTCGGAACCGTTGAAACGGGCGTAAAATTCAATCAGTTTAAAAACAATTCGGATTTAAAATATTTCAATCTGACGGATAACGGGTACGTTCCTGACGAAAACAGAGCCAATCTTTTCAGATATAAAGAAGAGAATTATGCGGCTTATTTCAGTTATGCTAAAAACTTTGGTGAGCATTGGGAAACGAAAGCCGGGCTCCGGTATGAAAATACGGCCGCAGAAAGCCATACCCCTTCCAATGGTTTCGGTAATTCGTACCACTACGGACAGTGGTTTCCGTCTGCCTACGTTTCATACAAAAAAGACAAAAATATTTTCAGCCTGTCTTATTCCAGGAGGATCAACCGTCCCGGCATGAGTAATCTGAATCCTTTCCTGTGGTATTCTAACCCTTATTCGTATTCATCCGGAAACCCGCTCCTTACACCGTCGTATATCAACAATCTGGAGCTGGCCTATACCTTCAACAATAGGCTTACTGCAAGCATCTACTATCTCAAAACAAAGAATGCATTCGGGCAGGTTTCTTTCCAGGACGGCCTTTCTCAGATCTCAACGTATCTTAATTATTATAATAACCATTCATCGGGACTTAACATATCCTACACGGATACGTTTTTCAAATGCTGGGAATCTTCTGTTTCTGCCAATGCAGCCTACCAGGATTCCGATATGTTCGGAATAAATGCACAGAACCAAAAAGGAATATCTGTAAGCTACTCCGTAAACAATACCGTTACCCTCAATAAAAATAAGACCGCTGCTTTTTTCCTGAATTACGAACAGAACCTCCCTTACAGAAATGTAAATTATTACTTTCAGAATTTTTCCAATCTTTCATCAGGCTTTAAAATTTCACTGATGGAAAAACAGCTTCAGATCAATGCTACGGTGACTAACATTTTTGCCCAGCGTTCCCGCGGTTCTATCTATTTTGCAGACAGCGTGCAGCACATGAACAACTATTGGGACGGCAGAAGCTTCCGCCTGAGCGTAAATTATACTTTCGGAGGCCAGAAGAAAAAAATTCAAAAAAAAGCGATCAAATTTGAGGAAAAAGAAAGAGTATAAAGATTTAGTGTAACAAAATATGTTTTTCCTTGTCTAATTGTTATAGTAGAAAAAACATGAAAAAAACTATTATCACTTTATCTTTTCTGGGCGCAGCGTTTGTTTCCGCCCAGGAGAAGAACACAAATCCGCCAACCAAGGAAAAACAGATCGAAGAAATTACGATTACCAAGACTAAAAAAGCCGTTGAGCAGAAAGCTGACCGTACGATCTTCGATTTTTCGGAACAGCCCCAGCTGAATAACGGAAATGTCCTGGAAGGCATCAAAAAACTTCCGGGACTGGTTTCTACAGATATTGCAGGAATGATGTACCAGGGGAAAATCCTGGATGTTTACCTCAACGGGAGGCCTTTGAATATTACCTCCAATGAGCTGAATTCTTTTCTGGAAGGAATGCCTGCCAACTCGGTAGAGAGGATTGAAGTGATTACCCAGCCCGGCGCAGAGTTTCCGGCCACCTCCGGCGGAGCCATCATGAATATCATTACAAATAAAAATGCCAATAAATATTTAACTGCAACGTATTCGGGAAACTACTCTTTCACGAATTACGATAAATACAGAAGCAGGACGAGCAATTCTTTAAACCTGAACGCCAGAAATAAAATCTTCGGATGGCAGCTGAATGTGGGACAGAATTACCGGGAAAGCATGCTGGATACTAATCAGAACGACCTGTTAATAAGTAATACAGACCGGTACGGGCGGGGATATTTTGCAAAATCAGGATTAACTTTTGACCTCGGACAGGACCGTTTACTGGTCAATTATGACCTCTACCACAATAATAATGACAACTATACTTTAAGTAACGGCGACGGACAGGAGAAAAAGCCCATCGTCAATACAAACCCGCAGCAATACACCTACAGGGATTTCATTTTTGATGCATCTGATGCGGCACATACGCTCAATACAAGACAGGAAGCTGTAGTAACGTATCAGAAACGCTTCACGGAAAAAACCCAGAAACTGGACTTCCAGTTCGGATATACAAAATCTGACAGCAAGTTCGTGCAGGATAATATTTTCCGGGACATTACTTTTGCAAACACGGCCTCTGAGCAAAGGATCTCCCTTGGAAATCTGTTAAATAATACATCCGATATGAGTGTTGCCAATTTCAAAGTAGACTATTCTCAGCCGGTTAAGCTTCTGGACGGCGGAAAAGTAAGCCTGGGGGGATTGTATGAAAATCAGAATTTTGATACGGAAAGTAAAGGCATCACCAATTTAGAATATAAAAGACAAACCACCGCAACCTATCTGGAACTCCAGGCTAAACTGAAAAAGTTTGACTTTATTTTAGGAACGCGGGCCGAAAATTATGATATTTCCGGAGTTACAAGATATTACGGTAATAACAATGCCGTGATTGAAGCTGACCTTCTCCCTTTCAATAAGTTCAAGCTGTTTCCCAATGCAAGCGTACAGTATAATCTGATGAACCAGGTGTATATTGCTGCCAACTACAACAAGAAAATCAACCTGCCGAGTATTTCCGCCCTAAACCCAAATAACACAACTTTCCAGGGGCCCAATACCCAGGTTACCGGTAACCCGAACCTGCAGCCAACAATTTTTGACAATTATGAAATAAAAATATCTGCTTTCGATTACGCATTTATCGGATACAGCGTGAGTTCCGCTAAAAACCAGGTGGCACAGATCATCAGGAAAGACGGCAAAAACCTGTTTAATGAACAGATTAATATTTCAGAAATGAAGATTCATAATTTTAATCTCGGATTGCCGGTCCCGTTTATGATCTTCAGCAAACCACTGAGCGAAATCATGAAGTTTGATTTTAATCCTGACAAAATTAATTTCATGTATCTGTACGCAGGTTACCAGAAGCATGAAATTGAAAACCTGAACAACAGAGGTTTCTGGATTTTCAATATCATGGCTCAGGTAATTTTGCCGAAAGATGTTAAACTGACGGCAAACTACAGTTATCTGACCCCAAAAGCCGGCTATTTCTATTTTACTGCAGAAAAGCCTTTCAACAATTCATTCGATCTTACACTGACAAAGAAATTCATGGATAACCGACTGACGGTATCGGTCTTTGCAAATGACATTTTCAACGGGCAGGTAATGCAGGTCCGCTCGAATCCGCCTCTGGGAGAATCCGTCTATATGAGGAATAAATATGACACCCGAAACTTCGGATTATCGGTCAATTATAAAATTCCGACGAAAAACAAACTGGCCAAAGAGGACCAGAGTATTCTGAAAGAAAACAAAAAGGAAGACAGCAGCGGCGTGATGAACCAAGGCCAGTAATAACAGATTTAAGTACACAGAAATAAAGAACCCCCTTGATTTTAAGAAGTCAGAGGGGTTTTTACTATAAAATCCCCGGAATTCTGATGGCGCCATTAAAAAAATCTTAATTTCAATGCTGCCATGATCCGCGAAAAGTATTTTTCTCTATTTTTAAAGAAAATTTTGAATGACAAAAATTACAACCAACGAAAGCATTTTTTTACGCATAAGCCCTTTAAAAAGAGCCGCTATAAGTCTTTTTGCTGCGGCGTTGGTTTTCTTTTTGATTTTCAGGCTGAACCTTAAACCGCTCATCCTGCTTATTTTCTGCTGGCTGTCTTTTTCCCTGGTCTTTCTTTTTCTGGATTGGCAGGTGATTCTCCACAGGAAAGTGGATGACATCCGTAAAAAAGCCAGGGCCGATGACGGAAATGCTGTCTTTGTTTTTACCACCATTATCGTTGCCTCTTTTGCAAGTATGTTTGCCATGTTTTTTCTGGTCACTTCCAAAGACAAGCTGGTACAGAAAGAAATCTATTTCCTTCCGGTTGTACTCTGTGCCATGATCCTGTCATGGATTCTCGTACAGACGCAGTACATCTTTCATTATGCCCGGGAATATTATGATGAGGATGCTTCCGGCAGAAAAGAGGAAATCGGTGGCCTGGAGTTTCCGAAAGAAGACAAAAACGAACCATACCATCCCGATTATATGGATTTTGCCTATTACTCGTTCTGCATGGGCTGCACCTTCCAGGTTTCTGACGTCAGCATTACTTCCAGGAATTTAAGAAAAATAACCATGATCCACGGACTGCTTGCTTTCTTCATGAATACTTTTGTGGTGGCGCTCACCATTAACCTGGTAGCAGGGCTCAATGGTTAAATGACTGCTTGGTGGTCTTAAAAACCGACCGTCTGAAAGGTCCAGTCCGATGTGTCAATTAATGTCAGCCGGTTCAAAGGCAGAGGCAGATCCGTTATGATGCTCAGGGCTAAACCGGCCATCATGCTTCCCACGATTCCCGGCAGGGCTCCCAGGACACCCAGACTGTCACAATCGGGAATGTCCTCTTCAAAAGGCGGCTCCGGAAAAATATCCCTCAGGTTCCGGCTCCCGTTACAGTTAAAAACAGCGACCTGGCCTGAAAATCCCAAAATACTTCCGTACACCAGAGGTTTCCCCAACTTCACACAGGTATCATTAATCAGGTATCTTGTTGAAAAGTTATCAGAACCATCAATAATAAGATCGAACCGGGAGAGGATTTCTTCAGCATTATCAGCGGTAATTTTTTTTTCGATTGCAATGAAATCAATCTGGTGATTAAGATTCTTCACAAAAGCTTCTGCGCTTTTCACTTTTGATTTTCCAACTGAATTTTCGTTATGGATAACCTGCCGGTTTAAATTATGCAATTCCACCTTATCAAAATCCGCCACTCCCAAAATTCCGGTTCCTGCTGCTGCCAGGTATTGAATGACAGGGCTTCCCAGCCCTCCTGCCCCGACAACCAGTACTTTGGATCCCATAATCTTCCGCTGTCCTTCCAATCCGATTTCTTTAATGAAAACCTGCCGGCTGTACCGTGCAAAAACATCTTCTTTTTTCATGAGTTGAGTTATATATTGAGCTGCCGGCTTTTAGTTATCAAAGATTAACGGGTTTTACGTAAAACCTACGGTTGAATTTTAAATTTGAATTCCGCTATAAACAGCATCCCAGTCCTTCATTACCGGATCATATCCGGCTTTCCGGATGACGTTTTTAATTTCTTCCATGCTTCTTTCATCACTGGTTTCAAACTGTTCCAGAGATTCTTTGTCAACGGCATATCCGCCGGGATTGGTTTTAGACGCTGCACTCATTGCTGTTGCTCCCAGTGAAATGATATGATCCCGGAACTTTTCGCTTTCTCTCGTGGAGATGGAAATCTCCAAATCCTCGTTCCAGATTCGGTATGCGCAGATCAATTGCAATAAATCTTTATCTGACATTATAAAATTCGGTTCAATCATTCCTTCTGCGGGCCGGAGCCTCGGAAATGAAACGGAAAATTTACTTTTCCAATACTTCTTTTGAAGATAATCAATGTGGAACGCATTAAAAAAACTGTCTGTCCGCCAGTCTTCTAAGCCCAGCAGAACACCCAGCCCCATTTTATGAATTCCTGCTTTCCCAATTCTGTCAGGTGTTTCCAGACGGAAATTGAAATTCGACTTCTTTCCCTTCGGATGATATGCTTTATATACTTCCTGATGATAAGTTTCCTGATACACCAGAACAGCATTTACGCCTGCATCGTGAAGCTGCCGGTATTCTTCTTCTGACAAAGGCTGGACCTCGATGGATATATTAGCGAAATGTGGTTTCAGCAGACGCACAGCGTTCAAAAAGTAATCAATTCCAACTGTTTTATTCGCTTCACCGCTCACCAGTAAAACATGATTTACGCCCATTGATTTCAAAACGGTTCCTTCAATCATTAATTCCGTATTGGAAAGCGTCTTTCTTTTAATGGAATTATCCAGACTGAAACCGCAGTAGGTACAAATGTTCTGGCATTCATTACTTAGATACAACGGGGCATATAACTGAATTGTCTTCCCGAATCGTTTTTGAGTGAGCTGCTGCGTTATTTTTGCCATCACTTCCAGCTTTTGTGAGGCTACAGGGGAAATAAGGTTCAGAAAATCCTCAATTGTTTTATTTTTCTTGTAAAGGCTTCTTTCAACATCCGGCAAGGTTACTTTTTCAAGTTTCTCTTTTACCTCACCCCACCGGTATTTTTCAAAAAAATTTCTAAAATTCTCCATCCCTTTATGTTTAATCAAACAGAAAAGACGTCAGCGGGCTTGATGCTTCCGCATGTTCTGCAATCGCTCCCAGGCCGGATTCAAAAGCCCTTCTTCCGGCAATTACACCTTCTTTAAAGGCCAGAGCCATGCTTACCGGATTGCCGGCTACTGCAATGGCCGTATTTACCAGAACCGCATCCGCTCCCATCTCCATTGCTTTTGCCGCATCGGAAGGTGCCCCGATACCGGCATCCACTACTACGGGAACATTGCTCTGGCTGATGATAATTTCTAAAAAATCCAGTGTCCTCAGGCCTTTATTGGTGCCGATCGGTGCTCCGAGAGGCATAACTACTGCTGTTCCGGCATCTTCAAGCCGTTTGCACAGTACCGGATCTGCATGAATGTAAGGCATCACGATAAACCCCAGCTTTGCCAGCTCTTCCGTTGCATACAATGTTTCAATAGGATCAGGCAAAAGATATTTCGGATCCGGATGGATTTCCAGCTTTACCCAGTTGGTTTCCAGGGCTTCTCTTGCCAACTGTGCCGCAAGCACAGCTTCTTTGGCTGTTCTTGCTCCTGAAGTATTGGGTAGGAGATGCGTTTTAGCCGGTCTTAATGCACTCAGCAGATCATCATCTGACGATCGGGAGTCCATGCGTTTTAATGCCATGGTGACCATTTCACTTCCTGAAGCAATGATGGCACTGGTCATTTCCGAGAGGTTACCGAATTTTCCCGTTCCCAGGAACAGCCTCGATTCAAAAGTTCTGTCTGCGATGGTTAGTGTCTGATTATTCATTGTACTGCTGTTTTAAATTTTTTAATAACGGATGGCTGCCGGGTGATCTGCCCTGAAACGGCAACACCATAGATCCCGATCTGCTGCAGGAGCTCTACGTCCCCTGCAACCACCCCGCCGATGGCAAATATTCTGGGAATTTTTAGTGATTTGGAATGTAATTCCTCCATAATTTTCTGATAGCCTTTAAAGCCCAATACCGGGCTCAGCTGTTCTTTGGTTGAGGTAAACCTCAGCGGTCCCAGACCGATATAATCACAGGATTCATTCATCCTCCGGAGAACATCTGCCAATGTATTGGCCGTACCTCCAATGATTTTATTTTCGCCTAATATAGAACGTGCTGTTTCTATAGAAGCATCCTGTAGCCCCAAATGAATTCCGTCTGCATCTGCATTTTTTGCGGCCTGAACATGATCGTTGATGATACAGACCGCCTCATAAGACGAGCAAAGCTTTTTTGAAGTTTCACAAAGGCGTATGAATTCATTTTCAGGTGCATTTTTCCAACGCACCTGTACCCATTTTATGCCGTGATCAAGAGCATTATGAATGTTGAGTTCCTGCTCTTCGATTGTCAGTCCCTGTGATATATACTGTATTTTTTCCATTATTTATTTTAAATGAACTCCTGATAAAGCAGGGTTGGTTATTAAAATTCCATCTTACTGTTGCGGCATTAAATTTATACGGTTCACATTTGCCGGATTGCCTGCCTGCAAGATCTGAAAACCTGCAAAGGTTCCTCATTTTCCCAGATGGCTCCCAATAAAGCGGCACCGTCTGCCCCGTTTTCGAAAATATCCTGAATATTATATTGAGTAATCCCTCCCAGGGCAACCAACTGCACATACGGGTTGCTTCGTTTTTTAACTTCAGGTAAAACCGTTGAATGTCCTCCGTATCCTTTTTTGGAAATACTCGGGAATACCGGACTGACAAATGCATATGCCCAGCTTTTATCCAATTCATTAAACGTTTCCATATCATGAACGGATGTTGAAATAATTTTCCCTGTAAAAGAAATTTGCCGATGATTCTTCCGGTCGGTTTCCCTGAAATGAAGCCTTGAAATATCAAATTGTTCCGCCAGTTCATAATGGCTGCACAAGACCAACCGTTTACGGAATCCTGAATCTATATTCCGGATAAATTCCATTATTTCATTCCGGGACATAAAGGGTTTCCTCAGATGAAGCAGATCCAGCCCTTCCCGAAACAATCCATTGATGATTTCAGTTTCTTTATTTACATTTTTTTCGGGTGTGATAACGATGATCATATATAAATTTCCTTCCCGCTTTCAATGAATTCCCGGGATTTATCAAACATTCCTTTTTCTGCAGATTCACGGATTTCCTGGGTGATTTTCATGGAACAGAATTTCGGTCCGCACATTGAACAGAAATGCGCTACCTTCGCTCCGTCTGCCGGAAGCGTCTCATCATGATAAGACCTTGCGGTTTCAGGATCCAGCGATAAATTAAACTGGTCTTCCCAGCGGAATTCAAACCTGGCTTTGCTCAAAGCATTGTCTCTGTACTGTGCTCCGGGGTGCCCTTTTGCCAAGTCTGCCGCATGAGCAGCCAGCTTATAGGTAATCACGCCTGTTTTTACATCTTCTTTATTCGGAAGCCCCAAATGTTCTTTCGGCGTTACGTAACACAACATCGCACAACCGAACCAGCCAATCATCGCGGCCCCGATTCCTGACGTAATATGGTCGTAACCCGGAGCAATATCCGTTGTCAAAGGTCCTAATGTATAAAAAGGAGCTTCGGCACAGACTTCCAGCTGCTTTTCCATATTTTCTTTGATCATGTGCATCGGGACGTGGCCGGGACCCTCAACCATTACCTGCACATTGTGTTTCCATGCAATTTTTGTCAGTTCACCTAAAGTTTCCAGTTCGGCAAACTGGGCTTCATCATTCGCATCGGCAATGGATCCCGGGCGAAGGCCGTCTCCCAGAGAAAAGGCAACATCGTATTTTTTCATGATCTCGCAGATTTCCTCGAAATGTGTGTACAGAAAATTTTCTTTATGATGAAACAGGCACCATTTCGCCATGATTGAACCGCCTCTGGAAACAATTCCCGTCACACGGTTTGCGGTCAGGTGGATATACCTCAGCAAAACCCCGGCGTGAATGGTGAAATAAGAAACACCCTGTTCTGCCTGTTCGATCAATGTATCTTTAAAAATTTCCCACGTCAGGTCCTCGGCAACGCCTTTTACTTTTTCCAGTGCCTGATAAACCGGGACGGTACCGATCGGAACCGGGCTGTTTCTGATGATCCATTCCCTGGTTTCGTGGATGTTTTTTCCGGTGGACAGATCCATAATCGTATCTGCGCCCCACCGGCACGCCCAGACTGCTTTCTCCACTTCTTCTTCAATGCCTGATGAAACGGCACTGTTTCCGATATTCGCATTGATTTTGACCAGAAAGTTCCGCCCGATAATCATCGGCTCGCTTTCCGGATGATTGATATTGTTAGGGATAATGGCCCTTCCTGCTGCAATTTCGTCCCGTACGAATTCAGGCGTAATCTTGCTTTTCGGAGTTTTTGCTCCAAAGCTGTTTCCCGGATGCTGGGCAGCCATGTCTTTTGAAACGCAATCCAATTGTTCGATCCGTTGATTTTCCCGGATGGCAATGTATTCCATTTCAGGCGTGATGATGCCCTGCCTGGCATAATACAGCTGGGTAATTTCTTTCCCGGCTTTGGAAACCTTGGGTTTATGATTGTAGGAAAAACGCAGTTCATCCAGTTTTGCATCTGCTAAACGGGCTTTTCCATAGTCGGAAGTAATTCCACCCAAAACTTCTGTATCATTTCTGTCTGAAATCCATTGTTCCCTGATTCTCGGAAGGCCTTTTTCAATATTGATTTCTGAATCTTCATCGGTGTAAGGCCCGGAAGTATCGTATACCGTAACAGGCAGATTCTCTACTAATGTGCCGTTGGTAAGTTTGGTCGGACTTAAATGTATTTCCCGCATTGCTACATGAATCGGATGAATATTCCCTTCAACATAGATTTTTTTTGAGTTCGGAAACGGTGAACGTGTAATGTTATGAGCCATAAAATATTTTTTATCCGCCTTGGGTAGCGGTGATGATTAAGATTGAATCTTTGTTTCTGAGAATGGTTTCCGGCCAGGATGACTGCGGAATTATACGGTTGTTGAGCGCTACGGCAATCCCTTTTTTCTTTTCGGGTATTTCCATAGCCATTAATGCTTCCAGGTTTTCCGGAAGTACATCAAACTTTTTCTGGGTGTGGTTGATTGTGAGCTCCATTCCTAAATTTTTAAATATACTTTAGGAATGCCCGTCATTGTACAATAGAATGTACAGCAAAAGTCATTTCACTTTTCCCTACGCTGGTATAATCCAGATCAGGTTCAAAGGGTAAAATCTCAGTCTGCTCATCACAGACACCCCTAAAGTCCGGACGAAGGTAGTTATTTTTTTGAATTCAGCAAAATTTTAACAAAAAAGGCCATCCCGATCTGAGAAAGCCTTATCTATTATTTTAAAACGTTGGTGTAACTACAGGCCAAACATTTTCTTTCTCCTGTAAGAATATCATTTTTTTCAAAAAAAATTTTCAGCTTGGCCGGCTGCGGTTGCCCTGACTAAGGATTAAAGAAAATAAGATAAGCCTGCCTTGTAACGATTAAGCCTGTCCAGCAAACCATTATATCCTCCGTTGATCACTTTAGTAATCTTTTTAAAAACAACAAGATTATTGCCGGCATCAATACTTTTGATGATATCGATCTGATCAGCCAGTGCATTTAGTTTCCTGTTATTCCAGAACCAACCTGCACTTGCGGCTGCATTTTTTAACTGAACATCGCTGCATTTTGTTACATTCTTCCCGCCGAGCAATGTCAGATTGAGGATAAAATCTGTTCCTAAAGCCGCAGAAACTGCTTTATAATTGGCTCTTCCTGTGATCTGTATCAGGCCGCGCCCTTTAAATTTAATACCATCTCCTTTTTGGGTATTCCCCAAATCAGCCCTTCCTTCATAAGCGCTTCCACTTGCCAATTCTTCAGTATAAAACAAACCGCCGCTTTCATGCCCTACCTGTGCCAAAAAGTTAAGCATCCTGGAAGGTGTATTGATCGAAAATTTATCGCACGTATCTATAACATACGGTAAGAATTTAGAGGCATATGTTGATTTGGAACACGTAGCTTCTTTGAGTTGTCCAAGTGTAAGCATAATTATTGTTTTTTTAGTTAGGCATATAGTTGTAAATAAACAATAAAAATAGATTAAACTTATTATTTAGAAATCAGTATTTCCACTGAATTTGTGACAGGAAGAATCATAGCTCTTCACAAGCTTTCCAGATCGCATCATTCTGCGGAACGGGAGCTGTAATTTCTACATTTTCTTTGGTAACGGGATGAATGAACTCCAGCTTTCTGGCGTGAAGATTAATACCGCCGTCCGGATTGGAGCGGGGTGCGCCGTATTTTAAATCTCCTTTAATCGGAACCCCGGTTTTTGACAGCTGTGCCCTGATCTGGTGATGCCTGCCGGTTTCCAAGTCAATTTCCAGCAAAAGATAATTGTCCAGGCTTTTAATGATATTATAAGTAAGAACTGCCTCTTTAGCGCCCTCCGTTACTTTTGTAAAAACAATAGCTTTATTGTTTTTTTCATTTTTCTGAAGATAATGGACCAGCCTTCGGCTTTGCGGAATCATTTCTTTTGCCACCACGGCCCAATATGTTTTTTTAATTTCACGGTTTTTCACCATCTGTGTCAAGCGGGACAGTGCTTTGGATGTCTTGGCGTAAATCACTAAACCGGAAGTCGGCCTGTCAATACGGTGAACCAAACCCAGAAACACATTTCCCGGCTTGCCATCCCTCTTTTTTATAAAATTCTTAATGGTGTCGAGCAGAGACTCATCGCCTGTTTTATCACCTTGTACAAGCTGCCCGACTTTTTTATTGATCACCAGAAGGTGATTATCTTCATATACAATCTGTTCCTCCATAAATTATTGACGATAACCGGGCCTGTTGGTGAATGATATGATGATGCCTGCCAGAAGGCCGAGTGTCTTGATTCCTGAAATTTTCCATTCCAAAGGTAAAAATGCGCCGATGATGCATAATCCCGCTGCGCCATACATGCCATACATCAAATTCCTGTTGGTAAGGAAAGGTGCCTGTAAAAAAAAGCTGGCCCCGATTAATACATAAAATACCCTCCGGGAAAGCAGATTATTAATTTCCGGTGAAAAAAGGTTAAACCATCCTGCCGCAAGGCAAAGTAAGGCGACGATGGATAAAATCCCCTGAACAGATTGCTGGTTTCTCATGGATTAGTAGCTTTCTTTTTCATTCGGGAAACTTACATCTTTTACATCTTTTACATATCGGGCAACGGCGCCTGTTATTTCTGTATAAAGATCGAGGTATCTCCTAAGGAATTTCGGACTGAAGCCCTGGTTCATTCCTACCATGTCATGGTATACCAGAACCTGGCCGTCACAATCAGCACCTGCCCCGATCCCGATGGTAGGTATTGTAATCGCTTCCGTTACTTTTTTTGCCAGATCGGCAGGAATTTTCTCCAAAACCACTGCAAAGCATCCCAATTCTTCCAGAAGCTGTGCATCGGCAATTAATTTTTCGGCTTCAGCTTCTTCTTTAGCCCTTACTTTATAGGTCCCGAATTTATAGATGGACTGAGGCGTTAAACCCAAATGCCCCATCACCGGAATTCCGGCATTGATTATTTTTTTGATGGATTTGGAAATCTCCTTTCCCCCTTCAATTTTTACGGCGTGTGCCCCTCCTTCTTTCATCATCCTTACTGCAGATTCCAATGCTTTTTCAGGATTGCTCTGGTAGGTCCCGAAAGGCAGATCTGCCACCACGAGTGCCCTGTCTGTTCCCCGCACCACACTCTGGGCATGGTAAATCATCTGGTCCAGGGTAATGGGCAGCGTCGTTTCGAAACCTGCCATGACATTAGCTGCGGAATCTCCGATCAGAACGGCATCTATTCCTCCTGCATCCACCATTTTGGCCGTGGTATAGTCATAAGCCGTAAGCATGGTTATTTTATCCTTGTCGAATTTCATTTTACGCAAGGTTTCAGTGGTAACTTTTTTAATTTCAGAATGAACAGACATAAGGTATCTATTTTTAAAAGTTAAAAAGTCGGCACTGAGCCGACTTAAGTTTGTGTATGGTTTTATAAAACTACGTGACCTAGTTTCATTAATTTATCGTGGTTGAGAATTTTGATATTCCGCCCGTCCACTTCAATGAGCTGGTCTCCTTTAAACTCGGAGATCAGACGGATGGCACTTTCGGTAGCGGTCCCGATGATATTGGCGATTTCTTCCCTTGTCAAAGAAATTTTGATAAATCCCTCCGGGTCAACGCCCAATTTCTGCTCCAACAGCAGCAAAATTTCCGCCAGTCTTTCCCTTACCGTTTTTTGTGCAAGAAAAGTAATGGTATTGGATGATTCCCCCAGTTCATAGGAAATTTTCTGAAGCATGACAAAAGAAAGCTGCGGGTCTACTTCCAGCAGGTACATAAAAACATCGGCAGGTAAAAAGGTAGCTTCAATATCCGTCATCGCTTCTGCTTTTGCCTGGAAATTTTCACCACACAGCAAAGAACGGTAGCCGATGATATCGCCTTCCTTGATAAACCTCAAAATCTGGTCTTTGCCAAAAGCCCCGGACTTTGATAATTTTGCCGCTCCTTTTTCTAAAAAGTATACGCCTTTTGGGATTTCCCCGTCTTCGAAAATGGTGTCGTGTTTCTGGAAACTGAGTCTTTTTTTAGCACTTATATATCTCTCAAAATCAGCATTGGAAAGTCTTTCCTTGAATGATTTATCATTAAAAACCCTGGCGAACCTATCTTCGATGGCAATCTGTTGTCCCTGCGACATTTTACATGATATTTATCACAAAAATAGAACTTTTTAACTCGATAAACAAAAAAATTTGTTATAATTTTGTACTTCAATAATTTATGAAGGTGAGCGAAAACTGTTTTCATTGTGGTCAAGATATCGAAAAGGAAAGGATTTTATTTGATGAAAGGATTTTCTGCTGCAACGGTTGCAAATCGGTCTATGAGATTCTGAATATCAATAATTTAGCTAATTTTTACGAACTTAATAAAAGAGCCGGAATCCGGCCGGGCGATGCCAATTCTACCCAGTTTGATTATCTGGATACGCCGGAAATTTTTGAGAAGGTGACGGATTTCTCCGAAGGGGGTACAAGCCTGGTTACATTTAAGATCCCCGTGATCCACTGCTCTTCATGCATCTGGTTACTGGAAAGCCTTCATACATTAAACAAAAACATCAAGTATTCCCAGGTTAATTTTACCCGAAAGACCTTACAAATCTCCTTCAGCCATAATGATTTAAAATTAAGCGAATTAGCCAATTTTTTAACCAATCTGGGCTACAGGCCCGTGATCAGCCTTGAAACAGCTGATAAAAATGTAGAGCACCTGGACAAATCTCTGCTCATTAAGTTTGCCATTGCCGCTTTTGCTTTCGGTAACGGAATGTTCCTGGCTTTCCCTGAATACATCGGGGGTGAAGATTACTGGATGGATCATTACAAAGGGCTTTTCCGGGCTTTGATGTGCATGCTGGCCATTCCCGTTGTGGTTTATTCGGCTTCAGATTATTATAAATCTGCATGGTACGGCTTAAAAAATAAAATCGTCAACATTGACGTGCCGATCGTGCTGGGAATCATTGTGCTTTTCGGGCGGAGTCTATACGAAGTAGCCACCAATTACGGCTCCGGGTATTTTGACACTTTATGCGGGCTCCTGTTCTTCATGCTGTTGGGGAAAATCTTTCAGAAAAGAACATACAATGCCTTATCCTACGACAGGGATTACAAATCCTTTTACCCGATTGCCGTAACGAAGGTTGACTTTGAGGGGAAACAGGACAACATCCTGCTGTCCGAAATTAAAATCGGGGACCGGATCATGGTGAGAAACCAGGAAATCATCCCCGTTGATGCCATTTTGATTAATGGCGAGGGAAATATCGACAACAGCTTCATTACGGGAGAAAGCGCCACCATCGGTAAACAGCCGGGAGATAAAATCTTCGCGGGAGGGAAACAGATCGGTTCTTCCCTGGAACTGGAAGTGATAAAAAATGTAGACCAGAGTTATCTGACCCAGCTCTGGAACAAGGAAGCCTTTAAAAAACATGAAACCGGACTTGATACGCTGACAAATAGTGTAAGCAAATATTTCACGTTCATTATTCTGGGAATCGCTTTAATTTCCGGGGTTTACTGGTATTTTGTTGATTTAGACACAATGTTCCAGGTGGTATCTGCCATTCTGATCATTGCCTGCCCGTGTGCGCTTGCCCTATCTGCTCCATTCACCTTCGGGCACATTATGCGGATCCTGGGACGGAATAAATTCTATGTTAAAGATACCCTTACCATTGAAAAAATTGCCAAGCTCGATACGATTGTCTTTGATAAAACAGGAACCATCACGCACAGGAAAAAGTCAAATATAAAATACGACGGCGCTGAAATCAAAGAGTTTGATTTATTGAATATCAAGACTTTATTAAAAAATTCAAACCACCCGCTGTCCAAGTCGCTGTATGAATTTCTTGATGTGACGGATGCATACTTTCCTGTTGAAAATTTCCGGGAGATTTCAGGCAAAGGCTATGAAGCGAGCATAAGAGGAAATATATATAAAATCGGTTCTGCAGCATATAACGGACAGAAATCCAGGAATCTTGAAACAGCTGTCTATATCAGCAGGAACGGTGAATTTTTAGGCAGGTTCATTTTTAAGAATGAATACCGTGAAAACCTGAAGAATTTATTTAAAAAGCTGGGCAGTTACAAGGTGTTCATTTTAAGCGGGGACAATTCGTCTGAAGAACACCAGCTGAAAGAACTGATCCCGAATTACAAAGCAATGGCCTTTAACCAAAACCCTGAAGACAAGCTGAATTACATCCAGAATCTTCAGAGCCGGAACCTGAGAGTTGCGATGATCGGGGACGGGTTGAATGATGCGGGTGCCCTGAAACAGAGCAACGTAGGAATTGCCATTGCAGATGACAGCAACAGTTTTACTCCTTCTTCAGACGTTATCATGAACGGTGAAAAGGTAGTCACCCTGGACAGGTACCTAAATGTATGCAAGGGTTCCATTAAAATTGTGAAAATGACATTTATAATCAGTTTTCTTTATAATATTGTTGGTTTAAGCTATGCAGTTACAGGCCATATGCATCCGCTTTTTGCTGCGCTGATCATGCCGGCAAGTTCAATCACAGTTGTTTCATTTACTACTTTTTCCACCTGGATCCTTGGAAGAAAATATTTTAAAAAACGGGCTTAAAACACGCTTATTTAGACTGATTTTAAATTAGCTGAAAAGCGTATTTCGTGATGAAAGTCATTATTTTTCCTTAAATTTGAGACCCGAAAATAGGTTAATTTTGTTGTCTAATGGATATTCTTTATTTAATGATCCTTTGCAGTGTTTCTTTGGCTGCAGTTTTTCTGGTGGTGTTCATCATATATGCCAGAAAAGGACAGTTTGAAGATGATGAATCTCCCGCTGTAAGAATCCTCTTTGATTCTGATGAAATCAAGGAAAAAGACGAAACTCCTGACAATGGAAGCAAAGATGAAAAAGGAGAAAATAATAAAAATTGAAGAAAAAAGTGAATAGTTGATATGGAAACACAGAAGTTTAGTTATGACAACAGTATTGTCCGGGCATTCCTTTATGCGACCGTAGTTTTCGGGATCATAGGGTTTTTGTTTGGGCTTACGGCTGCATTAATGCTTTTCTACCCTGAACTTCCGGAATTTTTGTTCGGAACGGATGACACCACCATTAAAAGCATGGGCGGCGGCATCCAGGGATTGATAAACACACATGGTGCGTTCGGGTTCGGAAGAATCAGGATGCTGCACACGACCACTGTAATTTTTGCATTCGTAATGAACGTTGTGTATGTTGGGGTATATTACTCTTTACAGCGTTTATTGAAAACAAGAATGTACAGTGACACCCTGTCATGGATCCATTTCTGGACCTGGCAGATTATGATCATCGTGACCTACATTACGTTCTTTATGGGAATCAATACTTCAAAAGAATATGCAGAGCACGAATGGCCGATTGATATTTTAATTGCTTTCTCATGGATCATTTTCGGAGCCAATATGTTCCTGACAATTTCCAAAAGAAGAGTAAGACACTTATATGTGGCAATATGGTTCTACATCGGAACCTGGATTGCAGTGGTTATGCTTCACATTTTTAACAACCTGGAAGTTCCTTTGTCTTTCACAGGCTGGAAATCTTATTCAGCATATGCAGGGGTAAAAGATGCCATTGTACAGTGGTGGTACGGACACAATGCAGTAGCATTCGTACTGACAACTCCGGTACTTGGTCTGATGTATTATTTCCTGCCGAAAGCGGCAGACAGACCGGTATTCTCATATAAACTGTCTATTATTCACTTCTGGTCGTTAATTTTTGTATACATCTGGGCAGGTCCTCACCACCTTCAGTATACAGCTTTACCGGCTTGGGCCCAGGCAGTGGGAACAGGTTTCTCCATTATGCTTATTGCCCCATCATGGGGAGGGATGCTTAATGGTCTTCTTACCTTAAGGGGAGCATGGGATAAAGTCCGGGAAAACCCGATCCTGAAGTTCTTTGTGGTAGCCGTTACCTGTTACGGGATGGCAACATTTGAAGGTCCGCTTTTAGCGACTAAAAATATTAATAAAATCGGTCACTTTACAGACTGGGTCATCGGACACGTACATTTAGGTGCACTGGGATGGAACGGTTTCATGGCATTCGGTGTTATCTACTATTTGATCCCGATCTTGTGGAGAACGAAAATCTATTCGGTAAAACTGGCCAACTGGCATTTCTGGCTCGGAACGTTAGGGATTATTTTCTATGCGGTCCCGATGTATATCTCAGGATTTACACAGGGATTGATGTGGAAACAGTTCAACCCGGACGGAACCCTGGTTTGGAAAAACTGGCTGGATACGGTAACCGCGGTTATCCCTTATTTCAAAATGAGGTTTTTCGGTGGTTTCCTGTATCTTTCGGGAGCCTTGTTAATGGTGGTTAACCTGATTGCTACGGTAAGAAAAGGATCATTCCAGAAAGAAGTACCTGCAGAAGCGCCTGCATTGGCAAACATCAGCGGGAAGCGTAAGGAAGGAGAAGGAACACACCTTTGGCTGGAAAGAACTCCGGTATTACTGGGTTTCCTATCCTTATTTGCAATTTCTATCGGAAGTATGACCGAGATTATCCCTACTCTTTCTCTTAAGAAAAGTGTACCTACCATTTCTGCGGTGAAACCTTATTCTCCGCTGGAGCTTGAAGGGCGGGACCTGTATATCAGAGAAGGATGTAATGCATGCCACTCGCAGATGGTAAGACCGTTCAGGGATGAGATCGTAAGATTCAACGGTAAAAACGGACAGTACTCCAAAGCCGGAGAATTTATCTATGACAGACCGTTCCTTTGGGGATCCAAAAGGACAGGACCGGATTTGCATAGAGAAGGAGGTAAAAACCCGAGTTCTTGGCACTATAAGCATATGTATAACCCAAGATCTACCTCCGCAGGTTCTATCATGCCTCGTTATCCATGGCTGATCGCCACCAACCTGGACAGGTCTAAAATGGTGGATAAAATGAAGCTGATGAAGAATGCTTTTGAAGTTCCTTATACGAAAGCTGAAATTGATTCCGCCAATTCATGGGCAGACAACCAGGCAACTAAAATCGTAAGGGATATCTTATCCGAAGCACCTGACCTTAAAGATGCATATGCAAAGAGGCCAAAAGGAGAACTGGAGAAAAAAGAAATTGTAGCGCTGATCTCTTATCTGCAAAGATTAGGAACGGATATTAAGACAACTGAAATAAAAACAGCAAGTAATAACTAATATTAAAAGGATCACATCATGATACCGCAGAATTTCAAAGACATTTTATCAAACACCGATAATGCTGGTTTTTACCAGACACTGGCTCTGATTTTCTTTATGCTGTTCTTCATTGCTCTGGTTATATATGTTTTCAGCAAGCCGAAAAAATATTATAAGGAAGAGGAAGAAGCACCATTGCAGGATGATGAGGATGATGATTTCAATCTAAAAAATTAACTTTTTATTATGAAACAAAGAACACCGGTTGTTGTAAACATTTTAATAATAATTGGACTTTTAATAGTTTTTTATTATCTGTTTGTACAGAGTTATGAATTCTTTCGCTCGCCGTATTTCTGGGGGACTGTGGTAATTGCTGGTATTTTAGCATACATCCACAGTGCAATCGGAGACCTTATTGAAAACAATAAATTCAAAAGGCTGTCTCCAGAAGAAAAAGCGGCTTATCTGTCGGAAAAAAGAGTACCTTATCTGGTAAGATTATACAGTGCAGCCTTTAAAAAGCAGTCTGCAGACGAAGAAAAGGATATCCTTATTGACCACGGTTTCGACGGAATAATGGAACTGGATAACCAGTTGCCGAAATGGTGGCTTGGATTGTTCTACTTTGGCACCGTTTTTTGTATTGTATATGTAGCAGCGTATTCTTTTACAGATTTTGCCCACCCGATCAACGAGTATGAGCAGGAATATAAGGAACAGATTGCAGCGATTGATATTTACAACAAGACCCAGCCGCCTGTAACCATTGAAACCGCTAAATATTCAGCTGATAATATTGCAGAAGGTAAAGAATTGTTTAAAACAAACTGTGCATCATGCCACAAGGAAGACGGTAGTGGAGGTATCGGGCCAAACCTTACTGATAACTACTGGATCAACCAGCCTGAGAAAACGCTGTTTAAAACGGTTTTCCATATGGACTGGAACGGTTCTCCAACGAACCCTGCCATGAGGGCATTTGGTAAAAACGGTGAAGTATCGGGTGCTGAAATTGAAAAAATTGCAGCATACGTATATCACATTAACCAGGAATTGCCTCCTGTATCGAAAGATAAAGGCGGAGCAGCTCCTCAGGGTACCGAGGCGCACTGGGAAAAGGAATAATTTTAATTAAAAAATTAAACATATGAGAAAACATAATTTGTTATTAGATTAAAATAGTAACGAATTATGTTTTTTCTTTTTTAAAAACATTACAAACATGTCAGACATAGAAGAAATAGAAGTACGCGGCGGGCAAGGACAGGTTGTAGACCCTGAAACTTACAGAGATTCTATCGGAACTATGGACCAGTCCGGTAAAAGGAAATGGGTATATCCCAGAAAACCTAAAGGAAAGTATACCAATTACAGATACCTGGTAAGCGCAGGCTTACTGCTCTTTTATTTTACCGTTCCCTTTATTTCCATTAACGGCAATCCGTTCTTTTTATTTGATGTGATTGACCGGGAGTTTTACATCTTCGGGCAGCCTTTTTATCCGCAGGATTTTTTTATCCTCACTTTGGGTGCCATTGCTTCTTTAATATTCATTATTGTATTTACCATAGCTTTCGGCAGAATTTTCTGCGGGTGGATCTGCCCTCAGACAATTTTCCTTGAAATGATCTTTCGTAAAATAGAATATGCGATTGAAGGAGACCGGAATAAGCAGATGAAGCTTGACAGGCAGGAATGGAACAGCGAAAAGATTTGGAAGCGGGGCTTAAAATGGGGTGTTTATGTAATCATATCATTAATTATCACCCATTTTATGCTGATGTATATTGTAGGGTATAAAGAGATATTCAAGATTATATCAGAAGGGCCTTTTGCTCATCCTACCAATTTTATTGTAATGGTACTCTTTACTTCAGCATTTTATTTTGTATTTGCATGGTTCAGGGAACAGGTATGTACGCTGGTATGTCCATATGGAAGATTACAAGGTGTTTTAATCGACAAAGATACCATTAATGTATTCTACGATTTTAACAGAGGGGAGAACAGAGCCAAATGGAAAAAAGGGGAAGACCGGAAAGCAGCAGGAAAAGGAGACTGTATAGATTGCCATCAGTGCGTAGTAGTATGTCCTACAGGAATTGATATCAGAGACGGCCAGCAATTGGAATGTGTCAATTGTACTGCATGTATCGATGCCTGTGATGAAGTAATGGAAAAAGTAGGGCTTCCGAAAGGGCTGATCCGTTATGCCTCCGAAAATGAGATTGAAAAACGGACTGAATTCAAATTCACCGGAAGGATGAAAGGGTTTGCCGTAATTCTCGTTCTGTTGGTAGGCTTTTTAGGATATCTTCTTTATAACCGCGGTGAAATGGAGGCTAAATTCATTAAGCCTGCAGGAAGCACATTCTTTGTAAGGGACGGAAATATCACCAATACCTACAATTATACTTTCCTGAATAAAACAAATGATAAAAAAACAGTTACCGTTAAAATCATAGAACCTAAACACGGAGAGGTAATTTACAGCGGATCAAGTAAAATTACTGTGGATAGGGATAAGATAACAAAAGGTACCATTAACATAAGCTTTCCGGAAAAGGAAATGAATCTTTCCAAGCAGAACATCACCATTGGTGTATATGATATGAAAGGAGAACTGGTAGATTCTTACCAGACTTATTTCGAGGGGCCGTTTAAATTACAATTTTAATTTTTAAAGATGAAAAACTTTAATTGGGGACACGGTATGGTAATCGCATTACTGGCGTTCATCATTTTTATATTGTCCATGCTGTTTTTATTTCCGAACGGACAAAAAAATTCGGAAATGGTAACGGAAAATTATTACGAAGAAGAACTGAAATACCAGGATGTAATTGATGCCAAAGGAAGAGCAGACCAGTTGCAGGAAAAACCGGTATACAGTCAGGATAAAAACGGGATTAAAATAACATTCCCGAAAGAATATGACAATTCAAACGCAACGGTAAAATTTGTTTTAAACAGAACCGACGACCAGAATCTTGACATTCATAAATCGGTACAGTTGGATATGAATAAATCATTTTTAATCCCTGCACAGGTATTGACACCGGGAAATTACACGTTGAGATTAAGCTGGACAAAAGATAAAAAAGACTACCGGCTGGATTATGATGTAATATGGAAGTAGCACTTGTTATATCAGCCATTGCACTGGGTTTCGCTTCCGGGTTCCACTGTGTCGGAATGTGCGGACCTATCGCATTATCCATGGGGCTGACTAAAAAACAGGCAACCAACTTTTACCTTCAGAATCTCACGTACCAGTTTGGAAGAATATTTACTTATTCTCTTTTGGGCGCGGTATTGGGAATCATCGGTGAAGGTTTTGAAATGGCCGGTTTCCAGAAATACCTTACCATTGCTGTAGGTATTCTGTTGATTGTTATGGCAGTATTTTCTTTCGGAGGTAAAGATTTTGCATCAAAAATCCCGTTCTTCTCTAAGTTTCTGTTCAAAGTGAAATCAAATTTAGGAAGACTGCTTCAGAAAGCGGATTACCGTTCAAGATTTACCACAGGGCTGCTGAACGGTTTTCTACCGTGCGGCATGGTTTATATGGCTCTGACAGCCAGTCTGGCAAGCGGAGGGATATGGCAGGGAGCTCTTTATATGGCCTTATTCGGTTTTGGGACCCTCCCGTTCATGTTTGCTGTAGTTTTGGTCGGGAACCTCATGAATCAGGCATTCAGGATAAAAGTATTAAAAGCGGTTCCTGTAGTCATGATTATTCTGGGAGGACTGTTTATTGTACGGGGCCTCGAATTGGGCATTCCTTATATCTCTCCGAGAGCAGAAGCAATGACCATATCAAGGGACAACCAGGGTGACTGCCATTTGCCGGGAGACCACAGTACGCATGATCACAATGCGGATTGTCATTGATAAAATAAAATCAGGATTATATAAACAAAACGGATCAGTTAATCTGATCCGTTTTTATTTTATGTTTATAATTTTAATTAATTGATCACATCAAATCTTGTATATTCAGCAATCTTCTTTGGAAGTTTAATACCTTCCGCAGTCTGGTTGTTCTCCAGCAATGCCGCCATAATTCTTGGCAGTGCCATCGCAGAACCGTTCAGCGTATGGACGAGCTGGGATTTTCCGTCTGCTTTGTAACGGCACTTCAGCCTGTTGGCCTGGAATGTTTCAAAATTAGAAACAGAACTTACTTCCAGCCACATTTCCTGGGCGGCGCTCCACACCTCGAAATCATAAGTCATGGCAGAAGCAAAACCGGTATCGCCACCACAAAGCCTTAACACCCTGTAAGGAAGCTCAAGGTCAGTTAATATTTCTTTAATATGCTCTACCATTTCTTCCAGGACCGCATAAGAATTTTCAGGTTTTTCAATCCGTACGATCTCTACTTTCTCAAACTGATGGAGACGGTTCAGTCCTCTTACATGGGCTCCATAACTCCCCGCTTCCCTTCTGTAGCATTGAGAGAAAGCTGTGTTTTTTATCGGAAGCTCTTTTTCTTCAAACAGAACATCACGGTAAAGATTGGTTACCGGAACCTCTGCTGTCGGGATCAGAAAAAGAGTCTCAGCAGTTGTATTATTGGCAATTTCATACATTTGCCCTTCTTTATCCGGAAGCTGCCCCGTTCCATATCCGGAAGCTTCATTGATTACGTGAGGAGGATTCACTTCCATATAGCCTTTCTCTACATTTTTATCCAGGAAATACTGAACCAAAGCCCTCTGCAGTCTTGCTCCTTTTCCAAGATAAACGGGGAAACCGGCACCTGCAATCTTTACACCCAGTTCAAAATCAATCAGGTTGTATTTTTTCGCCAGTTCCCAGTGAGGGATCGCACCTTCACCAAGCCCTTCCACATCATGAGACTGATAAATGGTCTCATTGTCTTCTGCAGAAGCCCCGCTTTTTACCAGTTCGTACGGAATGTTCGGGAGCTGATATAAAATAGTGAGTAGATCTTTTTCTCTTGTATCCAACTGAGATTTCAATTGTGATGTCGATTCTTTAAGCTGTGCGGTTTTAGATTTTGCGGCTTCAGCTTCTTCTTTTTTCCCTTCTTTCATCAAAAGCCCGATTTCCTTGGAAATTTTATTGCTCTCGGAAAGCTGGGAATCCAGTTCAAACTGAATTTTTTTTCTGTCATCGTCAGTAGCAATAGCCTCATCTACCAACTCAAGATTCCTGAACTGTCTTTTTTTAAGACCTTCTAAAACGCGCTCTTTGTTGTCGCGCAAAAAATTGACTTGTAACATTTTATTTAGATGTTAGTGATTATAATGTTGTGCATTGAAATGCCAACAGTTTTGCAAATGTATAAAATTATTTTACGATTGTCACTACGTTCGGCACACCGTCCTGCTTGGTAAATCTCAGCGTATCATTGTAATAGACTTTCGAGACTTCGAAAACGCTTGGTGTCATGCGGTACTGCACTTCAAGTTTATCATTGATGGTATCCAGAATGGTATTATTGAGCCTTTTGATCAGTGAAACCGTAATGACTGAATGGTATGTCTTATTTTCAGGATTAAGGGTATCCAGCCCTATCCTTCTGGCCCCCGCAATATATTCTATGAAAAGTGTAGAATCCGCTGTTGCCCTGAGTGAAGTATTAACAGGAGCAAGATCTGCCACTCCATTCACATCATTCATGGAATAGGTAAAATAGGTTACACCTGCTTTGTTGTTAAGAAGATCCCGCCCGGTGCCGTTTTTCATATAAATATTTAAAATCTGATCAATTCTCTGCACGTCGTCATCGTCCGTCTTGCAGCTCAGGAATGCACAGAAAATCACCAGAAATCCAAAAATAATATTTCTCATTTCACACAAAGATAAAAACTTATTTTAATTTTACTGCTGATTTATCCGAGCTTTGGAATTATTTGCTTTCAGCCCAGTTCCGGATCTGAATTATCTTCTCAGAAACTTTTTCAGTAAAAGGTTCATTTCAACCCTGGAGAGTATAAAATCATGGATATGGAATTCCGTAATCTGATAAAACCTCCAGAACAGCAAAGCAGATGAAAGGCAATATGACGCCGAAGTAATTATACATGCACCACGGATTCCCCATTTGGGAATGACAAAAACTGAAGAAATAACCGTAAAAACAAGCCCGATGACCGACTTTACATTTAAAATCCTCAGCTTATTGATTCCGGCAAAATAATACCCGATGATATTGCTTACGGCAATGGCTAAAATTCCGGGTGAAAGATACAGGACAATCTCTTTAGTCTGGCTGAAATCCTTCCCGAAAACCAGGGAATAAAGCTTTGCAGGAATCATCAGCATTATTGTAATAAATAACAAAGTAACTAAAAAGCTTACCCGTAATGAAACTTTGGTTTTTTCAATAGCTTCATCAGAATTTTTATTATTGAGGACATCCGCATACAGCACTACGGAAAGGCTTCGGCTTACCGTCCAGATCGCTTCGGAAAAGGCAATGCCTACGGAAAAAATACCGACACTTATAATTCCTCTGAAATATTCCAGAAAATAAAAGGACAGCCTGTTATTCAAAAATTGTAAAAAAGTACTCAGCTGGATTTTCCAGCCGTAATTAAATAACCTGCCTACTGTTTTTCCGGAAAATGAAATCTGCTTTAAATTACAATATTTAAGGACCTGAAAAGTGCTCATAAGAAATAAAATCCCGAAGCAGCAGATCTGAGCCATAAAATAGGCATTAACAGAAGTGATCTTAACAGCATACACGATGATGATGATAAATACAATGTGGATAACCTGTTGTAAAACAGTATAAAGATTAAACATTTTCATATTCTGCTGCCCGACAAATAAATTAACGTTGGCGGCGAGGAGCGAAGATAAAACGGAGAGAGCCATCAGGTACCTGGAATATTCCGAAGCATGATTAAAGCTGAAAATTAGAGGCACTGAAATTCCCATGGCAACTGACCACAGATAGGCAAAAGGGAGGATTTCTTCCGTTTTGTATTTTGAAGCAAAATAACTCATGCTGCTTCCTACAAAAATATTGGCGAAAAAACTGATGATGGTAAGGTCTGCAATAACAATGGAAATGATGCCCTTCCCTTCACTACCCCACCTATTGGCGGAGTAAACAACCAGCCCGAAATTTAATATTAAAATCAGAAACCGGGAAACAAGCGTTTTCAAAATCGTCTTCTGCTTCATCCCGGAACTGTTGAATTTCTTACGAAGTTTACAAATGATTGCCTGATAGCATTCCAGTTATATTTTGTATCATATTCTCTTCTGGCATTCTGCGCATGAAGTGCATACAGATCAGGATTATCTATATAATCCAGGACCAGGCCGGCAATGGCTTCGGCATCTTGGGGATTAACAAGATATCCGAATTTTGAAACATCCAGATGTAGCCTTATCGCTTTCAGATCTGTATAAATTACGGGTTTTGCGGAAGCTGCATAATAAAATATCTTAATCGGGAGACAGTGGTGGTTTTCAAAATTCAATGCCCTTAAATCAAAACAGATATCAGCATCGGCATAAGCTTCCGTAAAAGTTTCAAAGGAGGCAGATTTTCTGATGGTCATATGTTCAAACTGATACTTAGAAACCAATTCAGCAAAATACGTCCTGTCTTTTTCTTTTCTCGCTCCTCCGATCAAAAGAACGCAGACCTCAAGCTCAGGCCTTTTCTTCCTAACCCTGTCAACCGCCGCAAAAAAATTACCGATTCCTTTTTCTTCGGAAAACTGACCTGTATAACCTAAAGTGATTTTATTTGTTTCCGGTTTTTTACGGTTTCGATGGATATAAATATCATCCGGGTAATACGGCAAAACCATCGATTTCTTGAATGGGAAAAAGTAGGCCAGCGGAAATTTTTTCGTGTCTTCACCGAAAATATAATGGGTACTTAAAAAGCCTGCATACAGTTGAATCAGAAAAAATTTCACTGCATGAACAGCGTTAAAGGGAAATTTAAAATGTTCTACCATCCTCATGGAAGGGTACCATTCGGTTATATCATAAATAACGCTTACCTTTTTGCTTTTCCTGATCTTCCGTGTGGAAATAACGGCTAACGGCTCGGAGCAGATAATACAGTCCGGCTGAAATTCATCAATGATTTTTCGAAAAACCGCTTTTTTTTCTTCTGTATTTTTATCTAAAACTGAACAGGACTCAATCTGAATTCCTCCAGCAATACCTTGGAATTCTGAGGAAAGACTGCTTATTTTAACCTGATGGCCCTGATCCTGTAAGGCTTTTGCCTGATGATAGAAAATCCGGTCATCATCGTATCGGTGGGCAGTTGTTAGAAACAGAATTTTAGACATTTTTTCAGGATTTCAGGATCAAAATATTGCAAATATACTTAAAGCAAAAAAAAGTAGACTGCTCCACTTTTTTTTTTACTCATATTTGTTAATTATTTGATGGAAGCCGCCCAGCTCCTGTCAAGCGGTAAAAGAAAATTCCCTATAAATTCCAGATAGGTGTTCTTTGAGAAATCAAAGACCTGAATATCTCTGGAAACTTCTCCGCTTCTTACTTTATTTTTAAAGTCAATAAGCTTCAGTGTCTTTACTTCATTGTTTTCAATAAAACAGGCTTTCATCCTGTCAAACAGGCCAAGCCGGTATTGTTCGTCAATTTCCCTCATTACTTTACCCAATGCATCAATACTGCATCCGGAAGCCATTTCCTTCTCTTCATCAACACAAATAATGATGAACTGATTTTTCTCAATCTTAAAAGATGATGAAAGCGGTTTGCCGTGGGCAGCCCAGTTTGCCAAGAAATCAAAAAGCTTTTCCGTAATTGCTTTTGCTTCCTTTGTTTCCAGCGGCCTGGATGCCGGATATATGATAACCCTATAATCGTTGGTCTCTACTATGTTTGATTCTTCAATCTTCATTTCTGATAAATTTAAAGGATAAAATTACGCAATTTTCCTGAGTCTGAAACTATTGTATTTTTTTCCTGCCGCCCAGAGGAATACCACAAAAAGCATCATGATAAACCCGAAGAAGAACCTCAGTCCTGATGAATGCGGGAAAAATATGAACTTAATGTAAATATTGGTAAAAATCAGCAATGAGCAAATCCTGATCCACGGGTCTTTTGAACACCAGAATGTCAATCCTACCAATAGTAATGACGTAAGCGTTACTTTTTTAAAATAGATGATTTTACTGAAAAAAACTTCAAAATATTCTTTTGCACCGAAATCAGGCGGCGGCCCGGAGATAAAGTGTCGCCTGTGGATAAAAGTATCGTAAAAGAGATGCTTCCAACCCGGATAATGACAGATTTTAATGATAATTATATACAGAACCAGAAGAATAAAACCCTGGACTGCAAAACTGAAATTCAGTTTTTTGTTTTTATAATACTCATATAATCCTTTAACAGCAAGATAACTTAATGTAAGCGGAATATAGTCAGGCCTTATAAAAATAATGGCAAACAAGACCAGAAACATCAGCCAGGGTTCCCATTTCTGAAGCAGACCGATCATAAATACCAGCAAAAACTGGAAAATGAATATATCGGGCGTTGAGATTCGCGACATATAAGTCATAGGAGGCAAAATAATAATGCCAACCGTTATCACACCTGCCAGAAAATAATTTTCGGGGAAAGTAATTTTTAATATATAAAAAAACAGGAGCCCTGAAATGAAATAAGAGATGATGCTTAGCATCAAAACAGAGTCTGGAGGCGTAAGGCCTGCTGTATACAGTGCTGAAACGGCAAAATTATACCCGACTTTAATCTGAAAATATGGCAGCTGTTCGCTGAATGCTTTGGTATTACCGGCAAAAACCTGACGTGCTTTGTCGGGAGGGTTTAGAATACCGAGAATATCTTTATATTCCGGTTCCGGGGCTTCTTTTCGGATTTCGTTATACGTAAGTATTCGGACTTTATCCTGATCATTCGGATATTTAGAGGTATATAAACAACCGATATATCCCGGCATATCCCAGTCGAAAATTCTGTTTGTATAATTCCAGAAGCTAAGACCGCTGACAATAATAAGTACAATAAGAAAGGAAAGCCTCCACTTTATTTTCATAAGATATTAAGATCAATCATTTAAGATTCATTATTATCCTATAAATCTTCTGCTTCTGCCAAAAGCTCAACGATATCTTTTACGGCAACTTCTGAATTTTTATTAAAATGTTTTACTCCGTCTGTTAACATCGTATTACAGAACGGACAGCCTGTTGCAATTACTTTAGGCTCAAAAGATAGCGCTTCTTCTGTTCTTTCAATATTTACATCCTTATCACCTTTTTCCGGTTCTTTGAACATCTGTGCACCACCGGCACCACAGCAGAGGCCATTGGTTTTGCAACGCTTCATTTCCACCAGCTCGGCATCAAGCTTTTCGAGCAGCATCCGCGGTGCTTCATATTCATTGTTTGCTCTTCCCAGATAGCATGGATCATGAAAAGTAATCTTCTTACCTCTGAAGGCACCTCCCTCAATTTTCAGGCGGCCTTCTTCCATCAGATTCTTGAGAAACTGGGTATGGTGGAGCACCTCATAATGTCCTCCCAGGCTCGGATATTCATTTTTCAGGGTATTAAAACAGTGTGGGCAGGCCGTAACGATTTTTTTAACTTCATATGCATTCAGCACTTCAATGTTTGTTAAAGCCATCATCTGAAATACAAATTCATTTCCGGCACGTTTCGCAGGATCTCCCGTACAGCTTTCTTCCTGTCCTAAAACAGCAAATTCAACCCCGATTTTATTCAGTATTTTGCAAAATGCTTTCGTAATCTTTTTAGCACGGTCATCGAAACTTCCGGCACAGCCCACCCAGAATAAAACTTCCGGGGCCTTTCCTTCGGCAGCGTATTCTGCCATGGTTTTTATATTGAAATCCATTTGATTTTCAGTTTATCAATATGCCACAATGTATAAGTTTTGCCTGTTATACACTGTTGCACTATTCTGTTAATTAGTCATTTGCCCATTTCAGTCGATCTGCCTGGTTGTACTGCCAAGGAGCCGCATTGTTTTCAACATTCGTCATCATCAGATTCAGTTCCTGCGGTGCAGCAGACTGTTCCATGACCAGGAATCTTCTCATATCAAAAATAATTGAAAGCGGATCTAACAGTACAGGACAGGCCTCTGTACAGGCATTACATGTGGTACATGCCCAAAGCTCTTCTTTGGTAATATAATCGTTAAGGAGTTTTTTGCCGTCGTCTTCGAATTTACCGTTGTTTTTATCGATATTCCTTCCCACTTCTTCCAGACGGTCCCTGGTTTTCATTAAGATCAATCTGGGAGAAAGTTTTTTCCCGGTAATATTAGCCGGACACACCGCTGTACAACGGCCGCATTCCGTACATGAATAGGCATTCAGCAGCTGAACCTGATTAAGGTCAAATACATCTTCCGCACCGAATTTTGAAGGCGCTTCCGCCTCACCTTCTGCAGGAGCTGCATAAGGATCCGCATTCGGATCCATCATCAGTTTGATTTCCTTAGTGACAGATTCCAGGTTATTGAACTTCCCTTTCTTCTCCAGGTTTGCAAACCATGTGCTTGGAAAAGCCAGTATAATATGTAGGTGTTTAGAATAGTAAAGATAATTCATAAAGAAAAGGATTCCTACAAAGTGAAACCACCATGCAGCCCGTTCTGTAAAAATCAGAAATCCGTTATCAAAGCTGAAAATTTCCAAAAACGGGACGAAGATCATCTGGCTTATAGGAAAAGATCCCGCCTGGTGAAAACCTTCTGCACCTCTCATCTGTAAAATAGAATCTGAAGCGTTCATGGTAAAGAAGGCCATCATCAAGGCAAACTCGATAATCAGGATCCAGTTGGCATCCTGTTTCGGCCATCCGAACAGTTCTTTCATGGTTAATCTTTTTACCCCGTAAAAATTCCTTCGGATAAAAAACAGCACCACTCCGATAATCACCAGCAATGCTAAAACCTCTAACGTAGCTGTAAAGAAACCGTAAGAACCACTTCCGAATATGGAGAAAAGAAACCTGTGGGTTCCGAAAATCCCGTCAATAATAATTTCAATAAGTTCAATATTGATGATAATAAAGCCTACATATACAAAAAGGTGCAAAACTCCGGCAATCGGGCGTTTGACCATTTTGCTCTGGCCCATCGCCACTCTGGCCATGGTTTCCCAGCGTTCTCCTTTTCTGTCAGTCCGGTCAATTTCACGGCCCAGCCTGATATTTCTGTAGATTTTCTGCAGGCTTTTTGCAAACAGCCCAAAACCTGCCACCAATAAAACAAGAAAAATAATAGTACTGATATATTGCATACCGTAAAGGTTATTCTTTAGAATTCTTGCCGAAGACCGAGAAATTCACGTATCGCTTAGGATTCGCTTTCACATCTTCAAGCAGGGTATTCAGGTTGGTAGATGCTGCATTCAGGTTATTGTAAAGCTGATCGTCTTTCATGATTTTACCTAAACTTCCCTGGCCGTTATCAATCCCGGAAATTACCTGGTTCAGCTTTCCTACTGTATTGTCAAGGTTGGCAATGGTAGCATTCAGTTTTTGGGTATCGATGCTTTCTGCAAGGGTACCGTATTTGTCTAAGGTAACTTTACCGCTCTGCATGGTAAGGCTGGCATTATCAAGCACTTTCTGAAGCTTAGGATCATTGTGACCTACCAGTGAATTGATATTTCCTGCAGTAGTTTGTAAGGCGCCTACCGTTTTATTAAGGTTGGACAGCAGCAATCTTATCTCTTCTCTGTTCTGGGCATTCACTACCTGGTTAGCACTTGACATTAAAGAATCAACACGATATAAAACGGTCTGCAACTGATCTTTTACCGGACCTACCTGAGAAGAAAGGCTTCCTAAAGTACCAAGTTTAAAAGCTCCTTTTAAGGTATCGCCATCCTTTGCCGTTACACCTCCATACATTAGATTAATCCTCATTTCTTTCCCGGACATCAGTCCCGGCTCAAAAATTTCCAGTGTTGAATTTTTTGAAAATTCAAAATTATTGTCAACTGTTATTTTTACAAGAAAATCGATTTTTCCGTCTTTGGATGTATGGGGAATAATTTTATCAACCTGCCCAACCTTCAGACCGTTAATGGAAACGGGAGAAGACTGCGCGAGTCCTTCAACGTTTTCATATTGGGCATAAAATATATTATCGGTAGTAAAAAGGCTTCTGCCTTTCATGAACTGAAACAGCACCACAAAGCCTACAATGGCTAAAAGTGCGATTACACCAGCTTTTAATTCTTTACTGAACTTCACTTGCTAAATTTTTCTAGTGAGCAAATATACTACATTTAAATTAATGTTTTTTTGTACTGCCCTGTGTTAAACACAAAAAAAGCGGCAAAAACTTTGCCGCTTTTTATCTTTATTAAAAATAATCTTTTATTGTTGCTGAGCACCTGCTTTATTCCAGATCTCAATTCTGTAGTCATCAATATCAGAATTGTCCTGCAGGCTCTTCAACCAGGCCTGTCCGAACATTCCTCCGTTTCTCTGGGTAACAGATTCTGTAAACTGCTTAAGATCTCCAGGCTGCTTGTTTACGGTTTCATTCTTCTTGATGAGTACATAAACACCAGTCCCGCCTTCAACAGGATTGGAAAGCTTCCCTTTCTGAACCCCGAATGCTGCACCTGCAACTTTAGGCTCCATAGCACCGGCCACTGAAGGATTCAACAAGTTAACCTGTGCCGACTGTTTGGTTGTCCCGAACTGCTTGGCAATCTGATCAAGGCTGCCTGCTTTCCCGATTTTCTCGGCAATCTGTTTTGCAGCAAGTTTATTCTTAACCACAATTTCGATCTGATCTCTTACTGATTCAGGATCTGCACTTCCTTTCTCCTGCTTCCCATTCAGGTATACTACAATTTTATCTCCTGTGCCTTCCACCGTAAAGAATTCGGTATCTCCTTTTTCTCTTTTCTTATCAAAAGCCCAGGCTAAGATTTCCCCGTCTTTTTCTGTTCCTAACCCCTGAAGCTGACCGTCGAATCTCTTCGCCTGCTTAGGATTGGAGAACTGATAGTTTCCTTTTTTGGCAATATTCACGAAATCATTGAAAGATTTCCCCTGCACCTGCTGGATAAAACGTCTTGCTTTTTTATCTGTTTCGGCTTCCGTTGCATCAGACGGCTTCACTGCTTTTACAAGGTTAGCCACCTTGTAGCTCATGGCTCCGGCTTTTTTATCTTCAATATTGATGATGTGGTAACCGAACTGAGTTTCCACTACTCCTGTTGCTCCTTTAGGATTGTTTGCCAGGTAAGTTAAAAATTCAGGAACAAAAGGTGTTTCCGGGGTTGTCCAGCCTAAGCTTCCGCCTTGTGCAGCAGAACTTGGGTCGTTTGACAGCTTAAGGAATTCCGTGAACTTAGCAGGATCGGCTTTTACAGCAGCTCCAATGGAATCCGCAAGTTTTTTGGCGGCTTCTTTAGATCTTGTAACCCCTTCTCCTGCAGGGCTTCCTTTAAAGGCAATCAGAATATGTCTTGACAATGTAGAATCTGAGGTTTTTTTATCCAGAAGCTTAGAAACCACATAGAAGTTCTGCTCTTTGTAAGGCCCGAAAACCTGTCCGACAGCAGCAGATGGAACCTGCGCCTGAATGGTCTGCGGCAATTGGGCCGGACTCATATACTGTGCGTTGAAAGGCATATCAGAATTGGCCATTACGAACATAGAGTCGTTTTTGGTATTCTGGAAATTTTCTGTCCCGCCGCTGGCATCAGTTCCTCCTGAAAATAGTTTATTGATTTCTTTCTGAGCTGCTGCATCATCTGCTGCACTTGGCTGAGAAGGGAAATAAACCACCCCAAGATTTCTGCTTGCTTCCGCTTTGAACATTACCGGGTGCTGCTTGATATAGTTTGCCAGATCTTCAGTGGTTATTTTGATATTATTTTTCTGAAGGTAAGCTGCATAATCAATTTTCACGAAGTCGATATCCGCTAACTGATCTCTCTGCTTCATTAATTCTTCAGCTTCTTTTTTACCGGTAGTAATCCCTATAGAAATATTGGCAAATACCTGTCTTGCCATCAATCTGTATTCGATTGATTTTCTGGTTTTCAGCCATTGGTTGTACCCTTCCGGCGAAGCTGCCTTCATTTCCTCTATCTGTTTTTTAAGCTCCTGAGTTTTGAAATTGCCTTTTTCGTCGAAAAACTGCTTCTGCTGAGCAAACATCTGATCATACTGAAGCTGATTCCAGAAATAATCCTCCGTCATTTCGAAGCCCATTTTTTCAAATTGCTGCTTGATCAGTTTAGACTGCACAAGCAACTGCCAGGCCTGTTCTTCAAGACCTGTTTTCGGCTGACCCTGCTGGTCTGCCTGTTGCTGTAATACGAAAAGCTGGTCATTAAACTCCTCACGGGTAATTTTCTCACCATTCACTTTTCCTAAAACATCAGGATTTTTACCAAAAACCTTATCGATACTTTCGGGGTTTACAAGGAACGCCAAAAGCGCCAGTGCAATTACTCCCATCAAAAGCCAAGGCCTACTCCTAATTTGTCCTAAAATTGCCATTATATAAATTATAGTTTTTTATCAGTGTGCGAAAATACACATTTTTAAGAAATTACGGAAATCCAAGTCCTTTTTTTAATTTTTTTAAATTTAAAAATTAAAAAAAAGGAAATTTTGACCATTTTTTATGCAGAAAAACAAATGGCATAAGTCTTGTGCAACTTTAGCCCCCATCATATATCCTACTTATTATAAAAGATATGGTGAAATTTCACGTTAACGAATTAAAACGGTAATGACAATTTGTCATTCGATTAACTATGACAGAGTTTGAAGATATTAGTTTAGAAGAGATGATAAGTGACGGATTTGATATTGTAGCGGAAGAAATCAGTCTTTCTGACCTTTCTGAAACAGAGAAAAATTCCGGACAAAAAATATTCCCGATCCTTCCTGTAAGAAATATGGTAATGTTCCCCAATGTGGTCATGCCTATTACCGCAGGAAGAAAAACATCCATCCAGCTTTTGGAAGAAGCCCAGAATAACGGCGAACTGATAGGAATCGTAAGCCAGAAAAGCTCGGACCTTGAGCAGCCGGCAGAAAAAGACATGTATCAGATCGGCACCCTGGCAAAAATTATAAAAATCATTAAGCTTCCTGAAGGCAATATTACAGCCATTACAAAAGGATTTTACCGGTTTAAGGTTAAAAAAATCACTGAAACACAGCCTTATTTCAAAGCTGAGATTTCCAAATTGAAAGACGGAAAGCCGAAAAATCAGGAAGAATATGAAGCTCTGCTGGAAAATGTAAAGGATCTGGCTTTAAAAATCATTGAGCTTGATCCCAATATCCCGAATGCAGCCAATTTTGCCATAAAAAACATCAACAACAATGATGACCTGCTGAATTTCATCTGTACGAATGCCAATTTCCCATCCTCTGAAAAGCAAAAGCTTCTGGAAGAGAAAAATTTGATGGAAAGGGCCAATAAATGCTATGAAATGATGCATGAGGATTTTAGGAAACTTGAGTTGAGGAATCAGATCCATCAGAAAACTTCCAAGGATCTTGATAAGCAGCAGAGGGAATACTTCCTGAATCAGCAGATCAGGACCATCCAGGAAGAGCTGGGCGGCGGACCGGAAAATGACGTGGAGGAACTGATTCTTAAGGCGAGAAAGAAAAAATGGAATGAAGAAGTAGAAGAGCATTTTCAAAAGGAAATCAACAGGCTGCAGCGCCAGAATCCTAATTCTCCGGATTATAATGTCCAGAGAAACTACCTGGATTTTTTTACGGATTTACCGTGGGATACCTTTACCAAGGACACTTTCGATATTGAAAAAGCCCAGAGGATACTGGATAAAGCCCATTTCGGGTTAGAAGATATAAAGAAAAGGATACTGGAACACATGGCAGTCCTGAAACTGAAAAACAACATGAAATCCCCTATCCTTTTATTGGTAGGACCTCCGGGCGTTGGGAAAACCTCATTGGGAAAATCTGTTGCCGATGCACTGGGAAGAAAATATGTACGTGTTTCTTTAGGCGGGCTTCATGACGAAAGTGAAGTACGAGGCCATAGAAAGACCTACATCGGGGCTATGGCAGGAAGGATTCTTCAGTCTATTAAAAAATCAGGGACATCCAATCCTGTCATTGTCCTGGATGAAATCGATAAGGTAGGAAAAGGAATGCACGGAGACCCAAGTTCTGCCCTTCTTGAGGTGCTTGATCCTGAACAGAACAAGTCTTTTTACGATAATTTCCTGGAAATGGGTTATGACTTATCTAAAGTGATGTTCATTGCGACAGCCAATTCACTATCAACCATTCAGACTCCTTTACTGGACAGGATGGAAATCATTCAGATTTCAGGATATACCCTGGAAGAGAAAAGCGAAATTGCCAAAAGACACCTCATAAAAAAGCAGCAGGAAGAAAACGGCCTGGATGCAAAATCATTTAAGCTCGGGAATGCTGAATTAAAACACATCATAGAAGCACATACTTCAGAAAGCGGGGTTAGGACCCTGGAAAAAAGGATTGCTGCGATCGCCCGTTGGGTAGCTTTACAGACTGCTTTGGCAAAAGAATATGACCCGAAAATATCAATCGCAAAAATTGATGAAATCCTCGGGGTGCCGAGACCGAAAAGCCTGTCTGAGCTTACAGATGTTCCGGGAGTGGTTACAGGCCTTGCCTGGACAAGCGTGGGCGGAGATATTTTATTCATTGAAAGCATCATCAGTAACGGAAAAGGTGCGCTGACCATGACCGGTAACCTGGGGACCGTTATGAAAGAGTCTGCAACCATTGCGCTGGAATACATTAAAGCGAAACATGATGAACTGGGACTTACACAGGATGATATTGAAAAGAAGAACATCCATGTTCACGTTCCTGAAGGAGCAACACCGAAAGACGGACCGTCTGCAGGTATTGCCATGCTTACCTCAATGGTTTCTTCATTTAGGAATAAAAAAGTAAAGCCCCATCTTGCCATGACAGGCGAAATTACGTTGAGAGGGAAAGTACTTCCTGTAGGCGGAATTAAGGAAAAGCTCTTGGCTGCCACACGGGCGGGAATCAAAGAAGTTATTCTTTGTGAAGCCAACAGAAAAGATGTTGAAGAAATCAAAAAGGATTATCTTAAAGATCTTAATGTCCATTATGTCAGCTGGATGAATGAAGTCCTTGAACTGGCTCTTGAAAATAACTGATACTAATTTATCATCATTAATAAAAGCATGCCTCAGATCCGGGGCATGTGTTTTTATCTATACTCTACTGGCTTTTATTTAAAAAATATGGCATAGAATTTTCTAATATCCTGAAAGAATCCGGCTGATCGATCTAAATATTTTTTCGAAGGGTTTTATTATTTTTAAAGAACATTGAAATTATGAATCTACTTCGGCTCCCTTTTATTGTCAAGCTTACCCTTGTCGTGATCTCAATTATCGGGATCGGTTACCTTTTAGCATTGGGACAGAGTATTTTAGCTCCTTTCTTTCTTGCTTTTCTGATGGCCATGCTCTTCTTACCTGCCGCAAATTTTATGGAAGAAAAACTGAGGTTTTCCAGATCCATATCAACCATCGCTTCGGTACTGATTATGCTGATGATTTTAACGGGAATGATTTATTTTTTCGGGTCACAATTATCTGATTTCAGTAAGGATATTCCGCATCTTAGGGTACAGTTTACGTCTGTTTTTAATGACCTGCAGCATTGGGTTTCCAAAACGTTCCATGTAAAAATAGATGAACAGCTTACTTATCTTGACCAGGGCCTGAGTAAAATTCTCTCTTCTTCAGGTGTGATTTTGGGTTTTACCTTCGGGATTTTTTCAACAGGGCTGGGCTTTATTGTTTTCTTTATCCTGTTCTTTATTTTTATCCTGAATTACAGAAGGGTCCTGAATAATTTTATTGTAACCGTTTTTAATGAAAAACATAAGGCAAGTGTTCAGGAAGTAGTTCGTGAAGTGAGAATCATGACCAAAAAATATATTGTCGGGCTCTGTCTCCAGGTTTTAATTGTCTCAACCCTTACTTCTATTGTTCTGACAGTACTAGGCGTGAAATATGCAATTTTACTGGGTGTTTTAACCGGCCTGCTGAATGTTATACCTTACCTGGGAATCTGCATTGCCCTTTTAATTTCGTGCTTCATTGCTTTTGCCACAGCGGCTCCGTCAACCTGTGTTTATGTGCTTATCGGATACATCGGTGTCCATATTATCGACGGGAATATTGTCCTGCCTTTTGTAGTAGGCTCAAAAGTAAAGATCAATGCTCTATTTTCGTTTATCGGTATTATCATAGGAGAACATTTGTGGGGAATTGCAGGGATGTTCCTTTGCATTCCGGCCATTGCGATTATTAAAATTATACTTGAAAGAGTAGAAGGCTTACAGCCTTGGGGAAAACTCCTTGGTGAAGAGGAAAAACCTGATCAAAAGAAGAAAAGCTATAAGTTATCAAAAAGCATTACGCTGAAAGAAATGGACTGATTATGATCAGAACAAAAAAATTTATAACATAACAAGAGCCTTCCAACATGAAGGCTCTTTATTTTATAATATAATTCAGAATAAATTAATTATTTTACTCGTATGGATATTACTTAAAAAATCATACAAAAGCACTGAACCCTGTAATAGACCTTCCCACAATCAGGGAATTGATTTCTTTGGTCCCTTCATACGAATAAATGGCTTCGGCATCGGCAACAAATCTTGCCACATCATATTCCAGAAGTATCCCGTTCCCTCCCAGGACTTCCCGGGCCCTGGAAACGATATCGCGGGTTCTCAATGTGCAGAATACTTTTGCTAAAGAAGCGTGCTCATCTCTAAGAATACCCTCATCCTGCATTTCAGACAGCCTGAACACCATCGTCTGCATAGCGGTCAGATTAGATAGCATCTCTACCAAATGCCCTTGGATCATCTGGAAAGAAGCAATCGGTTTTCCGAACTGTTCCCTCTTTCTGGTATAATCCAGGGCGCTTTCATAGGCTCCTCTCGCACAGCCCGTTGCCATCCAGGCTACTCCTGCCCGGGTCATTCTAAGAACTTTTCCCGTATCTTTAAATGAATTGGCATTCTGAAGCCTGTTTTCTTCAGTCACCAGACAATCTTTTAACGTAATCAGGCCGTTCTGAACAATTCTCAATGCCATCTTGCCTTTAATTTTCTCAACGGAGTAACCTGGATTGTCTTTTTCTACGATAAACCCTTTTACTTCGCCGTCACCCAGATCTCTCGCCCAGATAATTACCAGATCGGCAAACGTTGCATTTCCGATCCATTTTTTCTGTCCGTTCAAAATCCAGCCTTCAGGTGTTTTCTTACACGTTACCGTTAAACCTCCTGCCGCTCCGGAACCTACTTCAGGTTCTGTGAGTCCAAATGCCCCGATTTTTTCAAACTTCTGCATCTGGGGCAGCCATTTCTGTTTTTGCTCTTCAGAGCCGCAGATATAGATGGACCCCATGGCCAACCCCGACTGTACGCCGAAGAATGTAGCGATGGAAGCATCAATCCGGGCCATTTCCATGGCAATCACCCCTTCCATCAGAAAAGGCATTCCCGGACAGCCATATCCTTCATAGGTGACGCCGCAGATATTAAGCTTCTGAAATTTCGGGATCAGTTCATGCGGGAACTCATCCCTGAGCCAGTAATGATTCACCAGAGGCTTCACTTCTTTTTCCATAAACTCCCTCACCTTAAGCTGAATTTCGCGCTGTTCCGGTGACAGTGTATGGTAAATATCATAGAAATCGCCATCAATAGGCGGAAGCTCTTTCTTTTTCCGGTCCGGATCCAGCATTTTCATCATGTCTTTTAACTGCTTATCATCCAGCTTGGAAAAATTTTCCATCAGCTTCGGAAGATTTATTTTTTGTGAGATTTCACCCAGTTGATCAAAGTCGATGGATCTGAACAATTCTACTGCATTTCTGATTTTAGAAAAAGTATCTGACATAATAATGTATTGTGTTTGACTGGTAAAAGTTAGCAAAATTTAATCTAAAAACACGTATTCGCAGTTTAATTTATTTTACAAAATATTGATTTCAACATCTTTAAAACAGAATTTCCCTTTACAAGATTTTACCTGTGATATTCAAACATTACAAACAATACTGTCTGAACTTTGAATAAGCAGAACAGTAATAATCAACCTAACTGAGTTGCCGTCAGCTTAACAGTTATAAAGATCTGTGAAATGACGGCAGCATCTTACATCATAAACAATAAATACCCGTAAAACAATAAATACCCGTATATGAAAGCCACTTACAAATTATCAATCGCAATAGCGCTTTTACTTGGAACCTATTCATGTAAAAAAGGAGAAGCTTCATCACAAGCGCTTAATCCTTATTCTACTGTAGATTCTGCAGCAGTTATGAATTCCGACAGCATTTCTTCTGCCGCTACCATGGAAATACAAAATAAGCAGTTCATTAAAACGGCAGAGGTCAGCATGGAAGTGAAAGACGTTTATGATACGACCGTTTCTATTGAAAAATCAGTTCAGGATCTGAGCGGATTTGTTACGCACAGCAATTTGCAAAGTAATGTCGTTTCAGAAGAGACATACAACACTTCAAATGAAAATGCAGTTCTGGTGAAAAAATACCAGACTGAAAACACTATGCAGGTAAGGGTTCCCACTGATAAGCTTGGTGCTTTTTTAACTTTAATCAATGATAAAAAACTATTCCTCAATTCCAGGACCACCAATGCCGAAGATGTGACATCCAATATAAAATATGCTGAACTGGAAAGCCTGAGAAACAAAAAGACCGCCGACCAGATTGCGCAGATGAATACCTATAAAGATAAAGTAGACATGGGAAACAGCAACATGAAAGAAGGCAATCAGCAGCAGTTGGAAAACATGAATATTGCAGATCATCTAAAATACAGCACGGTTGACATTTACATCAAAGAACCAAAGATCCGAAGCGCGGCAATCCCCGTTACCAATACGAAAAGCATTGATGATAAATACAAACTTGATTTTCTGTACAGCGCAAAATCTGCTTTTGTAGATGGATTTTATTTGATTCAAAAGATTTTTATCATACTGATTACCATCTGGCCGCTTGTACTGATTGCAGCAGCCGTTATATTCTTTCTGAAAAAAAGAAAACCTGCTGGAAAACAACAGAGCACAACGGAAATTTAAGTGTCCGACCTTATCGTTGTCTCTATATTACAACGCCTGAAACTTCGGATCTCCAGGGTTTGGATCAGGATCGTGAAGCGCCAAAATAACTTATAATAAACAGGATCCTTTTTATCTGATCAGAACCCATAGATTGATTTTTAATTCTCTATTAACATCATTGGCGTAAAATTCCTTAAATTTGCAATCAGTAATTTTACAGGATGATTTGGCATCCAACAAGCCACATCCGAAGTCACAACTCTAATTCTAAACTATGCTGTCAAAAATAAATCCTACTCAGACCAATAGCTGGAAAGCCCTTGATGAACATTTCGGTAATAATGATTTCGATTTACGAAGCCTTTTTGCCTATAACCCGAACCGTTTTGAGGAATTTTCAGTGAAAAAAGATAATTTCCTTTTTGATTATTCCAAAAACCTGATTGATACAAGAACCAAAGCGCTTTTACTGAACCTTGCAGAGGAATGCCTGCTGAAGGACGCGATTTCTAAAATGTTTTCGGGAGACAAAATCAATGAAACAGAAGGAAGAGCTGTTCTGCATACGGCTTTGAGGGATTTTTCCGGTAAAGAAATTTTAGTTGACGGTGAAAATATCAAACCTCAGATTAAGAGAGTTTTAGATCATATGAAATCGTTTTCTGAAAGCATTATTTCAGGAAACCACAAAGGATTCAGCGGAAAAGAAATTACGGATGTCGTGAACATCGGGATCGGTGGTTCAGATCTGGGACCGGTAATGGTGGTATCTGCCTTAAAGCATTTTAAAACAAGGTTAAACGTGCATTTTGTCTCCAACGTAGACGGGAATCACCTGGCGGAAGTGGTGAAAAACCTAAATCCTGAAACTACCCTGTTCATCATTGCGTCCAAAACATTTACGACCCAGGAAACCATGACCAATGCCAATTCGGCAAAAGACTGGTTCTTACAGGCAGGGAAACAGGAAGACGTAGCCAGGCACTTTGTTGCTTTATCAACCAACGTTCAGGCGGTTAAGGATTTCGGGATTGCAGAAGAGAATATTTTCGAATTCTGGGACTGGGTTGGCGGAAGATATTCGCTTTGGAGCGCAATTGGTTTAAGCATCGTGCTTGCAGTAGGCTATGAAAATTTTGAGCAGCTGCTGAAAGGTGCCTATGATACAGACCAGCATTTCCAGACGGCAGACTTTACTGAGAATATTCCCGTTCTGATGGGGCTTTTGGGAATCTGGTACCGTAATTTTTATGCAGCGACAAGCCATGCCATCCTTCCTTACTCACAGTATTTAGACCGGTTTGCAGCCTATCTTCAGCAGGGGGATATGGAAAGTAACGGGAAATGCGTGGACAGAAGCGGTGAATTTGTAGAATATGAAACCGGCCCGATCATCTGGGGAGAACCGGGAACCAACGGGCAGCACGCTTTCTATCAGCTGATCCATCAGGGAACAGAACTGATTCCTGCAGACTTTATTGCATATGCAAAGAGCCCGAACAAGGTTTCTGATCATCAGGATAAATTATTGGCCAACTTTTTTGCCCAGACAGAGGCACTGGCGTTCGGGAAAACAGAAGAGGAAGTGGAAGAAGAATTAAAAAATGCAGGGAAGTCCGATGAAGAAATAGATTTCGTATTAAACTATAAAGTATTCCACGGAAATACCCCAACAAACTCCATGATGTTCAAAGAACTGACACCGTTTTCTTTAGGACAGCTGATTGCACTGTACGAACATAAGATTTTCGTTCAGGGCGTGATCTGGAACATCTTCAGTTTTGATCAGTTCGGAGTGGAACTTGGGAAAGTATTAGCGAATAAAATTTTACCGGAACTTGAAAATAATGAGGCAGTCAGTTCTCATGACAGTTCAACAAACGGGTTGATTAATTATTATAAATCAAATAAATAACTGTTAAGGATTTTCATTAATTTTGATTAAAAATAAAGATATGACACAGATTATCATTAACCTGAACAATAAGGAAAAAGAGACTTTTGTGGAAACTTTTTAAAAAAAATGAAAACCAGTTTTGAAAAAAATGAGGATGATTTTGGAATGACGGATGCGATCAGAAAAGTGATTGAAAGATTAATAGAAGATGAAAACATGTATGTAGATGCCAAAGGATCTTTAAAAAAGATTTCTGAGAAATATGGCATATAAAATAGTTTTGTCTCTAAAAGCAGAAATTGAAATCAGTGATGCTTTTCACTATTATAGTAAATTTTCAAAGTCACCTGCAAAATAATTTAAGGAACAGCTATTGGATTCTTACAGAAAAATTCGGCAGAATCCTTTTTTTGAGAAAAAATATTATAACGTAAGAGTATTGCATTTTCAAAGTATCCTTATATTATTGTGTAAGGTAGATGAAACTGCAAAGAAAGTTTTTGTGCTTTCTGTATTCTGCACCCATCAAAATCCGGAAAAATATCCTTAAAAATCTAATAATAAAAAGTAATAAAGTAAAATGGCAGAAATTCTTGACGGATTAAAAGTATCCAAAGAAATAAAAGCAGAAATCAAGGTTGAGGTTGACAAAATTCTTGCGGGAAAAAGAAGAGCACCACATCTTGTGGCGATCCTTGTGGGGAATAACGGGGCAAGCAAAGCGTATGTGAACTCTAAGGTGAAAGACTGTGAAGAAGTAGGCTTTCAATCCAGCTTAATTAAATTTCCGAGCACCGTTTCCGAGTCTGAATTACTGGAAAAAATTGAGGAACTTAATAAAGATAAATCTGTAGACGGTTTTATCGTTCAGCTGCCTCTACCGGATCAGATTGACCAGGAAAAGATTATTAACGCTATTGATCCCAGAAAGGATGTAGACGGCTTCCATCCTGAAAATTTCGGAAGAATGGCTCTGGAAATGGATACATTCCTGCCGGCAACCCCATTCGGGATTTTAACTTTACTGGAAAGATATAATATTGAAACAAAAGGCAAAGACTGTGTGATCATCGGAAGAAGCAAAATCGTGGGCAGGCCTATGAGCATCCTGATGGGAAGAAAAGATTTCCCGGGAAATTCTACCGTGACGCTGACACACTCTTACACCAAAGACATCGAAGAATATACCAAAAAAGCAGACATTGTGATTACCGCACTGGGTGATCCTCATTTTTTAAAAGGCGACATGATCAAAGAAGGAGCCGTGATCGTTGATGTAGGAATCACCAGAGTAGACAATGACTCTCCGAAAGGGTATTACCTGGCCGGTGATGTGGATTTTGACAGTTGTGCTGCCAAAGCAAGCTGGATCACGCCGGTTCCCGGAGGTGTAGGGCCTATGACAAGAGCAATGCTGATGAAAAATACCATCATTGCTTATAAAACTTCAGTCTATAACGACTAAATTGATAATGAAAATAGAAGAAGATATTTTATTAAAAGAAGGTAAAATGCTCCCTGTAATGGAGCATTTTTACACTCTTCAGGGGGAAGGGGCACATACCGGAAAAGCAGCTTATTTCATCAGATTGGGTGGCTGCGACGTCGGGTGCCACTGGTGCGATGTAAAGGAAAGCTGGGATCCTACTTTACATCCGTTAATGAATGCAGAGGAAATTGCAGAAATGGCGGCAGGCCACTGTAAAACAATTGTTTTAACAGGCGGTGAACCGCTAATGTGGAACCTGGATATTTTAACATCCCGATTGAAGGAACTGGGATGTACAGTCCATATCGAAACTTCAGGAGCCTATCCGCTAAGCGGGCAGATTGACTGGATCACCCTTTCGCCAAAGAAAACAGGCCTTCCCAAAGAAGAAATTTACCAGAAGGCCCACGAGCTGAAAATGATTGTTTTCAATAATAATGATTTTCAGTTTGCTCAGGAACAGGCTGCCAGAGTTTCTGAAAACTGCACGCTTTATCTGCAGAGTGAATGGAGCAAGCGCAATGAGATGTATCCGAAAATTACAGATTTTATCCTGGCACACCCGAAATGGAGAGCCTCGGTACAGACCCACAAATACCTGAATATTCCGTAAAAATACATATCTTAGCCTTTTGACCGCTAATACCCATAGATGCAGAGAATCCGATACTCCAGATACCTGAAATCGATCATTGTTTTGCTTGACCTGCTGGTTATGGCATCTATTTTTATATTCTTTTTTTTAAGCAGGAACCAGGACTTGAAATACAATCCGGAAACCTGGTATCAGAATGCGTTTTCCCTGGCATTGCTGTTTCTGTTCTGGATGCTGTTGAGCGGCAGGACAAAAATTTACAATATCCCGAGAAACCTTACCTATACCCTTTTTCTGGAACGGCTCCTGGTACATTTCCTGATATTTATTTTCGGTCTTTTGCTGATCGGGAAAGTAAGTTATAATGTATTCTTTAATTCAGACATCTACTGGCTTTCATTTTATCTGTTCTTCTTTATTTTTTTAGCAAAATCGCTGATTTTTTTCGGAATCAAATATTTCCGGAGCCTGGGGATTAACCACAGGAATATCATGTTCCTGAATGAAAACAGTGCTACAGAAGTCCTGAAAAACATTTTAAAATCAAGAAAAGATTACGGATACAAAATCTTTGAATATAAAAACAATGAAATTAATGCTGCAGAATTGATAGAATTCTGGAAAACGAACGGCATCCATACGCTGTTTATTCCGATGGAAAATGCATACAGCGAACGTACGGAAAAACAGATTTTCAGATTAGCGGAAGCCAACAAAGTTCATATTTCGTTAATTCCCAGCATCACACAAAGTGATTTTTTCCTGTATGATATGGGATATATCCAGACCCAGCCTGTATTGAACCAGGCCAAGTATCCTCTGGATTATTATTCTAATTTTTTATTGAAAAGGATTTTTGATATTACATTTTCAGCCATTGTTCTGGCAGGAATCTGCTCCTGGCTGTTTCTCATAATTGCCGTTTTAATTAAAGCTACGTCAAAAGGCCCTGTATTTTTTATTCAGAAAAGATATGGCTTTCATGAAGATGTTTTTCACTGTATTAAATTCAGAACGATGGTGGTGAATAATGAATCTTCAACAAAAACCACTGAAGAAAATGATGTAAGGATTACCAGAATCGGTAAGTTCTTAAGAAAAACCAGCCTGGATGAAATGCCGCAGTTCATCAATGTCTTAAAAGGCGAAATGTCTATCGTCGGGCCCAGGCCGCATATGCTGGCCGTAGACAACTATTATAAACCAAAAATCGGGCGGTACAGCCTGCGGAGTATGGTGAGCCCGGGAATTACCGGCCTGGCCCAGGTAAACGGCCTTCGTGGCGATGCAGGGAATGTGGAAATTGAAATGAATAAAAGGATCCTGGCAGATGCTTTCTATGTGAGGAACTGGAGTTTTGTACTGGATCTGGTTATTATTCTTAAAACAGTACTGCTGATAATAACCGGAGATAAAAATGCGAAGTAAACCTGTAAATAAGGCTTTACTAAGGATTAATTTCAATTAATAACCGATGTTTGATTTTAAATACATTACATCGGATGCTTTTCGGCACTCTTGTTGTTCTGTCATTTAAATTAATAAAAAAAGTCTAATTTAGCAGAATGTTAAAAAAGTTTTTTACGGCAGTAGGAGAATATATTATCCTTATGGGTAAATCCATGCAGAAGCCTCAGAAAATGAGGGTCTTCTGGAAGCTGCTCATGAGAGAAATCAATGATTTGGGAGTCAACTCTTTTGGGCTGGTTATCTTTACATCCATATTCGTCGGGGCAGTAGTTGCAATTCAGATGTTTAATAACTTTGCTGCTTCTGATTTCCCGATACCAACCTCATTTGTAGGATATGCAACAAAGGCTGTTCTTGTACTGGAATTCGCACCTACGATTATCAGTCTGATTCTGGCAGGAAAAGTAGGCTCTTATATTGCATCCAGTATCGGGACCATGAGGGTTTCCGAGCAGATTGACGCACTGGACATTATGGGAGTAAACTCACCAAACTTCCTGATATTGCCTAAAATACTTGCCTGTATGATCTTTAATCCTTTACTGATTGCGATCAGTATCGTATTCGGCATCTGCGGAGGTTACATCGCCGGTATTTTAACAGGAAACTGGACGACCAATGACTATATCACCGGAATCCAGATGTATATGCCCAATCTTTTTATTTATTATGCATTTTCCAAAACCATTGTTTTTGCTTTTGTTATTGCTACCGTTCCTTCTTATTTCGGATATAATGTAAAAGGCGGTTCACTGGAAGTGGGCAGGGCAAGTACACAGGCTGTAGTCTGGACAATGGTATTTATTATCCTTTCTGAGTTGTTGTTAACCCAATTAATATTAAGCTGATGATTGAGGTAAAAGATCTTAAAAAAAGTTTTGATGAAGTTGAAGTGCTTAAAGGAATTTCAACCACCTTTGAAAAAGGTAAAGTAAACCTGATTATCGGGCAGAGCGGTTCGGGGAAAACGGTTTTTCTTAAAAGCCTGCTGAATGTATACCAGCCTTCATCCGGAGAGATCCTTTTCGACGGCAGGGACATTAATGTGATGAACCGTGAAGAAAAACAGCAGCTTCGTTCTGAAATAGGAACCCTTTTCCAGGGAAGTGCATTGTTTGACTCTTTAACGGTGGAAGAAAATATCATGTTTCCTCTGGATATGTTCACGAACCTTACCTTCAGGGAAAAGAAAAGAAGGGTTTTTGAAGTCATCGGAAGGGTGCATCTGGATAAAGCCAACCGCAAGTTCCCCTCTGAAATTTCGGGCGGGATGCAGAAACGTGTGGCCATTGCAAGAGCGATTGTGAACCACCCTAAATATTTGTTCTGTGATGAGCCCAATTCCGGGCTTGATCCTTATACATCCAATGTTATTGATGATCTCCTGCTTGAAATTACCAAAGAATATAATACAACCACTATTATCAATACACACGATATGAATTCCGTGATGACAATTGGTGAAAAAATTGTTTATCTGAGATTGGGCATTAAAGAATGGGAAGGCAATAAAGACATCCTGATTACCGCAGGCAATAAAAACCTGATTGATTTTGTGTATTCATCAGAATTATTTAAAGAACTGAGAGAATACCTGCTTGAAAATAACAAGACTATTGATAATACAATCACTAAATTAGAAGATAATGAAAAAGATTCTTAGTATCGCGTTAATCGGTGGTTCTATCTTTGCTTCCGCCCAGATTTCGCTGGCAGGAAAAGCGAACATCATATTCCCGACAGGTTCACCTACCTGGCAGAATATCAAAGGAACCGTGAATCAGGCCATTGAAGGAGAAGGCAAAAATAATGTAGGATTTAATGTAGGGCTTTCCTTAAAAGTAGGATTACCGACCTCATTTTTTCTGATGCCCGAACTGTATTACACCAACTTTAAAAATGAATTTACGGCAGCCAATACTACATTTGATATCAAAAGCAGCAGAATTGACGTACCCGTTCTCTTAGGATATAATATTCTGGGTAATACCTTAGGTGTCTTCGTAGGTCCGGTTGCCAGCTATAATCTGAGTAAGGAAGATACCTTTAATGATTTCAAAGAGAATGCAAGGGACAATTTTACTGTAGGATACCAGTTCGGTGCCCAGGTTGAAATCTCAAAATTGATTCTGAATGCAAAATATGAAGGTTCATTCAGTAAAGATTCCCGAAACTTTATCAGCAGGGTTTCAGGCGAAGAGATCAGGTATGACAACAGGCCCAATCTCTTTATGGTGGGTGTAGGCTATAAATTTTAATTTATAAAATACAATATAGAATAAATCCTCAGATCATCAGATTTGAGGATTTTGTCTTTGGTTATAATTTTGATTTTGTAATTCCTGCTCGCGTCTTGCCAGCTCAGCAGTCTGAATTTCAAGCTCTTCCTTTTCTTTCTGAAGCTGTGCAAATTCTTTTCTTCTCTGGTCTTCTTTGATCGCACTTCCTTTACTTACATAGCCTACCATGCCGCCGATAATCAAACCGATACCGATGCCGCCCAGAATTCCCATAATGTGAGGCATCCCGAGGTCATTAACTGTGAAGTTGTTTGCCGTTAAATAAAATAGCAGTATGGACAGTGCTAAAAGTACGAGCCCAATAATGGTTAAATTTTTCATATTGCTGTGTTTGTGTGATGTTAAATTAAAAAACCTTACCAAATTTAACACAATTTAATAAGGTTTCAATCAAGATTAGTTATTTATAATATTTATATTTTTCCTCCGGCAGCTTTATAATATTCCAGTGCTTTGGGAAGATCCTTATTGATATCTGAAATCCTTGTTTCTGGATTCGGGTGGGTAGATAAAAATTCAGGCTGTCTTGCTCCTTTTGAAGCACCTTCCATCCTGCTCCAGAACGGCACTGCTTCCCTCGGATCGTATCCTGCCATTCCCATCAGGTACAATCCCATTTTATCAGCTTCAGATTCCTGGCCTCTTCCATATTTCAATAAGGCAACCTGTGATCCGATAGGATATACTTTTTCAAAAACGCCTGCCCACTGTGCATTGGAAATGCTTCCGCCTAAAATAGCACCGCCATACTGTGCTACCATGGCTTGGGAAATCCTTTCATTTCCGTGTCCTGCCAAGGCATGCGAGACTTCATGCCCCATTACTACGGCAAGTCCGTTCTCATTTTTTGTAATAGGAAGAATTCCTGTATATACGGCTACTTTTCCCCCTGGCATACACCATGCATTAAGCTCGTTACTTTGTATAAGGTTAAATTCCCAACTGTAATTGGCAATATCTGCAGAACGCCCGATAGACTGGTAATACCTTTCTGCAGCAGATTTTATTCTTGATCCTACACTCGTTACCCTTTTTGCATCTGCCGTTCCCGTAATTACCTTGGATTTCCCCAGTGTTGATCTGTATTCCTGAGCAGACATGGTCATAATTTCAGAATTGTTTGCCAGTTGCAGAGAAGACCTTCCCGTGATTGGGTTTGTAGTACATGCTGAAACAGTAAGAGCAATTGCTCCTATCCCTAAAAGATGTGTAATTTTCATATTCGAGTGTTAATAGTTCAACCTTAACAATTTTTATTCCAAAATAATTTCACGGCTGTATATTTGCATGTAATTTGGTATTTAACCTCAAATAATCCGTATCATGAAAAAGTATATCCCAATTATATTTATATTCAGCTTCCTGATGATTTTTCAGAGCTGTTCATCCCAGAATAATGTTCCGTCTCAGGCAGTTAACATGATGGTAAATGCACAGGATTTTTCATTCCGTGCACAAAGGGCCAACCCTACCAATTACGATGTAATCAATGTGATGACTTCTTTGCCGAATGCTCCTGTAACAAGAATACTGGATCTGTCAGGAAGCAATTATTCCATCGATTTAAAAAATGACAAGCTTGATGTCGCACTGCCTTATTTCGGAAGGGTTTTTAATCCGAGTTACGGAAATACTTCCCAAAGCGGATACCGGTTTTCATCAAAGGATTTTACGGTGAACAAATCACAGAATAGAAAAGGCAACTGGATTGTAAAAATTAAAGTGAATGACCAGTCTACGGTAGATGAAATTACCATTGAGGTTTTTAAAAACGGAAAAGCCTTTACATCAGTAAGGAGCAATGACCGGCAGCCGATTTCTTATGACGGATACATTACCAAAAACGAAGAGCAGAAAGCCCAGCCTTAATCAAGTTTGTTTAAAAACTGTTCCACAAATAATTTTGCTTCTGTACTGGGGTTTGAAACCCTTGCAGAGGCATTTTTTTTGCGCAGGATGTAGGCTTCTTCCAAAGAATTGTCTTTCTTGACCATTGACAGTATATATTCCTGCACCCAGTATTCGAAACGTTTCTCTGCCTGCAGGGTCCTTACGGATTCAAAATGATTGTTTTTCTTTTTTAAACTGATAAACTCATCGATTTTTTCAAAAATATCTTCCAGCCCCTGATTATTTAGAGCGGAACCCAGTAAAACAGGTATTTTCCAGTCTTTTTCTTTCGGCGGAATAAAATCCAAAGCCCGTTTCAGTTCAAGCCGGGTGTTCTTTGCCTTCTGCAGGTTATCCGGATCTACTTTATTGATGAAAACAACATCCACCATTTCCATAATCCCACGTTTGATTCCCTGAAGCTCATCTCCCCCGCCGATAATTTTCAGGAACAGGAAGACATCGGTAATATCCGCAACCAGCACTTCAGACTGTCCTACGCCTACCGTTTCTATCAAAATATAATCATAACCCGCCGCTTCACAGATCATCATCGTCTCAAATGTGGTATTGGCAACGCCGCCTAAAAACCCGGAACTCGGCGAAGGGCGTATAAAGGCATTCTCTTCCCTGGCAAGCTCTTCCATCCGGGTTTTATCACCTAAAATACTGCCTTTATTAATTGAAGAACTGGGGTCTATTGCCAGAACAGCTACTTTCTTACCGGCTAACAGGGCCAGCCTTCCGAAATTTTCTATAAAAGTAGATTTACCTGCTCCAGGAACCCCTGTTATTCCTACCCGGACTGAATTGCCTGTAAAAGGCATAATCCGTTTCAACAAATCTTCAGCCTGTTGCCGGTGTTCGGTTTTCTTACTTTCCACCAAAGTAATAGCTTTCCCGATCAGGCGCTTGTTTCCTGACCGTATTCCTTCTATAAGTTCTTCTGTAGAAAATTTCATTGATTCAAAAATAAGGATTAAACGGTAAATGATCAATAGTGAATTTGATATTGAAGCTGTTTTTAAATTTACGCTTAGAATTTTCAGGAAATTACAAAGCCTTTCTTTTCAGAGGATGGGAACTTGAGTACAATATCCGGGAGAATTTTCATGTGAAAGGATTTAACATTCACTTTATCCGCTAATTTGTATCCCGTCTAAATTATTCTCCATTCCATTAACGGGAAAAGGAAATTCTTACATTTGCTTCATTCATTCAAACAAATAAGTAAACATGAAAAAAATTATTGCTGCGGCATCATTTACGGCTATTGTACTGGCATCCTGTACTCCGAAAGCGACAACCGCAACAGCACCGGTGGCTGCAACGTCTACAGCAGAACAGATGGCCCAGGGGAAAATCATCTTTGAAAATTCCTGTGGCAGATGCCATAAACTGCCGGATCCAACCGCCCATACTCCGGTACAGTGGGTAGGAATCATGAATTCAATGGCTCCGAAAGCGAAATTAACTGATGAACAGCACCAATGGGTTTATGATTATGTGGTTTCTGTAAAAAAATAATTCCCTGAACATTTCAAATTTGCTTCAAAAGACTATTAAGTACAATCCGGTATTAAATGGTTTACGATTGCCTTATTTTTCTCCTTTTAATAAAAAAAATAAGCATATAAAGCATACGATAAAAGGAGACTTATTGGATCTCCTTTTTCTTTTTAGTTTTGTTTTTCGGCCTTTTAGACTGTATGAATTTCTTCCGTTCTTTTACCAGTTCCAGGCTGCATGAGGTAAAACAATGTTTTTCCGCTTCTTTTAGAAACTTCAGGGCATTTGCCAGGCTTCCTCTCTTTTCAGAAAGCAGAGACCGGTGCATCAAAATTATTGATCTGTCAATTCCTTTGATTTTTAAAGAATAGCTGATGAGCTTTTCTGCTTCATTCAGATCTTCATTGTCCAGAAGGCATTTGATATAATACTGCGGGACATTAAGATTGGTCATGTCACACTGTATCGCTTCTTCAAAATAAAGCTTTGCCTTGTTATAATCCGTGAGCATTTTACTGTAGATCCTTCCCATCAGGCACAGGCTGTCTACATCTTCAGGATCGTAGGACAGCGCATAGTTCAATGCTTCCAGGCAATCGGCAGGCTGTAAGGGTAATTATCTAAAGCTTCGAAATAATATTTGCTTTTAGTTAAGGTCATTTCTGTAATTTTTTAATTCATTTTTTAAACTGTTTCTTTCTTTCCTGAAAGATTTTTCCTGATAAGACTTTTTGAAATCTGTTCCGGAAAATGTGCGGACCGGATTTCCCCGCTGCACCTGCAGATGGTTGTTCCAGGTTTCCTGCATCCTCTTCTGAAGCTGAATGATATTGTGCTCTAAGACTTTTTCTTTTAATCTTATGACAGACAGTTTCCTGTTCTCCAGCTGTGAGCGTGAATCCTGTACGAAAACACTCTGGCCAGTCGGCAAATGAGTGGCACGAACGGCCGTATTGACTTTATTCACGTTTTGTCCACCGCTTCCCTGGCTCCGGGCAGTCTGAAACTGAATATCTTTTTCATTGAAATTAATTTTGTCCAAACCTTCCAGTTCAAAAATACCGATGAACCAGTTGCTTCTTTTGTGCAGTTTCCGGAATGTACTTTTCCCGGTCCAGCAAATGCTTCCTAACCATGTTTTTAAAAATTCATTTAAATCTTTTGCTTTCAAAAGGATGGTTACGGATTTCAATGTCAGGTTTTCATCGCCGTTTTTGCGGTGTATGATTTCGTAATCTATTGTATTATCTTTTGCTTCTTCAAGGAATGCCTTCAGCACTTTGGCAACCACCCATTGGCATTCCAAAGGCCCTCTTCCTGCAGTGAGCTGTATTAATTTTTCCACTTTTGTAAAATTTTTAAGATCGCGTCTCTGTTTTTAGCTTCTTTAATAAATGTTGGCAGCTTTTCTACCATTCGCATTCTGTAAGGCAGTCTTGTCCTTAAATCTGATGAAACATAATTTTCCATTTCTAAAAGATGTTCCCTGTTCTTTGCCCAGAATAATTTGCTCTTAAAATCTTTCTGGAAATAATAAGGACAGCCAAAAATCCGGTCATGTATTAATCCTTCCTGTTTTGCAAGAGAATTTAAATATTTTTCAGTTTTCGGCTGAGTATGAAAAGAGGCATCACATCCATTACATTTTATCAGAACACTTTTTGAGGTTATTTTCAGATTACCCTGTTCATAGCGGATAGGATGCGCACACATCGGACAGTTAAGATTTACAAATACTTTGTAAACCATCAGATCCTGTCCCTTTTTCTTCAGATTACAATGCCTGCATTCCAGGGATGCCTGTTTGCAGCTATGCTCATTTTTCACGACAGCATCTTCTCCGCAATCCGGACAGACAACAAGTATACTATCGTGGTAATTGAAATATTTCTGCTGATATATTTTTTTCATTTTATTAATCAATTTTCGATTGTTGACGGTCTAATTGCCGGCTAAAGCCCATCAGCCGGCAATTACAGCCTACCAATCATTTTACTTATCCATCCTCACAATCCTGGGCTGAAAAGTCCCGAGGATGTCTACCAGTCCGCTTTGGGCATTCATGACTTCGTTGATGTCTTTGTATGCCATCGGTGCTTCTTCTGTATTTCCGCCCATTAAAGTGACATTTTTAAGTTTTAATTCTTTTCTGATGTCATTCTGAGTAAACAGGTTCCGGCATTCTCCTCTTGAAAAAGCCCTGCCGGCTCCATGTGAAGCAGAATTCAAAGACTCAGGGTTTCCTTTACCGCGGACGATGAAGCCTTTTGCCGTCATTGATCCGGGAATCATTCCCAGTTCATTTTCATTAGCCGGAGTGGCACCTTTTCTGTGAACGATCACTTCTTTTCCGTTGTGGAGTTCTTTCCATGCAAAGTTATGGTGGTTTTCAATCCTGGCTTTTACCCGTCCGCCTACTGCTTTCACCAATCTTCGGTGAATATCGTCATGGCAGGCTGAAGCATAATCTCCCGCCAGGTTCATCGCCGTCCAGTATTCCAATCCCAGATGCGTATCCAGATTCAGCCAGGCAAAGTTCTGCGCTTCTTTCGGCAAGGGGCACTGTTCCGTGGCTACTCTTGAATAATACTGGGCGATTTCCGCTCCCAGACCGCGCGAGCCGCTATGGGAAAGGATGCCGAGATACTTCCCTTTCGGGAGCCCGATCTGCACATCTTCTTCCGTAATCTGAACTTCCCCGAATTCCACGAAATGGTTTCCGCCGCCGGAACTTCCCATTTGTTTGATGGCTTTTCCTTTTAATCTCTTTAAAACCGGAATCATGTCGAACGTATCCCTGTGGAATAATTCATGATCGACATGGGATTTATGGGTTTCATACATCCCGAACTTGGTATGTTCGGCCAGTGCTTTTTCATATTTGTCTTTCGCCCCGTCCAGATATGAAGCCGGCGTATCCAGAATACTCAGGCTCATCCTGCAGCCGATATCCATCCCGACCCCGTAAGGAATTACGGCATTTTCTACTGCGAGAACGCCGCCGATCGGCAGGCCGTAGCCGCTGTGGGCATCGGGCATCAGTGCGCCCTGCACCGCAATCGGTAGTTTCAGGCCGGTGTACAGCTGGTTTTTGGCTTCGTCTGAAATCTGCGTCCCGAAAATATGGAAGGCCGTCCGGTTGGCATTCAGCATCCTTTTTTCTGTTTTATTTGATGAAAGCAGGGCTTCCGCGATCTGTCCGAAGGTTAAATCTTTTTCATAGTTCTCCGGATTAATCAGGATTTCCTTCAGAAGCGACTTCACATGATGAATATTTTTTGTGGCAAAATTCCTTTTCATTACCTCCAAAGCGATATTGACGCTCTGATTATTCGGATACCCCAGTTTTAATATATCTTTTCCTTTTAATTTTAAATTTCCCATTGTTTTATTTTTTAGATGTAATATGTAAGGCACCAGATTTCAGATTTCTAAAATCAGACATACACCAATCATTATCAACTAAAATTTTAGTTGAATTTTCTTTAAACCTCATAGGCTTTAAAAACCTGTGAGGTTTAGGCTGAGCTTTATCATTAGCCCCGATGGAAACGGCATCCTTTTTTTGTATAGGCCTGAAAAACGTCGGCAAAAAAGATACAGTGGACAGCGGGATTACGCTCCTGATTAAAAAATGATTTCGGGGAAACTTCTCTGAGTTTGAAATATTGCACAATAAAAAACCCGAAATCTTATGACTCCGGGTTCTGATATTTAATTATACTGTTATTCTAAGAATGTACCCAACCACGAAGCCTTACCACCATAAGTGGCAAACCGAAAGGAGAATGATGATCTAATCTGAACATTGCTTCGCTGTTTTTAAAAGGGTTAAACTTTATTTTCTGATGCAAATATATAAAATTTTATTAAATCCAGGCTTTATTTCCAATTTTTGTTATTTATATATAAATAGGCTCCGTTCAATACAAAACGTTATATTTGTTTCATATACTCAATAATTATGAAAAACACTTTAATAAAATCATTATTCTACGTATTTGCATTTGCAGTCCTGTTTTCCTGCAATTCCAATAAGAATAATGAAATTCTGGCGTATACCACAGACACCACATTGGGACTATCAAGGGTTAATTTAAACACCATTTCAGAGAAAATTCCCGTTGATAAGATTTTAAAGGAGAAGAAAAACCTGAAATCTGATGAAAAATTCTTTTTACAGCTGGTAAGCAAACCGAAGGAATCCGGAATTGATACGGATAAGCCGCTTTATTTTATTGTTGACCAGGGTAAATCTGCGTATGATCCTGATGCAAAAGCCTTTTTGTGGATCAGTGACAAAGCAAAATTCCAGAAAAGCATGTCTGATCTTACAAAAAGTAAAGTCAGTATTGATAAAAAAGACTATATCTACATTGACGGAAAACTGGCAGGCAGCATAAAAGGCGATATGGCCATTATCTCCAGCGAAAAGTCTTATAACCCATATGCGGGATATGATCCTTATACCGGTTATAACCCGATGAACAGACCTTCAGAAAATCCCCTGAAACTCAATGAAAAATATTTTACAGATTTCTGGGCAAGAAAAGGAACTTCAAGCACGGTTATCAAGGATCAGGTAAACCAGTCTTTAGCGGATAACAAAGACATCAGCGGCTGGGTAAATCTTTCTGCTGTAGCAAGCTACCTTTCCAAAGGATATATCGAAACCCTTGCCGTAAATAAACTGATCAAAGATTCGGGGATCGGCTTTGATTTCAACTTTGATAAAGGAAAAGCCGAAATGGATACCAAAACATTCTTTAATAATGATATGAAGAAAGTTGTGGAAAAGTATTATGATAAAAACACGGTTAACTACGATCTGGTAAAGAATGTTGAACTTGATCATGCTAAATCTTTTACCATAGGATTCTTCAGCCTGGATTTTATGAAATACCTGATAAAGGAAGCCGGTTTTGAAGCTACTGTAAATCATTATCTGGCATCAACCAACAAAACCCTGGAAGATATTACCTCAACTTTTACAGGAGATTATGCTTTTGTTGACTTTAAAACCAAACCTATTGACAGTACAGATTATCCCTACAGGTCTAATAATGCACTGGTATTAGGTTTTAATCCGGATAAGAAAGATCAGCTTACTTCATTGTTACAGGGACCTCTTGGGGCGAGCAAAAAATATATGATCGGCAAGAATGAAGTGATTTTTTCTGATGACAACACGGTAATCTATCAGTTTCAGAACAAAAAGGCAGGTAAAAACTCAAAGCTTGATAAAAAATCCGGGGTTACCGCCTATTCATGGTCTGACGGAAATGACTATAACCAGAAACAGAATGCTGCCGTAAAAGTAACCAATATGGTTAATGAATCTAAAGAAGACGATGGAGACCTGGTTTCTAAAACAGTCTTTACTCTGGATAAAAAGGATGAAAATGCATTGTATTATTTAATCATGAATGGATAATATTATTTTAGAACGTATTTCGCCAAAGTATTTCACGCCCAGAAATATCGGACAATCTGAAATCTGGAACCGAAATGCTGTTTTTCAGAAAGGAAAGAAATTTCTGGTTGTTGCGCCTTCCGGAAGCGGTAAATCTACACTGGCCACCGCTATGCTGGGAACTCATTTTCAGTATGAAGGAAATATAAAGTATGATCAGCAGCCGGTTAAAAACCTTCATCTTGAACAAATTGTGGAACACAGAAAAGACGGAATAAGCCTGCTGTTCCAGGATGTGAGGCTGATTAAGAACCTTACGGTTTCGGAAAATATCTTACTGCGCGTTTTTAACCAGGACCGGAAAAAATTCATCCCCAAAATGAAAGCATATGCAGAAATATTGGGAATCGAAAACCTGCTCGATAAAAAAGCGGAAAACTGCTCCTATGGGGAACGGCAAAGAAGCGCTATTATAAGAAGTCTGATCAATCCGACGGATTTTCTGGTCTATGACGAATGTTTCAGCCACCTGGACTTAGATAATAAAAAAATTGCCTTTTCCCTGATCCATGAGGTATCTCAGGAGAGCGGAAGTTCGGTTATATTTTTTGAATTGAATGAGTTCCCTTTTGAACATGAATATCAAATTCTTCATTTGTAAAGCGTATGAAGAAAATTTTTAACTCAGTGATCCTGTATGCAGGACTGTTTATAGCCTTTATCCTCGTGCTGTCCTGTCTTCAGCTTTATGAAAATGCCAACCGGCTTTTCGGAAATAAAAGCAGCGACAGCAACTACTGGCTGACTTTCAGCAAGAAAATTACGCCTGATAATATCGGACGGAGAGAACTGCTCGGATTCAATGAAAAAGATATTGCCGGGCTTAAGCAGTGGCAGGAAGTAAAAAGCGTACATCCGTTTTCAGCAAACGAATTCAAAGCTTCGGCAAACGGCGGTGACTTCATCCCTTTTTATACCGATTTGTATTTTGAAGGCGTGGATCTGAAAGCGATTGATGTTCCGCTGACCGAAGAAGGATTCCAGGTAAAAGGTGACGAGATCCCGATCATTATTTCAAGGGAATACCTGAACCTGTACAATTACGGATTTGCCTTAAACCAGGGCCTGCCGCAGATTTCTGAAGATTTCGCCAAGAAAATTGAAGTGAATATCAATATTGTGGTCAATAAGCAGAATAAGACGTACCGCGGAAAGATGGTGGGATTATCAGACAGGATCCATTCCTTACTGATTCCGAAAAAGTTCCTTGATTCCCTGAATCTGGCAGAAAAGCCTCAGCTGGCCCATCAGCCTAAGATTTTCAACAGGGTTCTGGTACAGGTAAAAGATTCGGGCGATGAAAGCCTGGTTTCAAAGATGAAAGAACATAATTATGAATCCAATCAGGAAAGCCTGCGGTCTGCCAAGATAAAATCAAAGCTTTTCCTTGTGCTCAACCTTATTTCTTTACTGGGGATTTTTATTTTCGCTTTGTGTCTTTATATTATTGTAAGCTTTATTAAAATCCAGTTTCTGGAAAAACAGGAAGAGGTATCTATTAAAAACAGCCTGGGATATTCACCGAAAAAAATGGTAAGCGATATCAGCAGACAGTTCTGTATCAGCTTAATGATTGTTCTGGCAATCAGTTTAGCAGTAATTGCAGGAGGGCAATACTTTTTAGCACAATCCAGTATTTCCAACGGGCTGTTATCCATGTATATCAACCCTTTGTTATGGACGGTAATCATTATTATCCCGGTATTGGTTTATTTCTTTGTGAAAGAACTGATCTATCGCTGGCTGATCAGATCATGGAAAGTATAACAAAAAGACCGTCAATCTGACGGTCTTTGTTTTTCTATATCTTTTATTTAAAATTAATCGTTGGATCCGAGGCTGTCCATTTCATCTTTCATGCCCCGTCCGGTATCAGCCTGTTCCCTGTCTGAACCCAGGAAATAAACATTATGCCTTGCTTTGGCAATGATCCCGTTGTACACGTCTTCAGACATGCCTTCAGGTGCCGTATCCTGGTGATTGTGATTGTATGTTTCGGAGTCTTTGCGCTGGACCTGGATTGCCCCTCTTTCGTTAAGTACGGCTTTTGCCCGCTGGGCTTTCTCCAGATCATCGGTATAAACAACAATATTCGTTTTTCCCGTGCTTTCGTTTCTGTAAGCATCAAGTGCTTCTACGTCATTGGCAAAGACAAAATCCCAGAATCCTCTGTCTTTTTCATTATCCTGATGGTTTTCTGCGGATAATTCATTTACCGGCCTGGATGGTGAAACAACGATATCTGATTCCTGGAAACCATAATTTCTCAGGTCATTTTTAATTCCTTCCGTATCTGCTGTTGAAGGAAATATTGAAACTACTGTATATGCCATAATGAAAATTTTCATTAATCTATACAAAAGGCATGCAACTTATCCTTGGATGAAGTTAAATTAATCTAAAAATCTTTTGAGGATATCGACGGCACATTTCGGGAGATTGGTTCCGGGACCAAAAATAAAATCGGCTCCGTTGGCATATAAAAATTCATAATCCTGCTGGGGTATAACTCCGCCGACCACAATGGTAATATCATCTGCCCCGAGTTTTTTTAATTCTTCCACCACCTGGGGAACCAAAGTTTTATGGCCTGCTGCCAGCGAAGAAACCCCCAGGATATGAATGTCATTCTCTACGGCCTGTTTAGCGACTTCTTCGGGCGTCTGGAACAGCGGGGCGACATCTACGTCAAATCCCATATCCGCAAAAGCTGTGGCTACTACTTTTGCTCCTCTGTCATGGCCGTCCTGCCCCATTTTGGCAACCATCAGCCTCGGGCGGCGGCCTTCTTCCTCCTCGAATTTTCCCGTAAGCTCAAGTGCTTTTCCAAAATATTCATTTTTGCCTGCATTCATTGCGTATACTCCTGAAATGGTTCTGATGTTGGCTTTATACCTGCCGAAACTTTCTTCCATCGCATCGCTCATTTCACCCAGTGTTACCCTTCTTCGTGCTGCTTCAATACACAAGGCAAGAAGATTTCCCTCTCCGGATTTTGCAGAGTCCCGGATTTCGTTCAGAATCTGCTCAACAGCATCGGCATTTCTTTCAGCTTTGATGGTATTTAACCTTTCAATCTGCTTTCTGCGGACTTCCGTATTGTCGATATCCAGAATTTCGATCCGGCCCTGTTTCAGAACTGACCTGAATGAATTGACTCCGATGATGAATTCTTCACCGCTGTCAATTTTTGCCTGTTTCCTTGCTGCAGCCTCTTCTATTCTCATCTTCGGGATTCCGGCTTCGATGGCTTTGGTCATTCCGCCTTCCTGTTCTACCTCATCAATGTATTTCATCGCTTCTTCAATCATCTGCTGGGTCAGGCTTTCCACCAGATTGCTTCCGCCCATCGGATCAACCACATCGCAGATCCCGCTTTCCTGCTGGAGGATAATCTGAGTATTTCTTGCAATTTTTGCTGAATAATCTGTCGGAAGTGCAATGGCCTCATCCAAAGCATTGGTATGAAGGGACTGTGTACCACCCAAGGCCGAAGACAATGCTTCAATGGCTGTCCGGGTAATGTTATTGAATGGTTCCTGCTCTGTCAAAGACCAGCCGGAGGTTTGGGAATGGGTCCTTAAAGCCAGGGATTTTGGGTTCTGTGGATTAAACTGCTTCAAAAGGGTTGCCCAGATATATCTTGCCGCCCTCATTTTGGCAATTTCCATAAAATGATTCATCCCGATGGCCCAGAAAAAGGAAAGCCTCGGAGCAAAATCATCCACGTTCATTCCGGCTTTTATTCCGGTTCTTACATATTCCAATCCGTCTGCCAGGGTATAGGCCATTTCCAGTACGGGTGTGGCACCGGCTTCCTGCATATGATACCCTGAAATGGAAATGGAATTGAATTTCGGGATGTTTTTAGAGGTGTATTCAAAAATATCGGCGATGATCTTCATTGATGGTGCCGGCGGATAAATATAGGTATTCCTCACCATGAATTCCTTGAGGATGTCATTCTGGATGGTCCCTGAAAGCAGTTCCCGGGATACGCCCTGCTCTTCTGCCGCTACGATATAGAATGATAAAACGGGCAGTACAGCTCCGTTCATTGTCATGGAAACTGAAATCTGGTCCAGCGGAATTTCATTGAACAGGATTTTCATGTCTTCAACAGAATCAATGGCAACACCTGCCTTCCCGACATCTCCGACCACCCTTGCATGATCGGAATCATAACCTCTGTGGGTTGCCAGATCGAACGCTACGGATAGCCCTTTCTGCCCCGCTGCCAGATTTCTCCTGTAGAATGCATTGGATTCTTCCGCTGTTGAAAATCCCGCATACTGACGGACCGTCCACGGCTTCTGGACATACATCGTGGAATACGGACCTCTTAGATAAGGCGCTATTCCTGGAGCAGTCTGTGTTAGGGATTCATCTTTAATATCTTCTTTTTTATATGAAGATTTCAGCTGCAACCCGTCTTTTTCAAACTGATAAATTTCCGATGTTTTTCCGGTTATGTTAAATTGAGGAACTTTATTCTGAACTTCCGTTCTCATACTGGCAGATTTATTAGATGGCTAAAATTACACATTTTTAGAATACTAATTTTACGTTAATTTTTTTCAAAAAAAAGGCGGAACTGCACGCATGCAATTCCGCCAATACAAATTCTGATGATTGAGCTCAACACGAATATTAAGATCAGTGACTATCTGTTATTTTCCCAATTTCTTAATCCCCATTTCAAACAGTGCAAAAGAAATAAGATCTGCATTCTCGCTGATGACCTGATCGGTTGCCCTTCCTGCTCCGTGGCCGGCATTTTTTTCAATTCTCAATAAAACCGGGTTGCTGCAGGCCTGTTTTTCCTGCAGTTCAGCCCCGAACTTGAAAGAGTGTGCCGGAACCACCCTGTCATCATGATCGCTTGTGATAATCATGGTTGACGGATAACAGGTTCCGGGTTTTACATTATGAACCGGAGAATAGGATTTCAGATATTCAAACATTTCCTTATTGTCTTCCGCTGTTCCGTAATCGTAGGACCAGCCGGCTCCGGCCGTGAATTTATTGTACCTCAGCATATCGAGAACGCCTACGCCCGGAAAGGCAACTTTCGCCAGATCAGGACGCATGGTCATGGTGGCACCTACCAGTAATCCGCCATTCGACCTTCCGGAAAGCGCCATGTATTCTTTTGAAGTGTAGCCTTTATTCTGCAGGTATTCTCCGGCCGCAATGAAGTCATTGAACACGTTTTTTTTATCCATTTTAGTTCCTGCATCATGCCATTTTTTACCGTATTCACCGCCGCCGCGGATATTGGGAACCGCATAGATCCCTCCGTTTTCCATCCAGATGGCATTAACCACCGAGAAAGCGGGCTGCAGGCTGATATTAAAGCCTCCGTAAGAATATAAGATGGTTGGGTTTTTACCGTCAAGTTTTGTCCCTTTTTTATAATTGATCATCATCGGGATCTTCGTTCCGTCTTTTGAAGTATAGAACACCTGCTCCGAAATATAATCTTCAGGATTAAACTTTACCTTAGGCTTCTGGTATACTTCTGATTTCCCTGTATCTGCATTGAATTTATAGGTGGTTCCGGGCGTAATATAGTTGCTGAAAGAATAATACATCTCTTTTTCTTTTTCCTTACCGCCGAAACCTGAAATATTTCCTTTTCCGGGAAGGGAAATCTCTCTTATCAGCTTTCCTGTTTTATCGTACTGCTTCACCTGATCGATGGCATCAACCATATAAGTTGCAAAGAAATAACCGCCGCCGCCGGAGACAGCCAGCACATTTTCAGTCTCAGGAATGATATCTTTCCAGGTTTCCGGAGACGGGTTGCTGATCGTTGTTTTTACCAGACGCATATTCGGAGCATCTTTATCGGTAAAAATAAACAGGTCATCACCTTCGGTATCAACAATGCTTACGTTGATATCAAAGCCTTTATTGATCTGAATAAAATCACCTCCGTTTTTTAAATCCTTAATATACAGCTCATTTCCGTTGGTTGCATTGGCTGCGGAAATAATTAAATACCGCTGGTCTTCAGAAACGCCCGCGCCAAGGTACCTTCTCGGGGTCTTGTCCCCTCCGAAGATCAGTTTATCTTCAGATTGTTTTGTGCCTAATTTATGGAAATATACTTTGTGCTTATCTGTCATTCCGGACAGTACGGTGCCTTCTTTCGGCTTATCATAGCTTGAATAGTAGAATCCTTCATCTCCCTGCCAGGAAATCCCGCTGAACTTTACATCTGACAACGTTTCGTCGATCTGCTTTTTAGAAACGGCATCGATGATGATGATCTTATTCCAGTCGCTTCCGCCTTCTGAAATAGAATAGGCTGCCAGATTTCCTTTTTTGTTAAAGGACAGCTGGGCAAGCGAGGTGGTTCCTTTTTCTGAAAACTTATTGGGATCCAGAAAAACCTCCGTAGCTTTTGTTTTATTATTTGTCCTGTAAAGAACCGATTGTGCCTGCAGCCCGTCATTTTTATAATAATAGGTATACTCCCCTTCTTTGAAGGGTGCCGAAATTTTCTCGTAATTCCAGATGTCCCTCAGCTGATTTTTAATCTGATCCCTGAAAGGAATTTTGGCAAGATAATTCTGGCTGTATGCCACTTCTTCGTCCACCCATTTCCTGGTGGCTTCCGAATCATTTTCCAAATCCCGGAAAGGGTCTGCCACGGCTGTTCCGAAGTAGGTATCTGTTTGGGTACCTTTTAATGCTTTTGGATAGGTCATTTTCTGAGAATATAATGTTGCCGAAAATAAGACTCCGGCAGTTAGTAAAATCGGTCTGAATTTCATAATACACTGTTTTCCCAAAAATAAGAAATCTAAATCAAATATGGATTACTTACAGATATCCGTAAAATGAATTGCCATTTCTCTGTTCGGCAATGTAATGATATAATAAAAAAGCAGCCTTAAAAAGACTGCTTATCCGGTTGGTTGGTTAATTAAGATTCCTGAAATAGAATTCAGTGGCTTTCCAGAGCAGCTCCTGCGGGCCGCCGTTCCAGTAATAGGTATCGGAACCGTTTTTTATCTGATACAGATTAAATTTCTGTTCTGCCGTAACTGTTTTATCTGCTTTTTTAAGCTGGCCGGCTGCATCAATAAGGTATTTTTTCATTTCCCCACTGCCAATTTTCTTAATATCACCCATGTTCAGGGCGGCAATATTTGACGGGACTTTAAAGCTTATTTCATAAGTTACTTCGGTTATTTCCTGGTCTTTCAGTTGCAGGTTGTTAACCGACTTTACTGATTTAACCTTATAGGTTGCATTTTTGAAGTTACCCATTAAAACAGCGAAGTAATCATGTGCTTCAGTTTTACACTTCGAATTTACGTCTGCCGGCAGATTGGAAAGAAATACCTGCGTAAGATTATCCACTTTCTGGTTGTAAGCATCTTCCAGATTCATCCTGTGGGTATTGTCTTTTCCTAAAAAGTTGATCACATAGCTATTAAGTTCTTTTAAAGAATCATCATCAAAGTTTACAAAAGAATTAAAATATAGATTGAATACATTTTCGGGTAACATAATATTCTGTGATTTAAAATTTTGCGTACAGAAGATAAGCATTACCAGAATGGTACTTTTAAGGTTTTTCATAGGACTGTTTTAAGCGGTACAAATACTTATGATTTTTCACAAGATGCATAAATATATATTTATTCTCAAAATACATACCATATTTTAATAAATTTATTGAAAACTTAAAAACAAAAAGCCTTTATAAATATAAATAATTGAATTAAAATGTTATATCACAAATATTTGATACCATATTTAATTTATTAATACTTTACCGTTGATACCCAAACAAAAACCTCCGGAATTATCCGGAGGTTTGAGATTATCTGTACTGAAGGTTTAGAAGTTTTCTTCTTCTCCTTTCATTTTCTCTGCATTTTCTGCCATGATCACGGCATCAATCATTTCAGAAATGTCGCCGTTCATGTAGGCATCCAAGTTATACATGGATTTGTTAATCCTGTGATCCGTTACTCTTCCCTGAGGATAATTATATGTTTTAATTTTTGCGGAACGGTCCCCTGTGGAAACCATTGACTTACGCTGTGCCGCAATATCGCCGACAGATTTCTGAACTTCAATGTCATATAACTTGGTACGGAGCATTTCCATCGCCAATTCACGGTTGGCCAGCTGAGAACGTGCCTGCTGGCAAATCACCACCATTCCGGAAGGCTTGTGCGTCAGCTGTACCTTGGTTTCGACCTTATTTACGTTTTGTCCGCCCGCGCCCCCTGAACGCGACGTCTGCATTTCGATATCTGCAGGATTTAATTCGAAATCAATTTCTTCGGCTTCAGGTAAAACGGCAACAGTAATTGCGGATGTGTGAACCCTGCCCTGGGATTCGGTTTCCGGGACGCGCTGCACCCGGTGGACTCCGGATTCGAATTTCATAATTCCGTATACGCCTTCTCCTTCCACTTTTAAGATAAGTTCTTTGTATCCTTTTGCCGCTTCGTTAGAATCCGTAATTTCATGCTTCCATCCTTTGGTCTTGAAGAACATGGAATATGCCCTGTACACATCTTCTACAAAGATGGCCGCTTCATCGCCGCCGGTCCCGGCACGGAGTTCTACAATGACGTTTTTATCATCGGCAGGATCTTTCGGAATTAAAAGCACTTTCAGTTCTTCCTCAAGGCCGGGAAGCTTTGCCTGAGCCTCCATTTTTTCCTCTTTGGCCATATCCACAAGATCCCTGTCTGAACCGTCTGCTATGATTTCTTCAGATTCTGCGATATTGTCCAAAGCATTTTTATATTGATCGTAAACGCGTACAATTTTTCCTAAATCGCTGTATTCTTTATTTAATGAAGAATATTTTTTCTGATCAGAAATAACATCAGGCTGGATAATAAGGTCTGCCACCTCATTATATCTCTGTTTTATTGCTTCTAATTTTGGAATTAATGATTTAGACATAGTAAAAATTTAGTTTGCAAAGATACGGATTGCTTATTAACAAAAAAAGCTCATTTTCATGAGCTTTATAAATTTGATCTGATCTTCAGCTTAATGCTGAACTATTTTAAAATAAAATTACTGAACAATCATTTTCTGGATGGCTGTTCCGGTATCGGATTTTAGGTAAACCAGATAAGTGCCTGCCGGATAGCTGACCTTAAGATCATAAGTTCCGTCTTCATTTTTCAGTTTAAATGCATCCAGCTTTTTACCGCTCATTTCATAAATCGTAATCTCCCCGTTTTTGGCTTTGTGATAGATTAGTTTTGCAGAACCATTTTTCACCGGGTTGTCTGCTACCTGAAGCAACAGCCTGCCGGACGTATTTTCCTCAGCAGCTGATAATGATCCTACATAATTTCCGAAAATCCGGAATTCTCCCGGCTGGAGTGTAACCGGAGCTGCAGTTGAAACCACATTTAAAACGGAATTATCCATTAAGTTCTGCCACGGGCCTGTATAAGGGAAATAAGGAACCACATTCTGTACTGACGTGGAATAATTGGCCAGGACCACAATATTTTTAACTCCGGCAGTTAACAGATTATCATAGACATAGATTCTTGTGATCAGACCATCCGGGTCATTAGACAGATTATTGGATTCTATAGTATAGGTTTTTGATCTGAAAACGGGATACGTATTCCTGATGTTGATGATTTTTGCCCAAGTATCATATACTGATTTCCTGTTGGCATCAGTATCATATCCTAAAGTAAAGGCAACCGGTTTTTCATCTGTCCGGCATCCGTTATTAATGGTGCCGTCTGCACAGCGGTTGATACTGAATTCATAGCCTAATTCACCAAACTGCCAGATCATTTTCGGGCCGGGAACGGTAAAGAAGGTTGCCCCGAAAGTCTTCATTCTTGCCAAAGCTGTATTTAGGTTCTTAACATCATAGCTTCCGTTTACCGCACCATAGGCAAGATTTTTAAACATCAGCCTTTCTTCATCATGGCTCTCACCGTATCCTACACCATACATATTCGTAAAACCGTGAAGCACGTGGTTCATCCTGTCAAAATTGCTGTTTTCCTCATAGCCCATCGTATTCTGGTTGTACGGTCCGTTCTGGTTGTTCCAGAGCATTACCCCTTTTCCTTCTGCAACTCTGTAATTGGCCCATTGCTGCTCTTCCTGATCGGTGCCCAGGTGTTCAAAAATCATGTAAGAATTAGGATCAATTGCCCATTGCTTATCTGCATAATTTTTTAAGATATCTACCCGGTCCTGCTGATAGGCATTGGTACAGGTTTCGTCGGTTTCGGAACAGTTCTGGGTAAATCCTTTGGTTAAATCCCAACGGAATCCGTCAATTTTATATTCTGTCAGCCATTGCTGAAGGCACCTTTCCACATAATACTGCGTAGAAGGGCTTGTGTGGTTAAAATCATTAAATACATTATAAGAATGCTTGGGAACGGTATTAAAGTAAGGGTTGTTCGCTGCTACGTTTCCGTAACCGTCGCCATCAGGGTCTACATTCCAGAGCCTTACCAATGGCGAGCGCCCCGTTGCATGGTTAAAGGCAACATCTAAAATCACGGCAATTCCGTTCTGGTGGCACAGATCCACGAATTCCTTAAACTTTTCCGGAGTACCGTAAGCTTTGTCCAGTGCATAATGGAAAGAGGTATTGTAGCCCCACGAAAGGTTGCCTTCAAATTCCATGACCGGCATCAGCTCGATGGCATTGATATTCAATCCTTTCAAATACGCGATTTTACTGATTAATGACTGCCAGTTTTTCTCCTGCGTGAAATCTCTCAGCAATAACTCATAGACTACCAGGTTTTCTTTTGCCGGACGCTGGAAGTTATTCACCTGCCAGCTGTATGGTGCCTGACCTGTTTTAAACATGGAAACTTCAAAACCCTGCCCTGCAGGAAAAGGCGGCAGATTAGGATATGTTGCTGATGAGATGTACTGATCATCATAAGACGATAGGATCTGCGGAGAATAAGGGTCTGCCACTTTCTTAAGATCATTGGTCCTGTACTGGAAAGTGTACAGCTGCTGCGGTGTTAATCCGCTCAGCTCAATCCAGTACAGATCAGGGTTTGCAGTATCTCTTTTCATCAGGTAAGTATCATTTACACTCCAGTTGCTGAAGCTCCCGATAACATGAACGAAATTTTTAGCCGGCGCATACAGGGCCAGGCCCACTTTTGTATTGTCTGACGGATAATAATTGATCCCCTGCCTGATCCAGCTGGGTACAGCCTGAGAAACTACAGTCCTCGGGACCTGCAGAATAAATGCAGAAGTCTTGGACGCTGAACCTTGTGTAGCAACCAGCTCCATATCGGCATCTCCCGTAACAGTATAGCTGTAGTCATATGAGGCAGCAGGAACTGTGGTGGAATGCACAACGGTTCCGTTGGCTTTTAACTGGAATGTCGCATTGACATTGGTGGTGGCTGTAATGTTGATAGAATTTCCTGCCGGGACTGATGTGAGGCTGCCAGCTACCGGATTGGTAAGATTCAGATCCAGAACTCCGACATTCACAAAAATATCAGGTGAAGTCTGATGGCTTCCTGTCTTATCTTTCAGCAGGAAACCGAATCTTCCGATTCCGGTTCTGGCATAGAAAACAGTGGGCGTAAAGGTTAAAGAATAGGTATCCGTTGCAGCATTATAATTTAGCCTGTTGGCTTCATTTGAACTGTTCCAGCTGCCGTTAGTAGGACAATCCTGGCTGTTCTGGTAGTTGACATCAAGCGACCATGACCAGATATACACTGCATTGTTTGAAACTCCCCATGCCGCTTCATCAATCTGGCTTCCCGGCACCGCCAACGTTATGGCATCTGTTTCATTAAACGGGTTAGGTGTTATGGTATAGCCTATTTGTCCGAATATCAAGGTAATGACAAATAAAAATATACCGGAATAGAATTTTTTCATAAATCTGATTTAATTAATTGAATACTAAAATAATCCATTTCCGACAATTTTTCTCCCTTTTTATGAAAAAGATCTCTTTTGATCGGTGATGTCTCTTTTACTGGTGCCTGCATCTTAGTTTACTTATTCAGAAATGCTTAGGGCGCGGGACAAAGTCCCGCGCCCTAAGCTTAATAATTTATCATCTAATTTAACGAAAGCTGCTTTCTTATTCTGATAGCATCATCATTTTGGTTAAATCAGAAATTAATTTTTAATTACTTTTTCAGATAAAGTCCGGCCGTTCTTTAATTTTAATTCCACAATATACATCCCATTGGGAAGCTCCTGCATATTAATCTGATGATCAGAAAACAGAACGGGTATTCTTTGGCCTGCCATATTGCTTACCGCTATGCTTTCGACAGCTGAGTCTGTTTTGATGTGCAGGATTCCATTGGTAGGATTGGGATACATACTGATGGGTTTAATGGTAAGCATATTTTCAGAGGTAGATAATCCTGTGACCTCTTTTATGCACCGTACCGATGCTCCCTGTCCTCTCGGAGCTCCTGAGCCTGCATTGGCAATTGCAGAGCCTATATATAAATATTTCCCACCGGAATTGGCGGTGTCGGAACTCCAGTAATACCCTCTTGCCCCTACATATGTAAAACTGCCGTTTGTATTGCTTCGGTTTCCTGCAGCGGGCAGTTTCACGCTACTGGCATGTGCAGAAGCAGGATTACCGATTCCTTCAGCACTTACCAAACCTGCCCAGTCTGCCTGTGAAGGCAGCCTCCAGCCCTGCCCGACTGCCCTGCAAGGATCTGCTCCTGCTGCAGAAGTAATATTTGATGCAGAAGCGGCATTCCAGGCATCGCTGGTTGCATTGGTAGACCACCAGGATGTTGAACCTGATCCTATTATAAAAGTATTCATTCCTGCTAATCCGTCAGGAAAATTTGCAGACGGAGCTGATGCAGTAGCCGAATTTCTCAACTGGTGGCCGTCATCCCATCTTCCCCACTGGAAAAGATCCCCATAAGAATTGGCATCATCAAAAGAAGCAGCCACCTGTGTACTTCCCAGGTTCTGCCGGAGCCAGATCTTCCCGTCTGCTCCCCGTACGGACGCATAAGATACCGGCTGGCCTCTGTAGCTGAACTTTACACATCCTGTGTCACCGGTATTATTTCCCGGATCGGTATTGTTACATTCCGGTGTAAGAGTTATCCTTTTCACTTTTGTACCGTTACCGTCCTGCGAATAGGCCAATACCAGATAATTATTGGTACCGTCTACTGCGAGGTCATTGAATTTTGCCTCTCCGTCTGAAATAAAACTTCCTCCGAAAGTACTCCACGTACCGGTAGCTGCATCCAGCTGATACACTGTATTTTTTAAAAAATCATCATTCTCCCAACGGCTGGCCACTACATAAGGCTTGCCGGCCGAGTTCACGGCAATAGCCACATGCTGTGCTTTACCTGCAGAGAAATTTGCATTGCCGAGCTGGACCCAGCTTGTCCCGTTGAATTTTTTCACATTGAGTTTCCGTCCGTTTGCCGAATTGGAAACATACGCAACATAAAGATTATTGCTGGCATCAACAGCAATATCAGCATTATACTGTTCACCAGAAGATGCGGCATCTACAATGCTTCCGCCTACCAATGACCAGCTGTCTGAAGAAGTTGCCGTCACTTTATTTTCATAAACTTTTACCCCGCCTGCCATATTGCAGGTATATACTTTGTTATTGGTACCGATAACCATCTCTGCAAAAACAGCCCCTCCGGAAAATCCGGTATCGCCTACCTGCTCCCATGCTCCGTTTATATATCGCTGGACAGTCCCGGCATTATGGCTTGAAAAAGTAAAAATAACATGATCCGGAGAAACTGCCGAGGCCTGATAATTGACTGATGATGCTGTGGGATTCGGAAGCTGAGTCCAGGATGAACCGTCAAACCTGCGGACCTCCATCCCTGCACCCGGCCATCCGATCTGATTGGTATAATAGATATTTCCTGATCCATCCACGGATAATGAGTTATAAGTGGCAACATCTGCAGTGATCCCGGCACTTCCTCCTACGTACCCCCATGAATTTCCGTCAAACATCTGAACAGTTCCCTTTTCTACGGAAACATCATAATAGGAAATATAATATTTCCCATTATGTACTACAAGGTTGTTATACGAGGTTTCTGCCGCAGAAACGGTCTGCATACCTCCTACATTTTCCCATTGCTGGGCATCTGTAAAACCTCCTGCCAAAACAAGCAGCCCTATAACCACCCCTGCTTTCTGAGCCTCAAAACGTATTTTTCTGAACATATCTGATATTATTTTTTAATCATCTTTTTTAAAATCTTTCCACCGTTCTTCAGCGTGATCTCTATCACGTAAACCCCATCAGGAAAATCCTGTACATTGATTCGGTTATCAGAATAGCGGGCTCCCGTTTTCCGGCCTGCCATATCGGTGACCTGAACATTCTCAATAGCCGAATCTGTTCTTATATAGACCATATCATGTGCTGGGTTCGGATAAACAGATATTGTATTTTTCTTATAATCAGAAGTTCCCAACATGGATGACGTATCTTTAATGCACCGTACAGACATTCCGCCATTTCTGCCGGCACTGTTGGTAAGGGCAGAATACTGGCTTATGTACAGATGCTGGCCGGAGCCCGTATAAGGCGATGACGATGCAGACCACAGATACAATCTGACCCCCGGAGAATATAGGCCGCTGTAATCTTTCATTCCGGCAGGAATAAGTTTCAGGTGGCTGGAAAGCGCAGAATTGAACTCTGAAATATTTTCCGCAACCAGGGCCGCATCAATTTCCTCAACCGTCGGAAGTCTCCAGTTCTGCCCTATGACTTTACAGGGATCTGCACCTGCCGTCGCTGTAGCGGCTGAAGCATTTTCGGCAGACCACTGATCAGAAGTAATCCCGCCTGACCACCAGTTTGAAGACGAATTGTAACCGGCAGAATAAAACCCGGTGTCTCCTCCGCCCAAGCCTGAAGGATTATTAGGTACAGGCGAAGTTGCTTTAAGGACTGAATTTCTCAGCTGGTGCCCGTCATCCCATCTTCCCCATTGGAAAAGGTCTCCGTAAGCATCGGCATCAGTAAGGGATGAAGCAACTTTTGTACTGCCCAGGTTCTGCTGAAGCCAGATTTTCCCATCTGCTCCTCTTACTGTTGCATAGGTTACCATCTGTGCCCTGTAATTAAAACTAACGCAGCCTACATCTCCAGGGGTATTTCCCGGATCTGAAAGGTTGCATGTCTGGGATTTCAACTCATGCGTGAAAAAAAGCAGGAAACCGGCTGTACTTAACCGGCAAAAAATACAGGATAATCTATTCATCTTAGGTTTATTTTTATTTATTCTAAATTATAATTAACTTTGCGCAAAAGTAACAGCCTTATGTAATTTAGAGTTATCATTTTCAAATTTTCTGTTATCCAAGATTGAGTTTATTTAAGTAATAACATTGTGTAAATTGTCCGTATGAAGAACCGATCCGGTAAAGGATTATTGTTCAGGTCCGAAGACATTGAAATTGTCATGCAGGAAGAATGGTATCCTGAAAAATCCTCAAAGGCAAATATGATTGAAAGCAAATCAAGCTTCAACCTGCTTTTCCTGTTAAGCCCGAATATCCACCTTGTGGCCAATGACTGCGAAAGAACATTTGTATTTAAAAAGAGCCAGTACATCCTTCATTACAGCCCGCGGGAAAACAGTGCTGAACTGTGGACGGAAAATCAGGAATCCTTAAAGTATTTTCATATCCGGATCAATTACCGCTATATTCTCCATCTTATCGACCCTGAATTCAGTACAGAAAATGCCGACCTGTTTGAGCGTATGGTCCGGAACCATTATATTTTCCTTCATAAGGAGAGCCCGCCCTATATGACGGTTGAAATGCACATGATTTTAAAGGAAATCATCAGCTATTCCAATAAAGGCACCATGCAGAAGCTATTTGTTGAAGCTAAAATTATTAAGCTCCTGATCCTAATTTTTGAGCAGTTCAATGAAAAAAACACCATTAAGAAAATGCCTGAAACTCCGCTAATAATCAAGAGATTTTTGGATGAAAATTACCATAGGAACATCAAGGTGGAAGAAATAGGAAAAAAGATAGGCATTAACCAGAATACCATCAGAAAAGCATTCAAGGCTCAATACAACATTACTGTAAGTGACTATATTGCAGAGCTGAGAATGTTAAAAGCCAAAAAGATGATCATTGACAAAGAACTGATGATCAAGGAGATTGCCATTGAGTGCGGCTATGAATATGTACAGAACTTTACCAGGGCCTTTAAAAAGAAATTCGGGATGTCTCCTGAAAAATTAAGGCAGGGGTAAATAACCTCCTGAACAAAAAAACCACTTATAAAAATAAGTGGTTTATATATGTTGTTTTGCTTTGATATTGCTTTCCCGGAATTCAGGTGAGAAAACAATGACAAAATCAATTAATGATGATGTCCGTGACTGTCGTGGCTTTGATCATGAATAAACGGACCGTGGCCTTTGGGCTCATTGTAAATGACTTCTGCACCTTCCTGCTCATATACCATCTTACTTCTTACATCTTCAGGATCAAAAGGTTTTACCTTCCCGAAATATTCTTTTAAGCCTTCAGTTAACCACAAAGGAATTACGAAACCGAAGAACATAAAAATACACCAGAATCCCACAAGGAACATTACAATAAAGAATACGGTCCAAAGGAACTGGTAAAACGGCCAAAATGCTGATAAAATCATTATCATTTCTTAAAGATTTTAGGCAAAAATAGGACTTTTTATTTTTTTACACAAAAGATATACAGCCTATTTTATTATTTATTTTGATTTTAAACTAATCAGGGACGACTTTTTATTTTTTTTATGCTAAAGCCGCAAGGAAATCATTCCCATCGAATCAGGTTATGGATCCTGGTATCTAAATTCCATCTGATTTTTTTGGTGCAAAGAAACTTCATGAAAAATGCATGAGGAAAATCATTCATCAGATTGATATTTATAATAATTATAAATTGCGAGTTTATCCTGCAATGTTTAACTTTATGAAAATTTTTTAACCCGCAATTAGAATCTCTGTTAGACGGTTTTGATTATTAAATTTGAATGAAAAATATTTTAGCCATCCTTTTTTCTTTTATACTCTGCAGTTATGGTTTTGCCCAGACTGTACGCGAAGATATCAGGAAGATATCGGGAACTTGGGTAGGAATAGTAGAAGACCATCCCATGACGTTTGAAATTTCAGAAAATAAACCCGGTTCTTTTATTCTTTCATTTATTAATTTTCAAAATGAAAAATTTATTATTCAAAAATCTGAAATAACAAAAACTGAAAGTCATCAATTTGTCATTGTTATAAAAGACGCTAAATTTTCTTCTTCCAATTATGACAAATGCATCTTTTCCAAAGGAGCTCTTACGCTTTCAGATGTATCAGAGAGCAGTATGAAATTAAATTTAAATTCAGTCGGGCCAAATTGCTTTTTAAGCTATGATGTAATTATGAATATGCCTGATATAAGAACTGTTACGTTAACAAAAGAAAAACCACATATATAATGAGTTACAGAATAGAAAAAGACACCATGGGTGAAGTGCAGGTTCCTGCAGACAAGTTTTGGGGTGCCCAGACAGAACGTTCAAGAAATAATTTCAAAATCGGGCCTGAAGGTTCTATGCCACAGGAAATCATCGAAGCTTTTGCATATCTGAAGAAAGCGGCAGCATTTACCAATACTGACCTCGGAGTTCTTCCTGCCGAAAAAAGAGATATGATTGCTAAAGTATGTGACGAAATCCTTGAAGGAAAGCTGCATGACCAGTTTCCTCTGGTAATCTGGCAGACAGGTTCCGGAACGCAGTCCAACATGAACGTGAATGAAGTGGTTTCAAACAGAGCCCATGTAAACAACGGCGGTACTTTAGGCGATAAATCTGAAATCCATCCCAATGACGATGTGAACAAATCCCAGTCTTCCAATGATACATATCCGACAGCCATGCACATTGCTGCTTACAAAAAAGTGGTTGAGGTTACCATCCCGGCAGTTGAAAAACTGAGAGATACCTTGGCTGAAAAGACGGAAGCTTTTAAAAATATTGTTAAAATCGGAAGGACGCATTTAATGGATGCCACGCCGCTGACTTTAGGCCAGGAGTTTTCAGGATATGTGGCCCAGCTGAATTACGGAATTAAAGCTTTAAAAAATACATTGCCTCACCTTTCCGAACTTGCTTTGGGAGGAACTGCAGTAGGAACCGGATTAAATACGCCACAAGGTTATGATGTGAAAGTCGCTGAATATATTGCTCAATTTACCAGCCATCCTTTTGTAACGGCAGAAAATAAATTTGAAGCACTGGCTGCCCACGATGCCATTGTAGAATCCCACGGTGCCTTAAAACAACTGGCGGTTTCTTTGTATAAAATTGCTCAGGACATCAGGCTGCTGGCTTCAGGGCCGCGTTCGGGAATCGGAGAAATTCACATCCCTGAAAATGAACCCGGATCTTCAATCATGCCCGGTAAAGTAAATCCTACGCAAAATGAAGCAATGACCATGGTCTGCGCGCAGGTTTTAGGGAATGACACGACCATTTCTTTTGCAGGGACCCAGGGAAATTATGAGCTTAACGTGTTCAAACCGGTAATGGCCTATAATTTCTTACAATCTGCACAGTTAATTGCAGACGCCTGTATTTCATTTAATGACCATTGTGCAGTAGGCATTGAACCTAATCATGAGAGGATAAAAGAACTGGTTGACAAATCTTTAATGCTGGTAACTGCCTTAAATACCCACATCGGCTATGAAAATGCAGCAAAAATTGCAAAGACCGCCCATAAAAACGGGACAACCCTGAAAGAAGAAGCCATCAATCTTGGATTTGTAACTTCCGAACAGTTTGACGAATGGGTGAAGCCTGAAGATATGGTGGGAAGCCTCAAATAAGACATTCATCATCAGATTTAAATATTAGATATTGCAAAAGGTGCCGGAAATTTCCCGGCACCTTTATTTATATAGAGATGATTATTAGTCTGAATAAAAAACTGAAAATTATAAGCCCAAAGAAACCCCGAATACCAAAGCTTTGTCATTGGCAAAATTTCCGCCTTTAAAAAAATTACTGAAGTCTTTTTTTACGAAAATGCTGAAATCATTGTATGAAACAGTGAACTGGGCACCGTAAACAAACGGATTTACCTGGTAATTCCCGCGTTCCCTGAAATCCGGTCCGTCTCCGCTTACGATATTATTTGTAGACATTTTTATCCCGCCGTAAAAGTACCCGGCCATTTTAAACCCGTCCCGGAAGTTTCTGTAGTTAATACCCATTCCTGCGTCTTTAAGCTTAGAAAAGTTATACTGCAGCCCTAAAGGAATGATTATATATCCGGTTCTCAGCTTATTTTTGTCCAGATTTTTCTCATATGCTGCCAGATATACATGGGCATCCGGCCCTTTTTCAAAATACAGGTTATTATCCAGCCGAAGGGTTCTCCAGGAAAACCGGATTCCGGAAATCAGTCCCAGCGGACTTGTCCTGCCAAATTGATAATTAAAATTCAGCCCGAATTCAAGATTACTGGCATAGCCTATATTCTTGTCCAGTTCATTATCCGGCAGATTATTGGTAAGGGTCATGATTCCGTAGGAAAAATAGCTTGAAATGATTTTCTTCGGGCGGAATTTCTGCAGGATTTTCGCCTTTAATTCTTCATTTGAGGCCACATCGTTGCTTAACAGTGAGTATTTTACCTGCTTTTGAATTACGGCATCCAGATCAAACCCCAAATCCTCAATCCTGCGGTCAATTTTTGCGGAATAACGTTCGGCAATTTCAGATTTCTGCCGGTCAAAGTCAGCCTTTTCCGGATTTTTATCCTGAAGAGCCATAAGTTCAGCTTCCATCAGCTTTTTTTCTTCCTGAATAATGGCATCAATCTTTTTCGCATATTCGTCCACCTTTTCCTTGACAACAGGGCTTACTTCCGTATTTTCTTTTGAAGAAGGGAGGCTGAGTGACCATTTGGACTGAGCATAGGCGTGGCTGTATAAAAGGCATGCAGAAGCCATCATGATAAATTTCCTGATCATAATATTAATTTTAGTTTATTATAAGATTTTAATTTCCGCTTATTTCAACAGAGGCAACATTACTTGTTTCCCTGCTTTTCTGTATGGCATCTTTATGTTCCACTGAAAAGAGCAAAGTAGAAGGATCTACGTATCTTTTCCTTTTCAGAGGGATTTTTGCTGAATCAGCCCGGGCAAATATTTTTTCAGGCAATACCTTCAGATCAGCTTCAGCAGGTTGTGCTTCAGAAAGGTCATCTTTCACTACAAGCTTTTCTTTTTCTGGTGAAACTGCATGTAACTTCTGTATTTTCATTTTTTCCTGAGACTTATTTTCTGTGGCAACAGATTCTTCCGGCTTATAGGCAACGGATTCCGGAGATTGAATTATACGGTTTTCTGTATTTGCACGATCGGCTGGCAGATCCGCTTTTTCGGTAACGGCATGTTGAACAGGGTTATTATTTTCCCTGTTAAAAAAAAGGACTGCACTCAGGCTTAATGCCAGGACCAGACAGGCCGCAGACATGAACCGGTTAATCTTTGGTTTTGAAGAATACACCTGAGTGTGTGTTTCAATTTCAGACCACAAATCTCTTGAAGGCGTAATTTCCCTTTCATTCATCTGCTTTTTGATCTGGTATTCCATATTATTTTTTGTAGTGCTCATTTTTTACGGTTTCCTGTTGTTGAAAATAGATTTTTCTCATCTTCTCTTTTGCCCTGAATAGCTGTGTTTTGCTTACCGCTATTGAAATCTGCAATGCATCAGCAATTTCCTGGTGCGAATACTCTTCCAAAACATACAGGTTAAAAACCATTCTGTAATTGTCCGGCAGCTGATCCAGCAGATCCTGTGCATTAAAATCAAAACTTACCTCTTCTTCACGGATCTCTTCAAGATAGGATGGGCTCACTTCATCAAGGTAAAAAACCGTTTTGTGGCTTTTGATAAAGTTAAGGCATTCATTTACCACCACTCTTCTGGCCCATCCGTCAAAACTGCCTTCCTCACGGAAGCTTTCTATATTTTTAAAAATTTTACAGAATGCTTTGATAAGGCAGTCTTCAGCCTGATACAGATCGCTGATATAGCTTCTGCTTATACTCAGAAATTTCTTTACATTCTGATCATAAAAGATTTTCTGTGCGGCCGGATCCTGTTTTTTCAGGCGGCTCAGCAAAATATCTTTTTTATTTCCGAACAAAAGCTTCATAATTATTGTTTCTGTTACTAAGACAAAGAAATAGAGAAAAAGTTACAGCCGTGCAGCATTTTTTCTGAAACTTTATATCTCCATTAAAAAAGCCCCTGAAATTCAGAAGCTTTAAGTTTTATTGTTTTATAATTTTTTTCCTGACCGTGAACGTTGATGTATCGCTATCGATCATGAGCATATAAGTACCCTCAGGAAGATCTGACAGGCTATAGGCACCTGATTTTTGCCTGAAAGTTTTTACTGCTTTTCCCGACATATCAATTACTGAAATGACCGATCCGGGTTTCAAATCCGGTTTGATGTAAAAATTATCTTTTACAGGATTGGGATAGATTTCAACTGCATCCTGAAACGAAACATCTGATGTTGCCAAAATACCTGAAGAAATTACCACATCATCCACCACAACGCCATAAGAATAATCTCCGGCATCATCATATACGAACCTGAGTCGGAAATCAGGATTTATATAAGGTGTTAAGTCAATATTTGTTGCCTCTGCATAAGCATCAACATAAAATACAAAAGTATCAGGATCCAGTCCCCAGTCTCCCGCCTCACCGGAAAAAGTAAATACCTGTATCCAGGAAGCTCCGTTGAAGACCTCAACCTTTAGGGTAGAATCATCATTATAAATCATGTTGGCATATTTAAATGACAATTTCGGATTTACAACTCCTGTAAGATTAATGACAGGTGAAGCCAGGCTTGCATTGGAATTAATACCTTCTTCACCGGCATTATCATCATCAAAATACGCAGCGCCGTCCGGAAACGTCGCAAAACTATTTTCCGTTCCCACTCCCCAGTTTTCTGAGGTGTCCGCATTATCGGCTGTCCATCCGGAAGGCATTGTTCCGGTGTTAAAATTTTCAGAAAACACCTGTGCCTGGCTTAATCCGGCAACGAATACTAATAAAAATAAATTTTTTTTCATAGGTTGTTGATTTATTGGTACCCTAAATTTAATATTTATTCCGGAAAAACACAATACCTTGATACTGAACATCAACCCTTTATATAAAAATAAAAAAGACTCCAATCGGAGCCTTTATGATAAATGAAATCATTGATATTTTAACCCAGCATGCGCTGCGCCTTTTTTACGCCTTCTACCAAAAGGTCAATCTCATTAAAAGTATTATAAACGGCAAAGCTTGCTCTCACGGTTCCGGCAATATTAAAGAATTCCATAATCGGCTGTGTGCAGTGATGCCCGGTTCTTACCGCGATGCCTAACTTATCCAGAATCATCCCGACATCAGAAGCAATCCCTACTCCCTCCAGATTAAAGGAAACGACTCCGGTCCTGTTAGCCTTTTCACCGTAAATTTTAATCCCTTCCAGCTGCAAAAGTTCTTTTTGAGCATATTCCAGCAAAGCATTTTCATGGTTCCGGATGTTTTCCTGTCCAATACCCTCAATAAAATCTACAGCCGCTCCCAAAGCAATGTTCCCACCAACATTGGGTGTTCCTGCCTCATATTTAAAAGGCAGTGCGGCATAGGTTGTTCCGGTAAATGAGCAGGTGGCAATCATTTCTCCTCCTCCGTGAAACGGAGGAAGCTCTTCAAGAAGTTCCTGTTTCCCGTATAAAATTCCCGTTCCCATCGGAGCATACATTTTATGCCCTGAGAAAACGAAGAAATCACAGTCCATTTTCTGTACATCAACCGTAAAGTGAGGAGCCGACTGGGCACCGTCAATGACAATACAGGCATCCGTATTCTTTCTGGTTCTTTCAATGATTTCTTCAATAGGATTAATCACGCCCAATGCATTGGAAACATGATTTAAAGAAACCACTTTTGTTTTTTCACTTAAAAATCCATCGAACTGGTCAAGGTCAAGAATACCTTCCTGATCGATAGGGATTACCCTTAACTTTGCTCCGGTCCTTTCACAAAGCAATTGCCACGGGACAATATTGGAGTGATGTTCCAGATAAGAGATGATCACCTCATCATCTTTCTTAAGCTTCTGCGTAAGAATATAGGAAATCAGGTTCAGCCCTTCTGTTGTGCCTTTGGTAAAAATGACTTCAAAATCATGCGCAGCATTGATGAACTTCTGGATTTTTCTTCGGGAAAGCTCCATTTCTTCTGTAGCCAGCTGACTTAAAGTATGAATCCCTCTGTGTACATTGGCATTGATTTCCGTATAATATTGTTTCCAGACTTCTAAAACGGAATCCGGTTTCTGAGATGTTGCTGCATTATCCAGATAAACCAGAGGCTTACCGTTCACCTGCCTGTCTAATATAGAAAACTGACTTCTTATTTCCTGAATGTCAAACATTTATTAAATTTTAAATTAATATGTCCTTATTTAGAACCCTTCAAATTTACGGCTTTTTTTCTGAAAGGAGGAGTTACAAACATGATTATAGATGTAATCTAAAAACAAAAACCTGCCAGAATACTGACAGGTTTATATCGTTAAATAAGTAATTCTTATTCTGCTGCAGTTGTTTCTTCTGCTGCCGGAGCTGCTCCTTCTTCTGTTGCAGCTTCTTCTTCTTCATCCTCATCTTCAACTACTGCACCACCCTTCATTGCATTTCTAGACATCTTAACAGCAACGACTACTGCATTGTCCGGGTGCATGAAAGAATATCCTTCAGTTTTAATACCACCGATGTATAATTTGTTACCGATTCTTAATGGAGTAACATCTACAACGATCTCATCAGGCAAGTTAGCCGGAATAGCTTTTACCTTTAATTTTCTGAAAGACTGACGCAAAGCACCACCAGCCACAACACCTTTAGAACGGCCTGTAAGTCTTACCGGAACTTCCATAACAACAGGCTTGTCATCAGCCAGCTGATAGAAATCTGCGTGAAGAATTTTATCCGTGATCGGGTGGAACTGAATATCCTGAAGAACAGCCGGAATTGTCTGACCATCAACCTCAATAGATACCGTGTGTGCTTCAGGAGTATATACCAAACCTTTGAAAGCTCTCTCTTCTGCAGAGAAGTTCAATGGCTCGCCACCTCCGTAAACAACACAAGGAACTAATTCAGCATCACGTAAAGCTTTTGTCGACTTTTTGCCCACGCTTTCTCTTTTTGTACCTTGAATTGTAATAGATTTCATTTATAAAAATTTAAAAAATTGTTTCAATTTAAACCCGCAAAACCATGAATACCAATTAGATAATGAATTTACTGCTAATTGACTGGTGCTCGTGAACCATTTTCATAACGTCTGCGAATAATGCGGCGCAAGATAGTACTTTTATTTTAGTTGACAAATTATTTTTCACAGGAATTGAGTCAGTTACAATTACTTCCAGCAATCTTGAGTTCTCAATATTATCATATGCCTTGCCTGAAAGAACGCCGTGCGTAGCCATTGCCCTTACTGATTTAGCTCCTTTTTCTATCAGGATATCAGCGGCTTTGCAAAGTGTGCCCGCCGTATCTATCATATCATCGATGAGGATTACATTTTTACCTTCCACATCTCCGATAAGGAACATTTCTTCCACCACATTGGCTTTTTTTCTTTCCTTATAGGCAATAACAACGTCTGCACCTAGGTGGCCTGCATAGTTTTTTGCTCTTTTTGCCCCTCCCATATCCGGGGAAGCAATGGTAAGGTCTTCCAGGTTAAGATTCCTGATATAATCCACAAAAATTGTGGAAGCATACAGATGATCTACCGGAATTTCAAAGAATCCCTGGATCTGGTCTGCATGCAGATCCATCGTCATTACCCTTGTTGCGCCTGCAGCAGTCAACAGATTGGCAACCAGTTTTGCCCCGATGGGCGCTCTCGGTTTGTCTTTTCTGTCCTGTCTTGCAAGCCCGAAATAAGGGAGTACAACAGTAATGCTTTTTGCAGAAGCTCTTTTCGCAGCATCAATCATCAGAAGAAGCTCCAGAAGATTGTCTGCCGGGGGAAATGTAGATCCAATCAGGAAAACCCTTCCTCCCCTTACAGATTCATCCAGAACGGGCTCAAATTCTCCGTCGCTGAACTCCTGAAAGTTGATTTTTCCTAACTGCTGCCCGTAATGCTGGGCAATTTTCTCTGCCAAGTCCTTACTCGTCCTTGTACTAAATAGATAACTTAACTGATCGGCCATTTTTACTTTTTAAAAGATTTTGCAAATTTAAAAAAAAACCACAAGAATTACTCTTGTGGTTTCTAAGTTTTTATTTTATCAATAATTACGGGAAGGTAACTCCGGAATATGTATTGGGATTTACCTGCGGTAATGTGGATTTGTATTTCTCATTAATTGTTTTAATAAACTCATTGGCTATAATGGCATACCCTCTTCCGGTAAGGTGGATACCATCCAGTGAGAACGCACCGCCGCTTACGAAAGTAGCTGTATACTTCACCCCGTCCCAAACGATTCCTGATTTGGAGTTAAGCTCTTCCATCTTCGCATTCATATCCACAAACGCCAGATTTTTGGAAGTTGCCACACTTTTGATAGCATTATTGAAAGCACTGGTAGCAGTTGCAACCTTTGCAGCTTCAGCTTTAGTCAAGATATATTGATTGGCTAAAGGATAAGAAATACCATTTACATTAATATTAGCCGGCACTCCCGCAACCTGTGTTCCGATAACTGAACTCGTTGTTAAAAGAATATAATCTTCAGGTGTTGTTTGCCTTGCCTGTCCGTAAATCTGACCAAATGCCGCTGCTGTAGGAGCTCCTAAAGAAGGCGTCAAGGCGGCAGTAAGCTGTGCAGATAAATTAGGAAGTGACACATCGACAATCAAAACAGGATTGGAAGCGGTCGCTGAAAGCAGATTAATTCTATCTCCCGCGCCGAAAGCAGTAAGAGCCTGCTTCAACGGGCCATATAAGCTTGTGTTAAGTGCCGTGATATTAGCTCCTAAAGAAGCCGGGGTTACAGGATTATACGGTACTCGCGTAAAAAACGGCACTGAAGTAATATTAGGAATATTTGCAATTACCCCTTTTGCACCATTTGCCGTAAGTGCATTGACATAACCCGTGATGCTTGCAGCCACTACCGCAGGATCCGAAATATCATTAGATAAATAAGTTGCAGGATTGGTATTTCCTGCCTGGCTTGTCGCAACTGTATAAGTGGTTACCCCACCTGTTGTAGAAGAGTTTGTCCCCCCGTTAGTTGCGTATGAAAGAACGTCATTATTCCCAATCCACAAAGAAAAAAAGGTAGGCGCTTGCGCAACCGCAGCAGCAATAGGGCTTACACCTGTAGAGAATCTTGCATAGTAGGGATTTAGCGTCCCATAATTCGATATTCCTAAATGAAAAGATTTCGCACCCGGGATTCCCATATTCTGGTAAGGGCCTCCTGCAGTTACATTATCTAATACAGCAGCAGCACTGTTAGGCACAGGGTTTAGCGCCCCGTTCACTATTTTAAGTTCCAGCTTACCCGGAAATCCCGGGAATCCTATGAATCCGCCAACATCATTAGGCATTAAAGGCTGTTTAAATTCACCTCCGCCTGCAAGTTTCATCTGCGCAGCAATCATCGAAGGATAAGATTCCTTCTGCCCGGAACTGTAAAGCGCCCCGTCCCGGTATCCGGAAGTCAGGGAATTACCCAGTGCGATATATCTGGAGAAATCGGCTTCACCCTTAGTGACAACCACATCATTTACGTCATTATCAAAATCGTTTTCGCAGCTTGTCGTAAAAAGTATTGCGGAAACGGCTAATGTAGAAATTATAATTTTTTTCATAGTCTTCAATTAAAAAGGGTTGTAAGATAAACCTAAACCTAAATAGAATGCCGTAGCTTTTGCCTGGCCATAGAAGCCAAGTGTTGAATTCCTTACGTCTCTGGCCTGTGGTATGGCATAGCCTCCTGCAACGTCAACGCCGAACTGTTTCAGCTTGAAGCCGACCCCGCCCGTAACAACATAGGTATTGAATGATGGTGTTTCAGGAATAAAACGGTCGTCAGAATAAGGAGACTCGTCATAGTAAGCACCCAGACGCCCGTAAATCATATCGGTAAATGCATATTGGGTTCCCAATCTGAATGTTTTGGAGTTCCTGAAGTTTTTAGGGGAAACAGAAACCGTAGGGTCTGTCTGATTTCCGACAGGCGCTTTTTCAAAGTCAAGTGTCAGCTGGGTATATCTTGACCACCCGTGGTAGTTGAAATCCGCAGAAACCAGCCATTTCGGTGTAATTTTATAGGTTAAACCAACCGTATATTCTTCCACTAAAGGTAAGGTTGCTGTAAAATTATCTTTCCCCGTACCGTCTAATCCTAATAAAGGATAGATGGAAGCTTTCGGGAACTGGAAGGTAGCCACCCCTTTCTTGGCTTTCACATCAACCGGTGAACGGTAAGCAACACTTACGTCCAGTTTCGGGTCCGGCCTGAAATAAAAACCGAAGCCATAGCCGTGGCCGCTTGCTTTTTCGTCTTTAAGGTTTACCTGACCTCCAAACTGCGTAACCGCTCTATCCCAGTTTACCTGGCCTTTTACATAAATATAACTTGCCCCGAAAGACAGCCAGTCTGCCATTTTCACGGATACCATCGGCTGGAAATAGAAACTTTTCAGCTCAAGTTTCTGTACCATTTCCTTTCCTTCCCAGTCACTCGGCCATTCGATTGTACTTCCGAAAGGCGTGGAAAAACTGAATCCGACTGATAATTTATCGATCGGCCTGTACGCTATTGCAGCATAAAGAGGCGTTCCCATCGGGTTATCCGTTTGTGAACTCTGCAAAGTATTCGTATTCTGGAAAGTTACTTTATTGCTTGCTCCGAATCCCCCTGCAACTATACTCAGTTTGGAAGGAATAAATGACATCCCTGCAGGATTAAAGAATGCCACACTTGCATCTTCAGCATGCGCACTGGTGTGGGCCATTGCCAATTGTTTTACCCCCTGCAGAGAAACCCGGAAGCCTCCTGCGTAAGATAGAACACCTGCCAGTAATGCAGTGGATACTAATATTTTTTTCATAGACTATTATTATATAATCCAAATATAAAATTATTTTAGCTATGCCTGTTAATAAATCATAAAATTTTAAACGTTATGGAAAAATAAAATTATGTTTAAAATAGCATCGGGATCAAATTTGAATTTATCTTATTTATAATCAGATTTTTACTAAATATACAGCAGTGATTTTTTATTTTTGTTTAATCTCAAACGGCGATGTTCCTGAATATTTGATTATTTTAGACCTGATAAAGATAAAAATCATAAATTTGCAAGATTAAATATATAATATATGAGTTGTGGATGTAAAACATCCGGCGATTCTGCACATTCTTGCGGACCCAAGAAAACCGCGAATGGCTGTGAAAATGTAAATACCTGTGGTAATAGTTATAAATTAAGTGTTTTTGACTGGCTTTCCAACATCAACAATCCCGCAACGAACCGATGCGATTTTGTAGAAGTTAGATTTAAAAATGACAGAAAATCCTTTTATAAAAATGTAAACAATATCCCGTTACATATAGGTAGTGTAGTTACAGTAGAATCAAGTCCCGGACATGATGTAGGTGTGGTAAGTCTCACCGGAGAACTGGTAAAGATTCAGATGAAAAAGAAAAGATTTTCAGAAGAATCTCCCTTGAAGATATACCGGCAGGCCAACCAGAAAGACCTTGAGGTATGGCAGGAAGCACGGAAAAAAGAAGAGAATATAAAAATAGAAGCACGGAAAATTGCCCACAGAATCGGTCTTGAAATGAAGATTACCGATGTGGAATACCAGGGGGATGCTTCAAAAGTAACATTTTATTATACCGCAGAAAACCGCGTGGATTTCAGGCAGCTGATTAAAGAATATGCGGGAGCTTTCAGGACAAAAATCGACATGAAGCAGATCGGCTTCAGGCAGGAAGCGGCGAAAGTAGGCGGAATCGGATCCTGCGGAAGGGAGCTCTGCTGCTCTACATGGCTTACAGATTTCAGATCTGTAAACACCAATGTTGCCAGATACCAGCAGTTAAGCATCAATCCCCAGAAACTGGCCGGACAATGCGGGAAACTCAAGTGCTGCCTTAATTACGAGCTGGACAGCTATCTTGATGCGTTAAGCCACTTCCCTTCTTCTTCTACCACTTTAGACACTGAAAAAGGAAGGGCATTCTGTATTAAAATCGATGTTTTCAAAAAGAAAATGTGGTTTGCCTACGTAGACAGCTCGATGGCCTGGTATGACTTTGATATTGAGGTGATTAAAAAGTTAATCGCCAAAAACAAGCGTGGTGAAAAAACACCTCCTCTTGAAGAACTGAAACAGCCTGATGTGCCGTTGGTAAGCATTGACCTGATCCAGGAAAACAATGTTGACCGGTTTGAAAAGAAAAACAGGGGAAATAATAATAAGAACAGAAACCAGAACAGGCCGAATAATAATCCGAATAATCCTAACACAAACCAGGGACAGAAAAGGAACCAGGCCAGGCCTGAAAGACAGGACCGCCCTGAACAGCGCTCTGACAGGAATGAAAAGTCTGAAAGGCCTCAGAGACAGGAGAGGCAGCCTAACCCGAATGCCAACTCTGCCGGTACCGGCCAGCCAAGAACGCAGAAACCTCAGCAGCCCAAGCCCCAGATGGAAAAAACAGAAGCCGTGACCGGTGCTGATGCTGAGAAAAAACCTAACCCGAACAAGAAAAAATTTAAAAAGAAGTTTCCTCCAAAAAAAGATAACAATGCGTAAAATTTTAGGATTATTCTCATTTATCCTTTTCTTGAGCTGCCAGTCTTCTTCTGAGGGTGAAGTCATCATGAATTCTGTTGACAACAAGTGGAATAAGAAAAGCGAACAGAAATTTAATCTTGAAATTTCAGATCCTGAGCATCCTAAAAATATTATATTTGTTGTAAGGAACAACAATGAGTATCCTTACAGCAATATCAGGTTAATTGTTAATTTCACCAATCTTCAGAACAAGAAAAAGGAAACGGATACGTTAAACTATGTACTGGCCAAACCAAACGGGGAATGGCTGGGTACCGGATTCGGTGACACAAAGGAAACATTGTTTCAGTATAAGATGAACTACAGATTTCCGGCAAAAGGAATGTATGAAATAGGCCTGATCCAGGCGATGAGGAATGATATCTTACCGGGAATTGAAGACATTGGAGTAAAAATAGAAACGGATAAACCGTAATCATCAATGGAAGAAAACAGATCTAATACAGGAAGAAAAGGGAAAACCTTCCCTCTTCCTCCCAAAAAGAAAAATACCGCCTGGAAAAAATGGGTCAGAATAATCTGGTTAGGGTTAATTGCTGTGGTTTTAGGGATTTCAGGACTTTTCTTTGCCGTTTCCCAGGGGTTTCTCGGAGAAATGCCCGATGTAAAAGAGCTTGAAAACCCGGATATCTATGTTGCCTCTGAAATCATCTCCTCAGACGGGGTATTATTAGGCAAATTTGAAAAGGAAAAGACACAGCCTATCATTTACAAAGACCTTCCCCCTTATCTGATCTATGCCCTGCAGGCTAAAGAGGATGAGCGCTTTAAGGAACATTCAGGAATTGATTTACAGTCGGTTGCCAGGGCTGTTGCTTATGGCGGTAAAAGAGGTGGTGGTTCTACCATCACACAGCAGCTGGCGAAGCTTCTTTTCACCAATGGTGCCTCTCAGAATAAATTTGAAAGGGCTTTCCAGAAGTTAAAAGAATGGGTAGTAGCAATAAGTCTTGAAAAAAGATATACCAAGGAAGAGATCGTGACTTTATATTTCAATAAGTTCGATTTTTTATACAATGCTAACGGCATTGAAATGGCTTCCCGGATTTATTTCAATAAAAAAACATCCCAGCTTACCTTACCGGAAGCGGCTATGTTTGTAGCCATGCTTGAAAACCCGGTGAAAAACAATCCGATGAGGAACCCTGAACGGGCAAAAACCAGAAGGGATGTCGTATTGGACCAGATGCTGAAAACAGGATACGTTGACCAGGAAACCTTTGAAAAAGCAGTGGCCACGCCTATTACGCTGGATTATCATCCGATTAAGAATATCAACGACGATTATTCTGCGTATTATAAATTCTATCTTAAAAAGGAAATCGACAATTATCTTAAAGATTACGAAAAAGAAAACGGCAAAAAGCTGAACCTTTATAAAGACGGCCTGAAAATTTTCGTCACCCTTGATTCCAAGATGCAGAAATATGCAGAAGATGCAATCAGGGAACATTTAACGGATATCCAGAAAAGATTTGACGCAGAACAGAGAGGAAGGAAAAGCTGGCCGTTCTATTATCTGAATGATAAGCAGATCAACAGTGTAATGCTGCAGGCAATGAAAAGGACCGGACGTTACAAGCAGCTGAAGGCAGCAGGAGTTTCTGAAGATTCTATCATGATGGAATTTAAAAAACCGGTTAAAACATCAAGATTCACATGGGCAGGAGAAGAAGAAGTGGAAATGTCACCGTGGGATTCTATCAGATGGCACAAAAAAGTGGCTCAGGCCGGATTAATGTCCATGACCCCGGGAACAGGCGAAATCAAAGCCTGGGTTGGCGGTATTGACTGGGAGCATTTCCAGTATGACCACATCAAACAGGGAAAAAGACAGGTTGGTTCCACATTCAAGCCTTTTGTATACGCAACGGCAATTATGAAACTGGGAATGACACCTTGCTCCGTGGTTTCCAATGCAAGCTTTAACAAAGGGACTTATCACGTTCCGGGAAGAGGCGGAATGCTTACCCTGAAAGATGCTCTGGCACACTCTCAGAACCCCGTTGCGTTGCGTCTTGCTGAGATGACCGGAACACAGAGTGTTATCCAGACAGCAAGGGATCTCGGTGTAACAGAAGATATTTCGACCAGCTTGCCAATGGCCTTGGGTTCATCCGATATTACCATCTATGAAATGGTAGGTGCCTACAGTACCTTTGCGAATTACGGGAACTACAACAAGCCGGAAATGATCTGGAGGATTGAAGATGCCAACGGAAGGGTTATTAAAGAAGTTAACGTAGAGCCGAAAGAAGTAATGAACCCGATGTACGCCTATACGATGATCGAACTAATGAAAGGGGTTGCACAGTATGGTACTGCTTCAGGAGAATTGGGAAGAAAAGGAATCTCGAAAGATATAGAAATTGCAGGAAAAACAGGAACTACACAGAACAACTCTGACGGTTGGTTCATGGGAATCGTTCCGAAGCTGGCTACCGGCGCATGGGTCGGATGGGAAGACAGGGCAACCCACTTCTTGGGAACCGGTGAAGGGCAGGGAGCCAAAATGGCATTGCCGATCTGGGCTATTTTCATGAAAAAAGTCTGGGCAGATAAAACCTTAGGCGTTTCCCCTGAAGATAAGTTTGTAAAACCTTCGGAATGGAAAGACGGATGCTCCAACCTTAAAGGGCTGGGCGGCGGCTATGGGGATGACGGCGGTCTGCAGACCATGGATGAGATTAAAAACCCAAGACCCGCAGAACCTTCAGGGCCTAAGAATCCGGGTAAAAAAGAAGAGAACATCAATGAAAACCTGAACACCGGGGAAGATATTGATTTTAACAATAAATAAATAAATAAATTCTCTTTTAAATATACACAAGACCTTTCAATTATTTGGAAGGTCTTTTCTTTTATAATCAATACCTTTGAAATATGAATATCCAAAATATAAAACAACCCTTTATAAAAATATTTCCCGGAGATCTCTCAGGTAATCCGATGCAGCGGAATACACCGGAAGTACTGTTCTCTACCGTAAAACCGGCAGGTTTTGATCACCCTCAACTCATTGCTTTCAATGAAAAGCTTTCGGAAGAAACCGGATTGGGAAAATTTGAAGAAGAGGACCTCGATTTCCTGGTGGGAAACAACCTTCCGGACAATGTCAAGACTTATTCCACGGCCTATGCAGGACACCAGTTCGGAAACTGGGCCGGGCAGCTGGGCGACGGGCGGGCCATCCTTGCCGGTGAAATTATCAGTCATTCCGGACAGAGAAACGAAATCCAGTGGAAAGGTGCCGGGGCAACCCCATATTCCAGGCATGCCGACGGAAGGGCTGTACTGAGGTCATCCGTCCGCGAATACCTCATGAGTGAAGCGATGTTCCACTTGGGCATCCCTACAACCCGGGCCCTGAGTCTGGCTTTCACGGGAGAAGATGTTATCCGGGATATGATGTACAACGGAAATCCACAATATGAAAAAGGTGCCGTTGTGATCCGTACAGCAGAAAGTTTTCTCCGCTTCGGGCATTTTGAACTGATGTCTGCCCAGGGAGAATACAAAACCTTACAGGAACTGGCAGATTACACCATTAAGAATTATTTTAAGGAAATTACTTCGGAAGGAGAACAGAAATACAAAGATTTTTTTGAGAACGTAGGCAGAAGGACGGCAGACCTGATGGTAGAATGGTACAGGGTCGGGTTCGTACATGGTGTGATGAATACTGATAATATGTCAGTTCTTGGTCTGACAATTGATTACGGCCCGTATTCAATGGTGGATGAATACAGCTTAAATTTCACGCCCAATACCACGGATCTTCCCGGAAGAAGATATGCTTTCGGGAAACAGGGGCAGATTGCACAATGGAACCTCTGGCAGCTTGCCAATGCACTTCACCCGCTCATTAAAGATGAAAAATTCCTGGAAGATGTCCTGAATGATTTCGGAAGCTATTTTTGGGAAACGCATGACCGGATGCTCTGCAGGAAGTTCGGGTTTGACCAGCTGCTTACCAATGACGAGAAGTTTTTCTCCGGATGGCAGAGCCTGATGCAGGATCTTCAGCTTGATTACACCTTATTTTTCAGCCAGCTTGCAAAGTATGATAGATCAACTGAACTCAAAACCCTGTTTGAAAATGTTTCCTATACTTTTCTGAATGATGAGGACCTTTCAAGACTGGCCGCTTTTATGGGGGAATATCAGTCAAGACTGGAAAAAAACATCATTTCAAAAGAAAAGTCCTTAGAGATCATGAATAAAACCAATCCTAAATTTATCCTGAGAAATTACCTGCTCTATCAATGTATCGAAGAAATCAATGAAGGAAAAAATGAAATGCTTGACAAGTTAACCCAAGCCCTGGAAAATCCCTATGAGGAAATTTATCCTGAATTTTCAGTAAAAAGGCCTTCAGAATATGATGATACTTCGGGATGTTCAACACTTTCTTGCAGTTCATAAACACATCTAATTGCTAAAACCAAAAAATATGGATACCTGTGTTTTCCATGATCAGTCAGTCACGAAAATATATTACAGGATAAACAATATTTAAAGGAAATATACTATCATATATACGCAGAGCATACAAAATTCAGATTTTGTACGCTTTCTGTTTATGTATCATCCTGTATTTTATATTCATTCTTATTGAAAAGGTACGGTCATTAAGTGAGGAACGGAATATCCGAAAACTGAGGTTAGGGTATATAGATTTGCTGTACTTATACCTGTACCTGTGCATTGAATATTCTGATAGCCACATAAGAACTATCCCGTTTTACGTAAGGTCTGAAAACCTTATTAAATTTTTATGAATTATCCTAAAAAACCATTGCAGGGTAAATGATAATACAAGTTAATGATCACCTTTGCAGCGGCCTGTCAGAAGCATATTCCAGGGATAAATCAGTAACCCGGAACAGATATTTCTGAGCAAACAGAGGCTCTTTCTTAATAAACTATATTAAAATTTTCAAAATGCAAAAACGCGCATCTGTTGCAGCTGCTATTCTTTTTTCAACATTTCTTTATTCCCAGGTAGGGATTAATAATCAGACGCCTAAAGCCACACTGGATGTGGCAGCGAAAAACAATAACGGGACCACACCTGAAGGGCTTATTCCACCAAGGCTTACCGGAGACCAGATGAGATCTGCCGACGGACAGTATGGGACCGATCAGACCGGAGCTGTTATTTATGCTACTGCTGCCATTACTAACGCCAGTACCAAAACTGCCAACATCAATTCTGCAGGGTATTATTATTTTGACGGAAGCCTATGGCAGAAGCTCGGAAGGACTTACACTGCCGGCAACGGAATTTCCCTGGCAGGAAGTGAGGCACGCCTCGGAGGCAGCCTTTCCCAACCCACTACGGTTTCCAACAACGGAAACGCCCTGAATATTGCAGGGTCTGCCTCTACCACTACTTTTGACCAGGCAGGAAATATTGGGATCGGAATTCCATCGCCTTCACAGCCGCTGGATGTTAACGGCACTGCCCGTCTCCGCGAAATCCCTTCTGCCGGAGGTACTGTTATGCTAACAGCTGATAATAACGGGGTCATCCGGAAACAGGCACTTCCTACCACTTCGGCACCCGTAATACAAGCCAGTGTATCCAGTATCGGGGCAAACCTTAATTCAACCAACTGGGCTGATTACAATTATACAGGGACTACCATTACCATCCCTGCTAACAGCAAGTACATCGTTAATACAACGCAGCTCGTTACCAATTTCACAATTATGCCTGCCGGCCAGTCTATATGGCTCCGAAGCACTTTTTCAGACAGTCCGGCTGCCTTTAATTTCAGTCCGGATATTGTAGGTTCAAGGCTGATGAGCGGTATATGGGGCACGTCTTCGAGATTCGGCCTTCTTTCAGGTGCTGTCATCCTTAACAATACTTCTTCCAGTGCCAAAACCTATTACTACTGGGCAGGACAAGTAGATAATAACGGATATACCGGGACAATTGACAATTTCGGAGGCAGCTCATGGGCAGAGAACCAAATGTATGCGATTCCTATTAATTAACAATTAATCAAAGCCTTACGATACAGCTGCTATTAAATATTTTTTTAAATTTTAAGTAACTGTACCGAATTATTTTCATAATCTGAAAACTCATCATTTCTGATGGGTTTTTTATTTTACTTTTGCAGAAACTTTTAGCAGGTGTCAAAGTTCAAAACAAAATTCATTCAATTTTTTAAATTAATTTTCCCGTCAACAGGACTTGAACTGGTGGTTTTCCTTTTCTTTCTGGTTATTTACGGATATTTAGGTTCATACATTGCCATCCATCATAAAATTATTTTTGACAGCAGGATTCCCTGGGATGCGTATTTCAGCTTTGATAACAAATCAATCGTCCTGACCGGCGGAAGTTTTGAAAGGCATCCGCTCTCCTATTATTTCTTCAACTGGATCCGTGAGCTGGCCCTGCTGTTTTCGGATGGGAAAATGGATGGGAATTTCAGGTTTGCCCTGGCCTGGTTCAGCAATATTGCGGTAAGCCTGAGCGTACTTCAGGTTTTTAAATACCTGAAAAACATTATTCAGCTGCCTTTAGGTATCAATATTGTACTGATCCTTTTTTTCGGGTCATTTTCCACCACCATCCTGCTCTCCTTTACCCCGGAAAATTTTACATACACCTTTTTTTTACTCACTTTATTCAATCATTACTCTGCCATAAAGCTGAAAAAAGAAGAAAAGATTCCGGCACTTGCGCTTGTCTTTTCAGGAGTTACCGTTGGAGGTTTAACCGTAACTAATATTGTCAAGATTTTTATTCCTGTGCTGTTTGAAAAAGGATTGTTTAAAAACCTGAAGAAATTCGGCAATGCGGCATTCAGAGTTGCCCTCACCTGTATCTGCTTCGTATTGTTATATTTAAACCGCATTGATTTTAAGTACCAGAATATCTTCAGCAAAACAAGCGAACAGTACGAAAAATTTTCAAACGCCAGGTCAACGCCGGTCTGGGATATGGTTTCTTCCTACTTTTTCGGCGGCAACATCCTGTTTTCAAACTTTATCATCCGCGATAAACACAACATGAAAGGTTTTGAATACAAAGGCATTATCATGGATGTGTATTCATCCTGGATTCCTTATCTCTTTATTGCTGTGCTTCTGGGACTTATCCTCTGGAGTTACTATAAAAATTTTAACAACAGACTCGTTCAGGTGGTTATGATTTCTCTTTTTGTGGACATCATCATCCACTGCATCATGAAGTTCGGAATCCACACCTCTTACATTTATGGCGGGCACTTTGTTTTTGTGTATCCGATGCTGTTGGGATGGTTGTTTTACGCTTACAGAGAATCACCGAAGCTGTTATCCTTACTTACTGCTGTGATCTGTATCTTATTCGTTTATTTGGGGACAAATAACTACATCAGAATGACGGAGTTTTTCTGGTTCTTAAACAACTATTACTAAGTAATTATCTATCTAAAATACCATAAGAACTAGCCTTTAAATAGATAATTACAGGCAATGTATACAATTTAGTGATAAAAACTTCAAGCCCGGACCACCTGTATTCAAAATAAAAGCTGAGAATGAATTTCTCAGCTTTTCTGTTTTATATGGTATCAATTCTATTTTGCTTCCGCACAGAAAATCCTGTATTGTACCGGAATGGCAGATTTAAAATATTCCCTCACCCTAGAAAGATCAGAAGATGCACTCTGTTTGGTAAAATAACTGCCCGCCAAAATTTTATAATTGGGTCTCAGCGAAGCATCGGTTTCTACTTTGAGGTTCGGAAACCTCTTTCTGAAATAGGATTTCACTTCATTCGCTTCTTCATTACTTTTTACCGTGGTAATCTGTATTTTGTACCCTAAGATTCTTGGATTTTTCCTGCAGATTTCTGAATTGGTAAGTTCTCTGCTGGGAACATAAATCTTTGCAGGCCTGGAAGATACATAATAATCGTCATCATCCCTGGATGGTACGGCAACTGCCGTTCTGGTACACTTGTCTTCAATACTTTCCAGCGATGCATTCACCTTAGAATCCATGGTGATCATAAGTTCAGTCCCTGCCAGAGTATCTCTTTTTACAATCTGTTGTGCATCAATACGATAAAATGCAAATAGAAAGAGTATCGAAAATATTTTGATAAATTTTTTCATTTAAACTTGTTTCGGCAAATTTAGGCAAATTAAAAAATTATACCAAACAGAGTTATTTAGAATCAATACAAATTAAACTTAAATGACATTTTCCCCTTTGCATATGCCGTTAAATTGGTGTTAAAAATATTATTTTTGCGGGATTGATTGAATGTTCAATATTTACTAACATAAGATAATTTAAATGATTAGTTGGAGAAAGCATTATAGAAAAACGTTGATTGCAATAGGCTTATTGTTATCAACCAGTGCTTCAATTTACGGGCAAGAAGGCGATCCGAACAATGGTGAGAAACTTTTCAAAGCAAATTGTACAGCATGCCACGCACTAGACAAACAGGTTGTAGGGCCGCCGCTTAAAGGGGTTGTAGAACGGGTAAAGACAGAGGGTGGCGTGGATACAGACTGGCTTCACAAGTGGATCAAGGATAACAAATCTCTGAGAGCTTCCGGAGATAAGTACGCCAATGAAATTTTTGAGAAATACAACAAGACTGAGATGCAGGTCTTTCCAAATCTTACCGATAAGGATATTGATGACATCTTAGCTTACACCACTAATCCCCCTGCTGCACCTGCCGCTGATGAAAAGAAAACAACAGCAGAAACGGCAACCGCAACCGCAGCTCCGGCAAACAGTTCTACGACAACAAACGTAGTGATTATTTCACTTTTGGCCATTGCCGCTTTATTGGTATGGATCTTAATAAAACTGAGACAGCTTGTTAAGCTGGGACAGTCTGAAGAATTGGCCGGGCTTAACGAATCAAGGGTTAAATCATTCAGTGAAATCTATGAGAAATACCATTATATCGGTAAGGGAATAATTGCCATCCTTGCGCTTCTGGCTGCCTACGGAGTTTGGAACTGGATCATGTGGATCGGGGTTTACAAAGGATATAAACCGGAACAGCCGATTTATTTCTCCCATAAAATTCACGCCGGGGAACAGAAGATCGACTGTCAGCTTTGTCACTCCAGTGCCAAATACGGAAAAGTATCTGAAATCCCTTCTATGAATGTTTGTATGAACTGCCACAGAACAATTTCCGAGTACAATGCAGAACACTACATGGAACCAGGAAAAGACAAGGCATTCTATGACGGGGAAATCCAGAAGATCTATGCTGCTACAGGATGGAATTCTGAGAAACAGCAGTACACAGGGAAAACCCAGCCGGTTGAATGGACAAGAATCCACAACATGCCGGATTTCGTTTACTTTAACCACTCACAGCACGTGGTGGCCGGTGAACAGGCAATCATCAATTCTTTCAATAAAAAGAACCCTGACAACAAAATAGACGTTGTTTGTAAAGCATGTCACGGAAAAATAGATACAATGAATGTTGTTCAGATGGCCAATGACTTCACAATGGGATGGTGTATCGAGTGCCACAGAACGACTGAAGTTGATATGAACAACGGTTATAATAAAGAATACTTCAAGAATCTACATGACAAATTGAAAAAACAATACCCTAAAGATGGTGGTAAGATTACTGTAGATGCAATTGGAGGTCTTGAATGTGGTAAATGTCATTATTAATAACTAAAAATTAGAAGTATAAATGGCTTCAAACAAAATACAATTTAGAAGTATTCACGAACTTAAAGATCCGGCTTTAAACAATAAGCTGGCTCAGAAAGAGTTCCAGGAAGAAATTCCGGTAGAAGATTTCCTTGGAGATGCTGAACAGAATGGTTCAGCTACTTCAAGAAGGGATTTCTTAAAATTATTAGGTTTCTCTACAGCTGCAGTTACGCTGGCTGCATGTGAAGCTCCGGTAATTAAAACAATCCCTTATGTGGTAAAACCGCATGATATTATCCCGGGGATCCCGAATTATTACGCTTCAACATATTTCGACGGTTTTGATTTTGCAAGTGTTCTGGTAAAGACACGTGAAGGAAGACCGATTAAAATTGAGCCGAACCTGGCTGCCGGGGATTTGGGAAAAACAAGCGCAAGAACTCAGGCAAGTGTACTTTCTCTTTATGATAACGATAAAGTAAAACAGCCGAAATTTGAAGGTAAAGACGAAACTTTCGATAAAGTAGACAGCTTTGTCATCAAAGGACTGGAAGAAGCCAACGCGGCAGGTAAGAGAATCGTGTTATTATCACATTCTTATGCTTCCCCTACTTTCAAGAAATTATTTGCTGAATTTAAAGCTAAATATCCGACAGCAGAATTAGTAACCTATGATGCTTTCCCATACGCTGCGGCTTTAGATGCGGCACAGGAAGTTTTCGGAACAAGAGCATTGCCGGTATATGACCTTAGAGGGACAGAATTGGTAGTTGGGTTCCAGGCTGATTTCCTGGGAGATTACAATGCAGCAAGCCTTGAATCTTCTTACGCAGCAGCAAGAAAGCCGGGAGCCAATATGTTAAGACATATCCAGGTAGAATCCAATATGTCTTTAACAGGAGCCAATGCAGATTCAAGAGTAAGGTTGAAGCCAAGCCAGGTTAATAAGACATTGGTGGAAGTTTACAACGCTGTTGTTGGCGGAGGAACTGCTGATAAGGCAGCTTCGGAAATCGCAAAAGAACTTCAGGCAAAAGGAAGCAAAGCAGTCGTTTTTGCAGACAGCTCTAAAGGTGCTCAGGTACTTGCCCATTTAATTAACCAGAAATTAGGATCCGTTGCTTTCACAGGCAAAGCCAACTTCTTAAAAGATTTCGACAAGGCAAGATTCCAGGAATTCTTAGGATGGGTAAATGCAGGTCAGGTGGGTGTATTGATTACCAACAACGTAGACCCGATTTATTCTTACCATAAAGGTGAAGACTTTAAAAAGTCTCTGGCAAAAGTTCCTTATGTAATTGCGGTAGCCGATAAGAAAAATGAAATGTACAGGGCAGCGAAAGCTGTAATTCCTGTAGCCAACTGGCTGGAATCATGGGGTGATATGGAACCTCAGACAGGCGTATATTCATTAATGCAGCCTACCATCCAGAAAATATACAAATCAAGACAGATTGAAGAATCTCTACTGGTTTGGAAAAATGGTAAAAACAATGCGGCCAACAATTATTACGATTATTTAAAAGCAAGCGCTTCTTCCGTTTTAGGAGCTACTTCTTTCAATAAAGCTTTATATAATGGGATCAATGTTTCTCCAAATACTACGGCATTGTCTTATGCAGGAGGAAACGCTGCGCAGGCAGTAGCTGAATTGGGAGCTTTCAAAGCTTCTGACTTAGAGTTGGTACTGTATACAAAAACTGCAATGGGAGACGGTACCCAGGCCAATAACCCTTGGCTTCAGGAATTACCGGATCCGTTGACAAGAATGTCATGGGATAATTACCTGACGGTTTCTCCTAAGGATGCAGAAAGATTGGGACTTGAAAACGATCTCAATGCAAGGATGCAGCTTGACGGTTCTATTGTGAACCTAACGGTAAACGGAGTTACTGTAAAGGATGTCCCTGTGTTCATCCAGCCGGGCCAGGCAGAAGGATCAGTAGGTCTTGCGCTTGGATACGGTAAGAAAAATTCAGGAGCTACGGCTGATACAGGAGTAAATGCTTATCCTTTGTTTGACGGTTCCAACCTGGCGGTTTCTAATGTTAAATTAGAGAAAACCGGAGAAGACCACGAATTTGCTGGAATCCAGCTTCAGAATACCTTAATGGGCCGTTATGAAATCGCTAAAGAAGTTCCTTTGGCTGAATTCTTAAATGTTGATTTTGATGACGAACACAAAGGATGGAACAAGCCTTTGGAGTACCATACCATCAGCGGAGCGCTCCCGGCAAGAAAGATTGACCTTTGGGATGCTTTCGATGACACGGACGGGCCTCACTTCAACATGTCTGTGGATCTTAACTCATGCACGGGCTGCGGATCTTGTATCATCGCCTGTCAGGCAGAAAACAACGTTCCTGTCGTAGGTAAAGAAGAGATCAGAATGTCCAGGGATATGTATTGGTTGAGAATTGACCGGTATTATTCTTCCAGACAGAAGGTGGAAGTATATGAAGGATTAAAAGAAGGAATGGCTGTACCGGAATTGTACGGTACCGCTTTTGGAGACGGAGGTGCTCTTAACCACCCTGCAGACAATCCTGATGTCATCTTCCAGCCGGTAATGTGTCAGCACTGTAACCATGCTCCTTGTGAAACGGTATGTCCGGTAGCGGCTACTTCACACGGTAAGCAGGGGCAGAACCACATGGCTTACAACAGATGTATCGGTACGAGATACTGTGCGAACAACTGTCCGTATAAAGTGAGACGTTTCAACTGGTTTACCTACAACTTAAATGACAAGTTTGATTTCAATCAGAATAACGATTTAGGAAGAATGGTACTGAATCCGGATGTAGTGGTAAGAACAAGAGGGGTAATGGAGAAGTGTTCATTATGTATCCAGATGACCCAGACCACTATTCTTGAAGCGAAGAAAGAGAACCGGGTGGTAAAAGACGGAGAATTCCAGACAGCCTGTTCAAAAGCTTGTACTACAGGATCCATCCAGTTCGGAGACATGAATGACAAAGCATCTGAAGTTAGAAAATTATATGCTGACAACAGAAGATATTATTTACTTGAAGAGATCGGGACCAAACCAAATGTGTTCTATCATACCAAAGTAAGAAACAGAGTAGAAAAATAAAGTTTAAATAATAAATAGGTAAAAAATGTCAGGACATTACGAAGCTCCGATAAGGGAACCTCTGATTATTGGTCACAAAACTTATCACGATATCACGGAAGATATTGCACGACCTATCGAAGAAAGAGCAGGTAAATTATGGTGGATTTCACTATACGCAGCCTTAGTTCTATTTCTATACGGATTCGGCTGCATCGCCTACACGATCGGGACAGGTATTGGAGCATGGGGGCTTAACAGAACTATTAACTGGGGTTGGGATATTACCAACTTCGTATGGTGGGTAGGTATCGGTCACGCCGGAACCCTAATCTCAGCAGTATTATTATTATTTAGACAGCGTTGGAGAATGTCTGTAAACCGTTCTGCAGAGGCCATGACGATCTTTGCGGTAGTACAGGCAGCCATCTTCCCGGTAATCCACATGGGTAGGGTTTGGGTAGGATATTGGGTATTCCCTTTACCAAACCAGTTCGGTTCTCTTTGGGGGAACTTCAACTCTCCCCTGCTTTGGGACGTATTTGCAATCTCTACGTATTTCTCGGTATCCACTGTATTCTGGTTTATGGGATTGATCCCTGACTTTGCAATGATCAGAGACCGTGCAAAAACACCTTGGACAAAGAAAATCTATACATTCCTGGCATTCGGCTGGGGTGGTAAAGCAAAACACTGGCAGAGATTTGAAGAATTATCTTTGGTTCTGGCAGGTCTGGCAACACCGCTTGTATTCTCTGTACACACCACCGTATCTTTTGACTTCGCCACTTCGGTAATTAAAGGATGGCACTCTACCATTTACCCTCCTTATTTCGTTGCAGGTGCGATTTTCTCAGGATTCGCCATGGTACAGACCCTATTGTTAATTGCAAGAAAAGTATGTCACCTTGAAGACTACATTACAATGTATCATATCGAAATCATGAACATTGTAATCATCCTTACCGGTGGTATGGTAACCGTAGCTTACGCTACAGAATATTTTATCGGATGGTATTCCGGTTCCAGATATGAAGACTTTACCTATCTTTCACCGGGTGCAGCTGTCGGACCTTACTGGTGGGCTTTCTGGGCATTGATTACGTGTAACCTGATTATCCCTGCCTTATTCTGGTTTAAAAGAATCAGGACCAATATTATTGCAACATTCATTATTGCACTGATCATCAACATCGGGATGTGGTTCGAGCGTTTTGACATCATCGTAATCAACCTTTCACGAGACTACCTGCCTGGATCTTGGACCATGTTTAAGCCAACGATTATTGATGTAGGAGTATATTTAGGAACAATCGGGTTCTTCTCTGTATTATTCCTCTTGTATGCAAGAACATTCCCTGTAATTGCACAGGCTGAATTAAAATCGATTCTGAAAATCTCAGGTGAAACTTATAAATCAAAAGAAGGAGATGAGCACCACTAAAATTGTATACGGACTTTATGCTGACGACGACGATTTGATGAACGGCGTAAAAGCATTCAACGATAAAGGAATTGCCATAAACGAGGTTTATACTCCGTTTCCGGTTCACGGACTAGACAAAGCACTGGGGTTAAAGAAAACCAGGATTTCCGATGCCGCATTCCTTTACGCACTTTACGGTGTTACCATCGGTTCTACGGTAACCTGGTACGTAATGAATCATGACTGGCCTCAGAATATCGGTGGTAAACCGGCTTTCGACTGGGCTCACAATATGCCGGCATTCGTAGTGCCTATGTTTGAGCTTATGGTATTTTGTGCTGCCCACATGATGTCTTTGACTTTTCTGGTAAGGAATAAAATGTATCCCGGAGCTCCCGCACAAAACCCGGACCCGAGAACAACGGATGATAAATTCATGATGGAATTCGTAACTGAAAATGTAGAATCTGTAAAACAGTTGCTTATTGAAACCGGAGTTGAAGAAATAACTGTTAAAGACGCTTAAAATGAAAAAGAATGTACTAAAAATTACAGCAGTTTTAGGTTTAACAGCGGTTTTACTTAACTCTTGCGGACCGAAAGAGAATACACCGTTAGTATATTTCCCTGATATGTATTTTCCGGTAGCATATGATCCGCTGATGAAAGCCCAGGATGCCTATTCGGATCATGAAAATGAAATCCCTGCTTTTGTTAAAAACAGCGGAGCTACAGGACTTTCCCCGGTAGAAGGGTCCGTAGCACAAAATAAAGACGGCGTTTTTGAAGAAGGCTTGCTTCCAAAAAATGTGGATGAATATAATGCAGGCTATGATGCTTCCAAAAAAATGACCGTTTCCCCTTTAAATGTTGCCAACGCAGCGAAGGATATTGAAAGAGGAAAACAGTTGTTTGACAAAACCTGTTCAGCCTGTCATGGGGTAGGAGGAGACGGACAGGGCCCGATTGTACAGACGGGCGCCTTTACGGGCGTTCCTAACTATGCAGACCGGGAACTTACCGTAGCATCTGTTCATTATGTAATAACAAACGGTAGAAATGCAATGGGGTCTTATGCGGGACAACTGAACGCAGGAGACAGATGGAGGGTAGCCATGTATGTGATGAATGCCTTTAAAAAAGGAGCGGCAGCACCTGCCGCAGCAACACAGGCAGCACCCGCTACAGCTACAAGTACAGCTGCAGGGGCCACAGCAGAAGCGAAACCTGAAACCACTACCGCAACTAAAAAATAAGAAAAGAAATGTATAGTTTTTCACCAAAATTAAAATCAACTTCTATAATCCTTCTTGTTGTAGGTTTAGTTCTATTTGCTGTCGGTTTCTTTCTGAATAAAGGAATTTCTACGGAGAGAATGGAACATATGATGGAAGCACTTAATGCTTCCGGTCATACGGCTCCTACACATTCCAGTGAAATGGTAGGTCCTCAGGATCATGCTGCTCACCTTGAGCACACGGAGCTTCAGGTACATAACCAGCCTTTGGCGGCAATACATTTTGTAGCTGTATTTTTCTTCGGAGTAAGCTGCTGCGTACTGTTCTTCTATTGTATCCAGCATGCTGCACACGCAGGATGGCCGATCATTATTACAAGGGTAATGGAAGCCATTGCTTCTTATATTCCTTACGGAGGTGCAATCCTTATTATCTTAATGATTCTGAACGTCACTCATATCGGGCATCTATTCCATTGGATGGATCCTGAACTGACAGACCCTGAGTCTGCTCATTTTGATGTGATCCTGTTTGAAAAAAGAATATTTTTAAATATCCCTTTCTATGCCATAAGAACACTAATCTATGTATTCGGAGCTTCTTTCTTTGCATGGAAGCTGAAGGCACAGTCTAAAAAAGTAGACGAAACAAAATCCAGAACCGAATATCAGATGCTTTACAGATGGGCAGTAGGATATATCGCTTTCTTCGGGTTTGCTTCTGCAGCCTGGGCCTGGGACTGGTTGATGTCCATTGACCCGCACTGGTATTCTACCATGTATATCTGGTATTCTATGGTAAGCTGTCTTTCAAGCGGTATCGCAGTAATTATCCTTTTAAGCGTTTACTTAAAGAAAAACGGATTCCTTCCTCAGTTCAATGATAACCATTTGCATGATCTTGGGGTATTCCTTTTCGCAACAAGTATGCTTTGGACCTATACCTGGTTTGCTCAGTTTATGTTATACTGGTATGCCAACATTCCGGAAGAGGTAAATTATTTCTTCGGTAGGTTCCAGCACTACTCTCCTACTTTCCTGCCGATGCTGATTGTTAACTTCTTATTACCGTTATTGGTATTGGTGAGCAGCAGCATTAAAAGAAACTATAAAGTAGTAACGGTAATGGCAATCGTAGTGATCTGCGGACACCTTTTGGATTACTTTAATATGGTAATGCCGGGAACCGTAGGACCATACTGGAAAACACCTGAAGTATTTCTTTTAATTGCAGGAGCAGTTTTGTTTGTAGCAGGATTATTTATGTTTACCGTGCTTTCAGCATTAGCTAAGCTTAAATTGATTCCTACAGGAAATCCTTACCTTCATGAATCTGAAATTTATGAGTATCCTTTCTAAGGCCTTGTAACAAAATAAAATCTTAAAAGACTGATTATTGTAATCAGTCTTTTTTTTGTGCTTACAGGCAACCTTTTTAAAACTAAGCTGTCTTTATAACAGATTATATTTTAGACTTAAAATTTTAAACAATGAAAAAAACTCATCTATGTATTCTTCTGTTCGTGCTGCTGCTAAATATGTTCAATGCACAGACCACTGCTTTCTTTTCAGAAAAAACAAAGCAGCCGCTGCCGAAAGTTTCAGTGTTCGGGAAAGACGGAAGCATCATTGCCTATTCTGATATCGACGGAAAAATAGAACGAAAGTTGTTAAGCCCTTCACAGGAAAAATTTCAGCTGGTATATGACAATGTATTGTTGGGGACATTTTCTTATGCTGAACTCGATAAAGAAGCAGTACAGTTAAATGACAGGATAAAAAATATTGAACCTGTCATCATAAAAAATAACAAACCTGCAAAGTATGCTTTAATCAAAGGAAATTTCAATGTCTATGTTACTTTAAACAATAACTTGAATTGTTATGTTGACGGCATTGTTACTTATATTTTCGACAACAAAACCAAAAAAGTAAAAAGCACCAATATCGAACAGTACCGTGTTTTCCGGTTAGAAAATGCGTCAAATGAAAGAAAAGAAACAGCATCCTGGGATTACAACAGCTTCCTGGATCTTCCGGATCTTAAGAACGCAGGCAATATTGAAGAGTTTAAAAATAAGAAAGCAACCATAAAAGAACTCAAAGGAAATAAAAAAGACGAAATAGAAATCAGCGGCAATGCACTCCAGGGAAAAGAACTGGCACTTTTCGGTTACAGGTTATATGATATCAAAACCATTATCAACCATTCTTATGATAAAGGTTCAGACAAAACCCTGAGAGACTTTCTGGAATCGAATGAAACTGTTTTCATCAAGCTTAAACATAAAACCGAACCCGATTATAATCAGGTCATTATTTATAAAAATTTCTTTCCGACAGAACTGGATTTCAGCGATGATGACAAAGTTGCCGGCGAGGTAAAATTTAACAGGAATATCAGTCAGTATAAGACCGGGTACTGGCAGGATGCTTCCTTCCCGAATATGCAGGCTGTTTTCAGCTCATTTTTCAGAGACCGCTTGAAAGAACAACAAAACAAAAAATAAAATCTGCTATTAATAAAGGTTTTACTAAATTTGTGGCAAACCGAATTAAAATGAAAAAGTTTTCTTTTCTGCTAATTTTCAGCCTGTTGCTTTTTACGGCATGCAAGAAAGATTATGCAGATGCTACCAATACCAAAACTTTGCAGTCCAGTATCAATGATATGACGGCCAGCCTTCCTACCATTAAGCAGATCAAGTTTAATGAAGCCCTGTATATCCTGAAAACTTTCGGGGTAGAAGCTGATGGAGATGTTGCAGAGCTTAAAGCGCTCGGACAGCTGATCAACGGGAAAAAAGTGCCTGAAATCCTGTCAATGGCAGATCAGGTAGCACAGAAAAACGGCATCGAATGGGCCAGTACAGCACCGCCGTCATTAGGGGAAATGAACATCTTCGGTGACGATAAAGCTAAAGAAAGCGACCCGAATGATATAAAGGCCAATTCATTGAGCATTTTGGTAAATCCTACCGGAGATGATGGTGCCGGAGCGCCTACCGCCATTCAGATCGTGCCGAGACTGGTTGACAATTCAGGAAAACCGGTTGCATTTACAGGAGCAGGCCTTGAAACAACACTTGAGGTATTCAGCAACGGGGTAAGGCTTTCCACCGCGAAAAACCTGATGCAGGATAATAATTTCAAAGGATTTAATTTGAAGTTCTCATCCATACCTGCAGCCAAAGTGGTAGACAATAAAATTGACATCACCGTATCCGTAAAAACAACAGGGAAAACATTCAAAATGACCAAGATCGGTTTGGACGTGAATCCTTCATTGCTGAAAGTTCCGGCTCCGCAGGCAGTGGATTCCATGGCCGTTGAGCAGGATCCTGCGGTAATCGATCCGAACAATCCCGGAGCAACCGTACCGTCCTCAACGGCAGATCCCAATGCCACAGCTCCGGCAACGGTTCCTGCAACGCCTAAACAGCCGGCTGCAGACCCTAAAAATGTAATCTCCGGATTCTTAAACAATGTAAGTTCCCAAAATCTGAAAGCCGCTTACAGCGCAGCAAACAACCCGAACTGGGGAAGCTACGAATCGTTTTCAAACCCAAACTCCGGTTTCGGCTCCGTAAAAAATGTAAGCGTGAAGAACATTACGTCAAATTTAGCCAATGCCAATGCCGCAAGTGTTAATGCGACCTATGATGTAACGGATAAAAACGGAAGGACGACTTCTTTAAAAGCGACTTTCGGACTTAAAAACGTAAACGGGGAATGGAAAATTTCCAGCTATAAAATAAATCCTTAAAAAATGGCTTCACAGGAACTCGTCAGCAGGCTTGAAGAAAAAATTGAAAATGTACCTGATTTTCCGGTTCCTGGGATCCAGTTCAAGGACATATCCCCTATTTTTCTTGACCCGAAACTTTATGAAGACGTCATTGCCGATCTTGTAGCCTTCAGCAGGGGAAAAGTAGATGCGGTATGCGGGATTGAAAGCCGCGGCTATCTTTTCGGGATTGCTGTTGCCGTAGCCCTTGAGGTTCCCTTTATCCTGATCAGGAAGGCAGGAAAGCTTCCGCCGCCGGTGATTGCAGAAAAATACGACCTGGAATACGGAAGTGCCGTTATTGAAACCCGGGAAGGTCAGATAAAACCGGGACAGCGGGTTCTGGTCCATGATGATCTTCTGGCAACCGGAGGAACTACGGAAGCCGCTGCAACATTAGTGGAAAAGCAAGGAGCAACAGTTGCACAATTCAGCTTCCTGATCGGCTTAAAAAGCCTGAACGGGGAAGAAAAGCTGAAAAAATTCAATGCAGAAATATACAGTATCCTGGAATATTGAATTTTTAAACATATATCCAAAATGCCTTATTAGTTTTTAAGGCATTTTCGTCACCTGCCATTAATAATTTTTATTGCATCCTGTATATTTATTTCTTTTTTATCAATAATCCTGCAAAGTATTTTGTAAATCATTCAGAAACAATTAAATTTGCATTTCAATTTTTAACAATTTATGGCAAAACTTACAAAGAATGCTCAGAACGAGCAAGAAGGTAAAGAAACGGTGGAGTTTTTTAAAGATCTTGACAGAGAGGCTTTAAACACAGAAAGATTCCTTGAAAAATATTCAAAACCGCTGGGTATTGTTTTCGGACTGCTTATTTTAGGTGTTCTGGGATTTTTCGGTTACAAGCAATTTGTTGTAGCTCCTAAAAATGCTGAAGCTGTAAAAAGTTTCTTGGCTGCCCAGAAAAATCTTGCCGAAGGCAAAGAAAAAGAGGCACTGGGAGGAAAATCTGCTGCTAACCCAGGGTTCCTGGGAACTTATAATGAATATTCCGCAACAAACGTCGGTAAACTTTCTGCCTATAATGCAGGAATTTTAAAGTTTAAAGAAGGTAAATTCCAGGAAGCATACAATCTTCTGGATAATTTTTCTTCTGACAATAAAACAATGATGGCCATGAAATTCGGTGCCATGGCAGATGCCCAGTCAGGCCTTAACAAAAATGACGATGCCTTGCAGTTACTGGAAAAAGCAGCTTCTGCTTCTGACGATCCTTATACCACGTACTATTTCACAAGAAAAGCAGGGATTTTAGCGCTAGGCTTAAATAAAAAAGCAGATGCTAAAAAATATTTTTCTGCTATTGACGAAAAGTACCAGGATTATGATAACGGGATGTCTGATTCTTATATTGAAATGACTAAATATTACTAAATAATGGCAACAGTTAATCTTTCTGATTACAAGCCGCTTCATATAAACAATGCCGATGAATTTTCTATCGGCATTGTTTTTTCTGAGTGGAATGATTTTGTAACCTACAATCTTCGTGATGCAGCCTTGGAAATCCTTCAAAAAGAAGGGGTAAGACCTGAAAATATTAAACTCTTCCCGGTTCCGGGAGCATTCGAACTGAATTATGCCAGCATGCAGCTTTGCAAAGAGCGGAAGTATGATGCCGTTATTTCAATCGGATGCGTAATCCGCGGAGAAACGCCTCATTTCGATTATGTATGTTCTGCCGTGGCGCAGGGAATAAAAGACTGTAATATTATGACGGATACGCCTACCATCTTCTGCGTGCTTACTGATGATACAAAAGAACAGTCGATTGCAAGAAGCGGCGGCGACCTGGGAAATAAAGGGGTTGAAGCAGCCGTTACAGCTTTAAGAATGATTGATTTCAAAAAAAGCCTTTCGGATAAGAAAGGAAACATTGGTTTCGGACATTCTTAATAGCAGTAATTACATTTGAAAAAACTTCAGGAACTATAATTTTTTTATGGTTCTTTTTTTGTAAATACCCTAAGCAATCCTTTCCATAATTTTAATAAAATTTTAAATATTTATAAAAAATCTAAATAGAACAGCTATTTTAAAATTTTATCCTGAATAAATCAGCGTAAAAAGTATATTTGTGAAAATTTAATGTACTGTTAAAGCAATGTTTATTCAGAAAATGAAACCCTTTTTATACTTAGGGAGTTTTTACCTTATTGTTTCTCTACTCCTAAGGATTATTTTTTTATTTGATCCGATTACAACAGCCGATTTTGGCTTTTTCGAAATCATGAAAATTTTTGCGGTCGGTTTTATTAATGACTTCTTTGTTTTCATTTTAGTCTGCCCTTTCTTAGCTCTTTACTTTCTGTTCTTATCCGATTCAAAATACAGGACGCCTTATGGCCAGTCTATTCTAGGATTATTGGCCGTATTTTTTCTGTATATCCTTCTGATTCCGAATAATATATTCAGACAATATGGTGGTCCAGTTGCTGAAATTGCCCTGGTATTCATCGGCTTAAAAATATTTTTCTTCGGGCTGATGTTCCTGTTGCCGGAAAGACGGCTTATGATCAGGAATACACTCTACTTTATGACCGTTTTTCTTTACGTTCTGTTAATTGTTTTTAACACGGTAAGTGAATATTTCTTTTACAGTGAATTCGGGCTGAGATATAACTTTATTGCGGTAGATTACCTGATTTATACCAATGAAGTGATTGGTAATATCATGGAAAGCTATCCTGTCGTTCCGCTGTTCCTGTCGATTTTTGCCGTTGCCGTGCCTGTTACCATCGTCATTTATAAAAAAACAAAGGCTGAACTTCTTACGCTTCCGGATCTGAAGCAGAAACTTATATTACTCGGATCTTTTTTAGCTTTGATGGGCATTAGTCTACTGGGCCTGCACTTTACGACAAAAATAACTGCATGCAATGTTTTTGAGGAAGAAATCCAGGCAAACGGATTACCCAAGTTTTACTGGGCATTTACCCATAACGAACTGGATTATTTCCAGTTTTACCCGAAAATGAACCAGAAACTGGCGGAAAGAACTTTCTTGAGCCAATTCTCAGAACCTCTTCTGAAGAGAAATATCGTTTCCGAAAAGCCTGAGTTAAGGAAAAATGTCGTTTTGATTTCCGTTGAAAGCCTGTCCGCAGATTTTATGGCGCATTACGGCAATACCCAAAAGCTTACTCCGTTTTTAGACAGCCTGGCAGACCGGTCACTGATGTTTACCAACCTGTATGCAACCGGAAACCGTACAGTCCGCGGCCTGGAAGCTCTTACGCTCTGCATTCCTCCCACTGCCGGAGAAAGCATCATCAAAAGAGAAAATGATAAGAATAAGTTTACCACGGGAAGTATTTTTAGCGCAAAAGGATATGATGTAAAGTTTCTGTACGGAGGGTACAGTTACTTCGATAATATGCAGGATTTCTTTGCAGGCAACGGCTATGGAATTGTCGATCGCGATAACTTTAAGCCTGAAGAAATTACTTTTGCCAATGTCTGGGGCGTTGCGGATGAAGATATGGCTAAAAAGGCAATCCGGACCATGAATCAGGAAAGCCGGTCCGGAAAACCTTTTTTCAATCACTGGATGACGGTTTCCAACCACCGCCCTTTTACTTACCCGAATGGCAGGGTTGATATCCCCGGCGATGCAAAATCACGCGAGGGAGGCGTAAAATATACGGACTATGCGTTACGGATGTTTTTTAAGATGGCTGAAAAACAAGCGTGGTATAAAAATACCGTATTCATTATTATTGCTGACCATTGTGCCTCAAGTGCAGGAAATGTTGAGCTTCCGGTGGAGAACTACAGGATTCCCGCCATGATTTTTTCTGACGGATTCATCCGGCCTCAGAAATTTATAGAAACAATGTCACAGATTGATGTGATGCCTACCCTTTTCGGATTGCTTAATTTCAGCTATCAGTCTGAATTTTTAGGGCAGGACGTTTTCAGTAAAGGATTCCGGCCGAAAGCATATATCGCTACTTATGAAGATCTGGGACTGATAAAGGACAATTATTTGACCGTAATTTCCCCGGTCAGAAAAGTAAAGCAATATGCTTTAATTCAGCAAAAAAACAAACTGAGCCCTGGCTTCAATCTATATTTCGATGAGAAACCCCTGAAAAATACCGCCCGGAATGAGAAGCTCATCAAAGAAACGATTTCTGCATATCAGTCAACATCATTCTGGCTGAAGAAAAACAGGCTTAACCGCTGATCAGGTGGGGTACAAAACGGCTCTCGTTATTGGTAATCAGGTGAATACTTTCCCTGATGCCGATGCCGGCCGGCTCCTGCCCGATCACCCAGCTTCCGATCACAGGATGATTTCCGTTAAAGTCAGGAAGATCAAACAGCTGCTGGTAAATAAACCCTTCTTTTCCGTAGTCGCCTTTATTCGCTTCAATGGGAATATTATTCCGGTGCAGTGCCACATTGGCACCTTCCCTTGAGTATACCGGCTTTTTTGCAAAGTCCTTCAGGTGTTTAGGCTCAAAATAAGCTTCGAGCAGGTAAGGATGACCAGGATACATTTCCCAGAGGATTGGAAGAATGGCTTTGGACGAAAGGAGGATCTTCCAGGCGGGCTCGATCCACTGCGATCGGAATCCGTTTTTTACCAGTTTTTCGGCAAATCCGTCTTCTAAAATCCATTCATAAGGATATAATTTAAAGATATATTCCATCACCGACTGGTCTCCCGAAATAAATTCTTCGATCTCCTCGGCCCAGCCGATATCCTGAACGGGAATGAATTCAGTATCGAATCCGGCCTGTGTAGCACAGTCCCTGATGTACTCGATATTGGTAACATCTTCCATATTGGTAAGGGAGGCAAAATAAATATGGTTCGGATCCATGTATTTCCTGAGATACGTCCAGTAGTCCACCAGCTTTTCATGGATTGAATTGAACTGGTCTTTATCCGGAAACATTTCCTGCAGCCAGTACCACTGGATTACGGAGGCTTCGTAAAGGGAAGTCGGGGTATCTGCATTGAACTCAAGCAGCTTAAGGTTTTCCCCGTCAAAACCGAAATCAAACCTTCCGTATACCGAAGGATGGTCTTCTTCCCAGCTGGTTACAATATAATCCCGGAAATATTCAGGAATACTGAAACGGTCCCAGAGATTGTTTTCAATACTATAGTCTACTGCTTCCAGACACATCTGCCATAATTCGGCAGTCGCCTTTTCAATCCTGTGGATTTCATCCGGCGAAAATTCATAATAATGGCTTTCGTCCCAATACAGGCCTTCCAGCGAGTGGTAGCCAAATCCCAGACTTTCGAGCTTCTGCTCCCAGTTTTTGCGTAATGATGAGGATATTCTTTTCATATTATTTATGAAGATGCTCTGAAGCCGCTCCTGCCAAGGCCGCCTCTTACTACTTTTCCTTTATAGGTACTTCTTCCGATGTTTGATCCGGAACTGATGGAGTTGCTGTAATAACCGGCCCGCTGGTAACCGCCGTTGCTGTAGGCACCATACGGCCTGAAAGCATGATACAGCAAAAGACCTGTCATTAAGCCGTTTCCGTGTGTCCTTGAATAAGATGCCGTAGTATCAGATCTCATATACACTTTCTTTTCATTTTTCCACTGATCGCGGGGCGGCTCCTGAGCGCAGGCAGCAAGAATCCCCGTAACGAAAAGCAGTTTGATAGAACCTGATTTTTTCATGTTACTGAACCGTGATATAAAATTCGTAATCTTTCTTTACAAGCGCTTTATGCTCATTCCCGTTATCGTCCTCCACAACCTGCAGGGAATCGCCCAGTGCCGGAATTGTATCTCTCTTAACGATTTCCTTTAAAAGCTTATGGTCTTTCCAGACCTTATGCCTGGTTATTAGGATATCAGAAGCCCCTGTATGCTGCACGGAAAGCACGGTTTCTATGGATGCTTTTTTATCAGCACTGCTTACCTCATCTTCTTTGTTTTCTTTCTCATTGCAGGAAACAAGGCTTGCTGAGAGGATGATTAAAGAGATTTGTTTAATTTTTCTCACTTTGGCATAATTTTTCACAAAAGTAATTATTTCGTAATGATAATAATTTTAAATTTACACATAAATAATAAATTATGAGATGGACAGACGACAGGGGCGGTAATGTGGAAGACCGGCGCGGATTAGGCGGAGGAGCTGTAGTAGGCGGCGGACTGGGAACGCTGATTATTGCAGCTATTGTGTTTTTCCTGGGAGGTGATCCTTCGGCTATTTTATCTTCAGGCTCAGGCTCGGGGTCTCCACGGACTGAACAAAGGGAACTCACTCAGGAAGATAAAAAAATCGGAGAAATGGTTGATATGATGGGAAAATGGAATATTACCACATGGGACCAGGTTTTCCAACAGAACGGTATGGATTACACACCGCCTAAAATTATTCTTTTTGAACAGACTACGGAATCAGGCTGCGGAACCGCACAGGCTGCAATGGGACCTTTTTACTGCCCTGCAGATCAGTCCGTCTACATGGATATGAGTTTCTTCAATGAACTGCAGCAAAGATTCGGGGCACAGGTTACCGAATTTACGGTGGCGTATGTTCTGGCCCATGAAGTAGGGCACCACGTCCAGACACTTTTAGGCACTACCCAGAAGGTTGATGAGCTGAGAAGAAGCGGCAGGTATTCTGAAGAGGAAATGAACAGGGTTTCCGTAGCTACAGAGCTTCAGGCAGACTTTTATGCCGGGGTATGGGCAAAACAGACCGATGCCAGAGAAAAAATCCTGGAGCCTGGGGATATTGATGCAGCCATCAGCGCAGCAGAAGCAGTAGGCGATGATAACATCCAGAAAAGATCCCAGGGATACGTGAACCAGGAAAGTTTTACCCACGGATCATCGGCGCAGCGTAAAGAATGGTTTATGAAAGGCTACAATACCGGAGACATCAGGCAGGGTGATACTTTTAATCAGCTTTTGAAATAATTTCGATTTATTCATATTCATAAAAAAAACCCTGAAGAAATGATCTTCAGGGTTTGTTGTGTTTTTATTGCTTACTGCAGTTCGATTGGATTGCTGTTTTTTTTGGCTTCTTCCTTTATCCGTTCTTCCATCCGCTTTCTCATATCGGCAGGATTCTGGTTTCCGCTGCCTCCCATTCTCATCTGAGGGCCTCCTCCGCCCTGGCCCATAAAGGCCATAGGATCTTCCTGAAACTTCTTCTGCTGTTTTATATAGTCGGCACGTTTTACCTTGATCGTATTCCCGAACTGGTTCAGTACAGGAAGATCTGCAATCTTGTAGTTTTTCATCAGATCAAAAGAATATTCTCCTTTATCATCTTCCACTTTCACAATAAGCCCCGGAAGTCCGTTGAACTTATACGGTCCGTCAGGATAAGGCAGGTCGGTAGTAAACCAGGCCGTCCATGTTCTGCCCCCGAAATCCGTTTCTGCCTTTTGTACCTTATATTCCCCTATCTTTCTTGTTTCAGAAGAAATTTTCCAGTTCACCGGCCTGTCTTCTTCATAAACATACATATCTCTTCCGATCCTGTCTTTGAAAAATGTTTTCTGGTCGGCTTTGTTTTTTTCAACGGTATAATTGATATTGGTCCTTAAACCTTCCATCTGCTCCCTGTTGAATCCTCTGGCTCCGCCGCTTTTAAAATTGGCCTGCATGACAGAATCCCTTTTGATCCTGTTCTCAGAATAGAAAACCGATTTTTCCGGAGAGATATCCAGATAGGCATTTTCAGTTTTAGTCTCATTTTTAGCAGAGGCATCCGGTTTTGCGGTCACCTGATATACAAACCTGTTGGTCTGGGCAAAAACGGCATTCATCATCAGGATAAAGGCAATAAGTACTGGTTTTTTCATTGTAAGGCTTATTTGTTGTTTGGATTTTAAAATATGGTCAAAGTTAAAGGCATCAATAATAAAAATCGATAAAATAAAATCGCTAATTTTTATATACTGATTATTGTTCGTATTTTTGTAACATTAAATCATTCTAAATAAATACGATGATAAAAGTATCAGACCAAGCAAAGGCAAAAGCCATTCAGCTGATGACAGAGGAAGGCTTCAACCCGGTTGAAGATTATATAAGAGTAGGGGTAAAAAGCGGAGGATGTTCTGGTTTAGAATATGTTTTGAAGTTTGACAACCAAAAGGCAGACACAGATCAGATGTTTGAAGACAATAATGTTAAAATTATTATTGATAAAAAATCAATCCTTTATCTGGCAGGGACGGTTCTTGAGTATTCAGGAGGCTTAAACGGAAAAGGATTTGTATTTAATAATCCCAATGCATCCCGGACCTGCGGATGCGGAGAAAGTTTTTCTTTATAACTGGAAATCAGAGGCTTTAGTTTAGCATATTGCAAAGCCGGCCGCTGATATCTATAATCTACAAAAATGAGTAAATATACTGAAGACGATCTGAGGGTCGATTTAGAAAATAAAAAATATGAATTCGGCTGGGAAACGAAAATCGACTACGAAGATTTTCCCATCGGCCTGAATGAAGATATTGTCCGTGCTATTTCTGCTAAAAAAGAAGAGCCGGAATGGATGACGGACTGGCGTCTGGAATCTTTCAGAATCTGGAAAAAAATGATTGAGCCGGAATGGGCGAATATCAAATATACAAAACCTGATTTCCAGGCCATCCGGTATTATGCTGCCCCAAAAGCAAAACCGGAACTGGACAGCCTTGATGAAGTAGATCCTGAATTACTGGCTACGTTCGCGAAATTGGGAATCAATATCGAAGAACAGAAAAGGCTTTCAGGAGTTGCTGTAGACATCGTAATAGATTCGGTTTCTGTGAAAACCACTTTCCAGGATACGCTGGCAGAAAAGGGCATTATCTTCTGTTCAATTTCCGAGGCTATCAAGAACCATCCGGATCTGATACGGAAATATCTCGGAAAAGTAGTTCCAAGAGGCGATAATTTCTATGCCGCCCTGAATTCCGCCGTCTTTTCTGACGGAAGTTTCTGCTATATCCCGAAAGGCGTACGATGCCCTATGGAATTATCTACCTACTTCCGGATCAATCAGGCAGGAACAGGACAGTTTGAAAGAACACTTGTGATTGCGGATGAGGGAAGCTATGTTTCTTATCTTGAAGGATGCACCGCACCGTCAAGGGATGAAAACCAGCTTCACGCGGCGGTAGTTGAACTGATTGCCATGGATAATGCGGAAATTAAATATTCAACCGTTCAGAACTGGTATCCCGGAAATGAAGAAGGAAAAGGAGGTGTTTTTAACTTTGTGACGAAGAGAGGCCTTTGCGAAAGGAAGGCAAAAATCTCCTGGACCCAGGTGGAAACAGGGTCTGCGGTAACCTGGAAATATCCGTCATGTATCCTTAAAGGAGACGGTTCCATCGGTGAGTTCTACTCTATCGCAGTAACCAACAACCACCAGTATGCAGATACGGGAACCAAGATGATCCACATCGGAAAAAATACCAAATCCACTATTATTTCAAAAGGGATTTCTGCAGGAAAATCCCAGAATTCGTACCGTGGATTGGTTAAAGTAATGCCTTCAGCCAAAGGAGCGAGGAATTTCTCGCAGTGTGACTCTCTGCTGATGGGCAATGAATGCGGAGCGCATACTTTCCCGTATATTGAAATCAAGGATCCTACTGCCCAGCTGGAGCACGAAGCCACGACTTCAAAAATCGGGGAAGACCAGATCTTTTACTGCAACCAGAGAGGAATTGACACGGAAAGGGCTATTGCGCTGATCGTAAACGGTTTCAGTAAGGAGGTTTTAAATAAACTGCCTATGGAGTTCGCCATTGAAGCCCAGAAACTGCTGGAGATTTCCCTGGAAGGTTCTGTAGGGTAATTAATTAGAAATAGTATTTCATTGATAAGTGTTAGTACCTTTGCTGATCCTAAAAAGCAAAGGAGATTGAAAAATCTTAGCCTGGCCTTACGATAAACTAAAATATATGTTAGAGATAAAAAACTTACACGCCAGAATTGAAGACGGCGCACAAATTTTAAAAGGAATAAATCTTGAAATAAAGCCGGGCGAAGTTCATGCGATCATGGGACCTAACGGAGCCGGAAAATCCACGCTTTCCTCTATCATTGCAGGGAAAGAAGATTACGAAGTAACGGAAGGTGAAATTATCTTTGACGGTGAAAACATCATTGAAGACGCTCCTGAAGAAAGAGCCCACAAGGGGATTTTCCTTTCTTTCCAATATCCGGTGGAAATCCCGGGTGTTTCTGTAACCAATTTCATTAAAGCGGCATTAAACGAAAACAGAAAAGCAAACGGACTGGAAGACATGTCAGCGAAAGACATGCTGGCCATGATCCGTGAAAAATCTGAAAAACTGGGCATCAAGAAAGATTTTCTTTCCAGATCACTTAACGAAGGTTTCTCCGGGGGTGAAAAGAAAAGAAACGAGATTTTCCAGATGATGATGCTTAACCCGAAGCTGGCTATCCTTGACGAAACGGATTCCGGATTGGATATTGATGCCCTGAGGATTGTTGCAGACGGCGTAAATACTTTTAAAAATGAAGGAAATGCCGTTCTTCTGATTACGCACTATCAAAGACTGCTTAATTATATTCAGCCTGATTTTGTCCATGTCCTGGCTAACGGAAGGATCATCAAAACCGGTGACAAATCCCTTGCCCTGGAACTGGAAGAAAAGGGATATGACTGGCTTTTAAATTAATTGAAAGATTCAGAGATTAAAAAAACAGAAATGTTTTACTCATTGATGCTTACAGCTATGCATTCTGCGGAATAACAGATTTCAGCCTAATAAAAAGAAAAAAATGGTGCAAACCACACATATACCAGTAATGGCATTAAAAGAACAGATTACAGGAAACCATCATATGTTTTTGGAGAGCCTCCGTCACAGATTTCTGGATGGGGATAGAAAAGCAGCTTTGCAAAGATTTGAAAATACAGGTTTCCCGACTAAAAAAGACGAAGAATACAGATATACCAGCCTTAAGGAAATCACTGAAAAGGATTATAATTTTTTCCCGAAAGAAAATCACAACATCACCAAAGAGCAGCTGGACCAGCTCCACCTGGGCGAAGAAAATTTCGACTGGATTACTTTCGTAAATGGCAGGCTCAGTAAAGAGCTGTCAAAAGTTTCCATAGAAAACGCTGAGTTCCTTTCATTCAACTATGCTTTAAACAACGAAAAACACAGAGATGTTTTCGATAAATATTTCAATACGATTGCTTCAGACAAATCTGCTTTCACGAATCTGAACCAGGCGTACTGCAAATATGGGTTCTTCCTGAAAGTCCCTAAAAATGTAGTGATTGAAAAACCGATCCACATTTTTTACATTTCCCAAAACCAGGAAGAAAATACCTTTTACAATACAAGAAATTTATTGATTGCAGAAGAAGGTTCCAAAGTGGAAATCATTGAAAGCCACCATAATTTTGACAGCACCTATGTGCTGACCAATTCGGTAACAGAAATTTTTACGTATCCCAATGCAAAGGCAGACTGGCATAAAGTGCAGAATGACAGCGATACGTCATACCTCATCGACAGTACTTTCGCAAAACAGGAAAAAGACAGTTTAACCACTGTAAATACCTTTTCTTTCGGAGGCAAGCTGGTAAGGAACAACCTTGATTTTATCCATAACGGATCAAACATCAATTCATTTATGAACGGGATCACCATCATCGGCAAAGACCAGCTGGTAGACCACCATACAGCGGTTCACCACAACTTTCCGAACTGTGAAAGCTATCAGAATTACAAAGGTATTTTCAACGGGAAATCCCACGGGGTTTTCAACGGGAAGGTGTTTGTAGATAAACTGGCCCAGAAAACCAATGCCTATCAGCAAAACAATAATGTCTTATTAAGTGAAGGCGCCATCATTGACACCAAGCCCCAGCTGGAAATTTTTGCAGATGATGTAAAATGTTCCCACGGCTGTACGGTAGGCCAGTTGAATGAGGATGCCTTGTTCTATCTTAGGGCAAGAGGGATTTCTAAAAAAGAGGCCCAGGCACTGCTTTTATATGCCTTTGCCAATGACGCGATGCAGAATATTGACATCGAACCGTTAAAAGAAAAAATTTCAAAGCTTTTGGCGGAGAAACTGGAAGTTGATATAGAATTTTAATTGCTATATAGTTGATAAATACATAACGGCTGTTTCAAAGATGAAACAGCCGTTTTTGTTATGAAATTGCGTAAGATGTATCATATTCTATTTATTTGTGTATCATAGATTTCCCCGGATATAAAGTGAATAATAATGTTACATCTCATTTAAAAGTCAGTGGCAGAATAACAATTAATGATTAAGCGGTCTCGCTTCTATGATCATAAAATGCCCGACACGGTCTTTTATCAGCCATTTGCCTTTTAATTTCAGGTAATAGTCTTCATATTTCACGTTGTAATCAGTTAAAATATTTTGTCCTTCTACTTCCCTGATCATTTTTATGGTGGCAAAAGAAATCCCGGTTGCCGTGTCACCGTTAATTTTTACAGTATGCTGGCCGTTTAATGTGAAATAGGTTTTCACTTCTGCAGCATGACCCTTAAAGTCTTTCTCCATCTCTTCTCTTCCCGAAACGCTTGAAACCGGGTTTCCGTCCATATATACATTGTATGTAAGATCGGGTGTGAAGAGGTCCATTACTTCAGAAACCTTTTTCTCATCTCCCAAGTAAGCATAGTCATCAACTAAATTTCTTAAATCTTCTTTTGTCTGTAACACTTCTAATGTCATAATGTATTGTATTTATCGTTAAAAAATTATTTCTGCAATTCATTATTAATTCACATGAGCTTTTCATCAGCAGAGCAAGCTTGGGTGAGATTATTTTTATTTTTTCTTATCAGTAAAATTATAGTATATTTGCTTACAATTTATTACTCGTTACCAAAAGGTTATCAGGTAACATAATAAGAATCTACATGGAAGAAAATAATTCAGCTGAAATCAATAAGGAGTTTACCGATGACTGCCATACGGTTTTGGATGCAGTAAGTGATGCTTTATACGCAGTTGGCGGTAAATGGAAACTGATGATCATTATCGCTATGGCAAGAGGAAACAACCGCTTCAGTGAACTTCAGAGACAGGTTAAAGGTATTTCCGCAAGGGTTTTGTCAAGCGAGCTGAAGGAACTGGAACTTAACGGTTTTATTATTAAAAAAGTTTCTGTTGGGTATCCTGTTATGATTGAATATCAATTGCTACCCTACAGCCATACACTGGAGGAACTGGTCGGCGCTATGACAAGATGGGGAATTCAGCACAGGTCAAAAATCAAAAGTGAAATGTCTGGCGGAAACCAGAAGTCATAAATCAAATATCCTGATGGATCATATGCTTTGTATTATTTTCAAATTGCTTATTGATATGATGCATTAAAAAAATTCTTCAATATAAATCTCTGATAAATTGGTCCGATAGTTAATTTTTTACCTGTTCTTTTATTTTTCACCTGCACATTTAAATCAGTTTCAAATAATTTGTGAAAAGCATTTTAAGAATATCACCATACGGCGAATTTCTGTAAGAAAAACAATTATTTATATTTTTTTATTTTTACCGTAAACGCTTATCAATGTTGATTAAAATTTACGGAAGTGCCATCCACGGAGTTGCCGCACAGACCATTACTATCGAAGTGAATGTAGATACCGGAGGAATAGGCTACCATCTGGTAGGCCTTGCCGATAATGCCATTAAAGAAAGCAGTTACAGGATTTCTGCCGCTTTAAAAAATGTGGGATACAAAATTCCCGGGAAGAAAATCACCATCAATATGGCACCGGCAGATCTCCGGAAAGAAGGTGCTGCCTATGACCTGAGCATTGCCATAGGCATACTGGCTGCATCTGACCAGATTCTTGCGGAGAACATAGAGAATTATATTATTATGGGAGAGCTCTCTCTTGACGGCACCCTGCAGCCTATCCGTGGCGTCTTACCGATTGCCATCCAGGCCCGTGAAGAAGGCTTTAAAGGCATCATCCTTCCGAAGCAGAATACCCGTGAAGCTGCTATCGTAAACAATATCGATGTCTTTGCGGCAGAAAACATCAAAGAAGTAATCGATTTTTTTAATGAAGGAAAGCCACTTGAGAAAGTTGAAATCGATACCCGAAAAGAGTTTCAGGAAAAAGTGAATGATTTTCCGTTTGATTTTTCTGAAGTTAAAGGTCAGGAAACAGCGAAAAGAGCCATGGAAGTGGCAGCAGCAGGAGGCCATAACATCATCCTGATCGGGCCTCCGGGAAGCGGAAAAACCATGCTGGCCAAAAGGGTCCCGAGTATCCTGCCGCCCTTATCATTAAAAGAAGCATTGGAAACCACAAAAATACACTCGGTTGCCGGGAAAATGGGAACTGAAACGTCCCTGATGACGGTGCGCCCGTTCCGGTCTCCTCACCACACGATATCAGATGTTGCCTTAGTTGGCGGCGGCAGCTATCCGCAGCCCGGGGAAATATCTTTAGCACATAACGGGGTTTTGTTTCTGGATGAAATGCCGGAATTTAAAAGAACAGTACTGGAAGTGATGCGGCAGCCGCTGGAAGACCGGGAAGTGACCATTTCAAGAGCCAGGTTTACCGTGAACTACCCTGCGAGTTTCATGCTGGTTGCTTCCATGAATCCAAGCCCGAGCGGATTTTTCCCGGATGATCCGAATAATACTTCGACCTCTTATGAAATGCAGCGGTATATGAGCAAGCTTTCCGGGCCTCTTTTAGACAGGATCGATATTCACATCGAAGTCCAGAAGGTGGAATTCGAACAGCTGACGGAACGCAGGAAAGGTGAAAAAAGCGAAGATATCAGAAAACGGGTACTGATTGCCCGCGAAATCCAGCGGGAGCGGTATAAAGATTTAAAAATCAGCTATAATGCACAGATCGGACCCAAGGAAATTGAAAAATACTGTAATCTGGACGCCGCTTCTTTCAGCCTTATTAAAATGGCAATGGAAAAACTGAATCTTTCGGCACGGGCCTATGACCGGATCTTAAAAGTTGCCAGAACCATAGCCGACCTTGAAGAATCTGAAAATATTCTATCAAACCATGTTTCGGAGGCCATACAGTACAGAAGCCTGGACAGGGAATTCTGGAATGCCTGATACATAACAAAACCCTGATTTCATCCTGTTTTCAGAATAGCGGTGTAAAGACAATAACGGGTTATCATGTTTTATTTTCGACCAGATATATTACGACACGTTTTGTCGTGATATGTGCTTATGTTTGCAAACAGAATATAAATCACATCAGAAAAAAACCTGAAAAAGTATGGAAATCGATCAAGAACAGGGACAGAAACAAGAACAGGAACAGGAACAGCTCACTTCAATCAGTCTATCATCTGATAATTTTGCAGCAAACGAAAGCTTAGTAATAGCCATCAGTATTAAACCCTCAGCATTTAAAAAACTACTGTTAAAAAACAACAGCGGACAACGTGCAGAATTTCTATGGCAAAAAAACACGGTTTCCGATGATCCAGACAAGGGGTACTTTAAAGAAACATTGAACGATCTGGGAGTAAAAATCAATCATACGGGAGATTCTGTTGTGATCATTAACGGAGGAGCCGCACAATATTTAAAAGCAGAATTGAAGGTTTAACAATGACAAAAGTCCAAGATTCAAACTTCCTCTTCCCCTTATCTATTATACATTTCAATCCAGCGTTTTCAGTCATAAAAAAACCGCGAAAGAAAACTTTCGCGGTTTCAAAATAAATCAATAAGCTTATTTTTTCTTTCCTTTTGCAGGCGTTGCCTTAGGCATTTTTGTTTTGGTATCTGCTGGCGTATTTTCGTCTTTTACCAACTGTAGTTCGTCAATCAGCCTTCTTGCACCGGCATATTTGTCGATGGTCCAAAGAACAAAACGTACGTCTACGTTAATGGTTTTCTGCCATTCCGGTTCAAAAACGATATCTCCGCTTAATGCTTCGCTGTTTCCGTCAAATGCAATCCCGATCAGGTTTCCGTCTGCATCAATCACCGGGGAACCTGAGTTACCTCCCGTAATATCATTATTAGAAAGGAAATTGACAGGCATATACCCTTTTGCATCTGCATACTGACCGAAATCTTTAAGGTTATAAAGGTCGATCACTCTTTGCGGAAGGTCAAACTCTTCATCACCTTTCTTATATTTACTTACAAGGCCGGTCATATCAGTATAATAGTTATCGGTAACCCCGAAATAGTTCCTGTCTGTTCTTACCGGCAATGTAGTTACTGTTCCGTACGTAAGCCTCATGGTAGAGTTGGCATCCGGGTAGAATTTCTTCTCTGGCATTGCTTTCATTAATCCCGCCAGGAATAATCTGCTGTTTTTAGCAAAATTATCGTCAATCTTTACAAATCTTTCTGCTGAAATCCTCTGATCAGCCATAATTGCGTTGGCCATTTTCCAAAGCGGGTCTGCATCCAGTTTCAAACGGTCCGGGTTCAGTACAAAATTGGTTGCAGAAAGCTTGTTTGCAAAGATGGAAGAGTATGCTACATTAGATAATGTATTTGCATCAAGTCCCATAATGGTTTCAGAAGCAACATCCTTGTTTACTTTTTTCTGGTAAAGGTTCACCATAGAATTCATCATCTCGCCTTCAAGCTTGGTATTGATGTTTTCGTAGGCCGTTTTCAGGGCAGCATCTACTTTAGGCTTCATGGCAAGCCTGCCTTTCATATCCTGTTCCGCATAGGCTTTAAGAACTGATCCTACCTGCAGTGCCAGCATAAAATACTTGGAATTTCTTGAAAGCTGGGACATATAGTTTCTTTCAACATTCCGGTCAGAAGTCTGTTTGTAATAGATGGCAATATCATCCAGTACCGTTTCATATTCAGTAACATTTGCAGGCTGTACCGCCCATGCCTTGAATGTTTCTTCCAGTTTCTGCTTATCTGTAATGGTTCCGTTTTTAATAACGGCATCGATAGTTCCCTGTCTGTTTTTCCAATAGTTGGCTACAGAAGCATACTGAGAAGCATAATTAAGCTGAGTGGCTTTATCCTTGTCCATATACTTCTTCATAACGTCCATGGCCAATTTAGAAGCTTCCACCCAGGCCGGATAGTCTTTGTTAACCATCTGCTGGATTCCGTAAGACGTCAAGTAACGGTTTGTTCTTCCCGGATATCCTAAGATCATAGAGAAATCACCCGGTTTTACCCCTTTAAGAGAAACAGGTAAGAAATGCTTAGGCTTCAAAGGAACATTGGTAGGCGCAAACTCCGCAGGGTTTCCTGCAGCATCAGCATATACCCTGAAAACCGTAAAGTCTGCAGTATGCCTCGGCCATTCCCAGTTATCCGTATCGCCTCCGAATTTCCCCAATGAGGAAGGCGGTGCTCCTACCAACCTGATATCTTTATAATCCTGATAGACGAAATAATAAAACTCGTTTCCGTTAAAGAAATCTCTTACCACAACGGTATATTTCCCGTTTTCAGAGTTTTCAGACTGGATCGCTTTTGTTTCTGCATCAATCACCGCTTTTCTTTCCGCAGCGGACATTTTACTGTTAAGTTTGGAATTGATCCTTTGCGTAGCATCATCCATTCTTACCAAAAACCTTACATACAGATCTTTTGCATTAAATTCATCTTTCTGTTTCATGGCCCAGAACCCGTTCTTCAGATAATCTTTTTCAGGTGTTGAAGCCGCAGCCACCGCACCGTATCCGCAGTGGTGGTTGGTAAAAATAAGTCCCTGCCCGGAAACAATCTCTCCCGTACAGAAACCTCCGAAGCTCACGATAGCGTCTTTTAAGCTTGAGTTATTAACTGAGTAAATTTCTTCAGGCGTAAGATGCAAACCTTCTTTTTGCATATCTACACCATTAAGTCTTTTCACGAGCATTAACAGCCACATTCCCTCGTCAGCCCTCATCTGGACAAAACTTAAGAGGAAAGTGAATAGTAGAAGTATTCTTTTCATTTTATAAAATAATTTTTGTGTCGCTAATTTACTAATTTTTTTTACGGTTTCATGCCCGTGATGGTATGAAAATGGATCTGAGGGTGTTATGAACAAAATAATGCCTAGCATTTTATCCGTTTTATCCCTTGGATTTATTCTGAACTGTTCCTCTGTACCGGTGAAGAACCCGCAGATACAGAGAGAATGGCTGCTGGTTTCTTTTGAGGATTATGCGAAGCAGGATTTAATAAAATACAAAGCGGGAATCAATCTGACAGTACCTGTTGAATCCGGAAAAATTAGGGGAAATGCTTATATGGGGTGCAACAGGATGTTTTTCTCTTCCGAATTTAAAAATAACGGCACACTGAAAATTTCAGGCTTGGGCTCAACCATGATGGCGTGCCCGGACATGAAACTGGAGGATGACTTTTCAAAAAGCTTTAAAAATATGACGTCTTACTCCTTGGAAGGACATTTTTTAACGGTAAAGGATGATCAGGGAAATACCCTGAAATTTGTAGCGGCAGACTGGGATTAGTTTTTATTAAGCTAAAAATCAATAATCTGTCTTTAAATTCATGTGAAATCCTGCCGGCTTCAAATTTCATCTTGGTTTTTTTCATTAAAAATGCTATCTTGTAAATCTCACACAATATAGATAGAACCTAATGCTAGACAAGAAAGAACATAATTACGAGAAAGCTGTTTTGGTTGGTGTCATTACACAAAACCAGGATGAGGAAAAGCTGATTGAATATATGGATGAGCTGGAGTTTTTGGCTTTTACAGCCGGAGCTACCGTAGACAGGCGTTTTACACAGAAACTGACACAGCCGGATTCCAAAACCTTCATAGGAAGCGGAAAGGCACAGGAAATAAAAGAATACGTAAAAGAAAATGAAATAGGGACTGTAATCTTTGATGATGAATTATCACCTTCACAGCTTAAGAACTTGGAAAAGGAAATGGAGATAAAAATCCTGGACCGGACCAACCTGATCCTTGATATTTTTGCCCAAAGGGCACAGACTTCCTACGCCAGGACCCAGGTAGAGCTAGCCCAGTACCAGTACCTCCTTCCCCGGCTGACCAGAATGTGGACCCACCTGGAACGCCAGAAAGGGGGAATCGGGATGAGAGGCCCCGGGGAAACGGAAATTGAAACCGACAGGCGTATCATCCGTGACCGTATTTCATTGCTGAAAGACAAGCTGAAGACCATTGATAAACAGATGGCCACCCAGCGGAACAACAGAGGAAAAGTAGTGCGCGCTGCTCTGGTAGGCTATACCAACGTAGGAAAATCTACCTTGATGAATGCCCTGTCCAAATCTGAGGTTTTTGCTGAAAACAAGCTGTTTGCCACACTGGATACCACGGTAAGGAAAGTGGTAATCGGGAACCTGCCTTTCCTGCTGACGGATACGGTGGGGTTCATCCGGAAACTCCCGACCCAGCTGGTAGAATCCTTCAAATCCACCTTGGATGAAGTGCGTGAAGCAGACCTGCTGATTCATGTAGTGGATATTTCCCATGAAAGTTTTGAAGACCATATTGATTCCGTAAATCAGATCCTTATGGAAATCAATGCACATCAGAAACCGATGATTATGGTGTTCAACAAAATAGATGGTTTCAGCTATGATAAAAAAGATGAAGATGATCTGACTCCGTCCACCAAAAAAAATATCTCCCTGGAAGAATGGAAAAATACCTGGATGGCCAAATCCAAGTACCCGACGGTTTTCATTTCAGCTTTAACGAAAGAGAACTTCCCGGACATGAAAAAGATGATCTATGATGAGGTGATGAAAATCCATATTTCAAGATTCCCGTATAACGATTTCCTTTTCGAATACTTCGATAATGACGACGAAGAACACAAAAATAAGTAATGAAATATAACTTCTTCCTCTTACTGCTTCTGGTTTCGGTTTTAGGTTTTGCACAGCAGCCGAAAATCAGTTTCAAAGCCATTGAAAAAGACCTTAAAAGCGATAAATCCCCGTATCATTACGAGAAATTGATTTTTAAGTACAAAGCCTATCCGAAATCCCTGGATACGCTGGAGGCACAGCATCTGTACTATGGAAGGAATTTCAGAAAAGACTTGGTTTCAACTACGGATAATGACTTTAAAACCTTAGCGGAAGCCTTTAAAAACGGTGATTTTGACGAATGTATAAGGCAGGGGGAAATTTTATACAACAGGGATCCTACAAATCTTGATATTCTCCTGATCCTGCTGAAAGCATACGACTCAAAAAAAGACGGGAAAAACTTCATCCATCACTTTGACCAGTTCAGGGTACTGACCGATGCTTTAAAAGGTTCCGGAGACGGAAAATCTGATAAGACCCCTTTTCTGGTAAATTCTGTGGGTGACGAATATATCCTGTTGAATATCCTGAACATCGGTAAAGATTATACCCGGGGATCCAGGTCCATGAAAGACGGAATCCTGGATATCTGGGAGAAAGACAATACCAAGATATACATCAAAGTACTGTATATCGATTATTAATTAATTTAAATAAATCTTAAAAACACCTTAGTGGAATTATATTATTCATTTTCAGCCTTAATCGTTCTAGCATCCATATTCGCCTATCTTAATTACAGATTCCTGAAACTTCCGAGTACCATCGGCATTATGGTTATCGCCATCGTCGTTTCCATCTTTCTGGTTTCTTTTGGGGAAACGGTGTTGCCCCGGACATTCGGGCACCTTCACAGCCTGATGAGCAGCATTGATTTTACGGAAGTCCTGATGGGGGCCATGCTTAACTTCCTTCTCTTTGCAGGAGGCATTCATATTAACTTGGACGACCTTAAAGAACAGTTCCGGCCCGTGCTGATTTTTTCGACACTGGGCGTGGTCATCTCAACTTTTGTAGTGGGATTCGGGATGTTTTACCTTCTGCCTTTTTTAGGGATCCATCTGCCTTTCATCTACTGCCTCCTTTTCGGAGCTCTGATCTCCCCTACCGACCCTGTTGCCGTGTTAAGTATTCTGAAGCAGGCCAATGTTTCAAAATCATTGGAAACGAAAGTGGCCGGAGAGTCTCTTTTTAACGACGGTATGGCTGTCGTGGTATTTTCCGTTGTCTTACAGCTGGCTATCGGGGAAGAAGTAGACCTGGGACTTGAAAGCATAGGCTTGCTTCTGCTGAAAGAAGCGGGCGGCGGCCTGCTGCTGGGGATTGTACTGGGCTGGATCACTTCCAGGCTGATGCGTGAGGTGGATGATTATATCATTTCTGTCCTCGTCACCCTTTCTGTAGTTATGGGAGGCTATTTAATTGCCAGGCAGATGCACATTTCAGGACCTCTTACGATGGTTGCGGCAGGATTGTTTATGGGTAATTTTAATGTTAAGTTCAAAATGAAATCCATCACACAGGATTACCTGATCAAATTCTGGGAGCTGATTGATGAAATCCTGAATGCGGTTCTGTTCCTGTTCATCGGTTTTGAATTGTTGATGATCAAAGATTTAAAGCATTTTATCATTCCGGGACTGGCAGCCATTGCTATTGTTTTATTAGCCAGGATCATTTCCATCTGGGGGCCTACCAAGTTTATGAAAAGAACCTTTAGTCCGCAGACTGTAAAAGTTCTCATCTGGGGCGGAATCCGGGGCGGTGTTTCTATTGCGTTGGCAATGTCTGTCCCGAAAAGCGAGTACAGTGAGATCATTTTAAGCATTACGTACTGTGTGGTTGTATTCTCTATTATCGTTCAGGGGCTTACCATTGGAAAGGTAGCCAACCCGAACAAGATTGCAACAGAAGAAGAAAACCTGGAGACCGTTGCTTTGAAAGAAGAACAATAATATGAGTATTTATATATTTATTACATAAAACCTATTTACCTTGAAAAAAATATTTGCTTTGCTGCTGCTCATGCATTCGCTGCTGTTTTTCTCTCAGATCAATGTGGAGGAAATAAAGAAGAACGTTACGGAAAATCCCAAGAAATATTTTTACGACTATCTCGAAATCTTCAAAAAAGATCCTTCAAAGCTTACTCATGAAGAAATGAACCAACTTTATTATGGAAGCCGGTTTGTTGATACGGGATACAGCTTATCAGATTACAATAAAAACTACGATGAAATCTGAAAGATTGCCTCAAGAAAGGGAATATCAAAAGGAAAGGCTCAAAAAATATTGGCATCAGCAGAAGCTGCATACAACAAAGGCGCATTAAATAAGGATATATTAGTTTCAATGGTAAATATATATAATGCGATTGGAGAAAAAACCAAAGCGGAAATATGTGTATTGCAGAATAATAGAATCATTAAAACGATCGATGAAAGCGGAACGGGTAAAACGGAAACCTCACCCATCTGTGTAATTACAGCCGGTAATATGATGACCTATGCAAAACCTGTAATGATGATGGGAAATGCTTTTAAACAAAAAGATATTAAAACAGATGACAGCTGTATCCTGACAGAGTATTCCAACGGTGGAATAAATTTGTTTGTTAAATGTATTGGTTGTTTTAATTTTTAGTTACGGTAATCTGCAATTAAATTGTTCAAGCACTGAACAATCTGTCAATCCCTTAAAAAGTAGAATTTTTCCTTAGATTCTTTGAAACAGGAAAGGAGAATATGGCTTGGGAGAGGCAGGATTAGAAAATAAGATTGTATTTTTGTTACTTAAAGCCAGATTATGAAATTTTTATTAAGACAGGTTCTCCTGTTTATCCCCTTACTCCTGCTTGCAAGCTGTTTTGATATTGTAGACAAAGCCAGTGTAAAAGCAGACGGCAGCGGTGAATATACCATTATCCTCAACGCCAGCAAAAGCAAAACCCGGTTGGCTTCTATTTCCAAAATGGAAACGGTTAACGGCAAAAAAGTTCCTAAAAAGCCTGAGATTGAAGCCAAAATTAATGAAGCGGCAAGAATTTTCAAAGCCACTCCCGGAATTTCCAATGTAAAAACATCAATGGATTTTGATAATTACATCATTAAACTGAGCTGTAATTTCAAAAGAATTGAAAACATCAACGCCGGACTGGAACAGTTAAAGGCAAAAAACATTTTGGGCAAGATGGTCCCGACCCGGATCTACAGCCAGAATGTAGCCGCCAAAACATTTACCAGAAACAAAATCAACACGTTTAAAAGCGATTACGACAAAATGAGCAAGGCAGACAGAGAAATTTTCAATGATGCCAGATATACTTCCGTGTTACAGTTTGAAAACACAATAAAATCCCAGACCAACAGTTCATACCTGCTTTCCCCGAACCGAAAAGCCGTAAAACTGGAAGCCAATGTCCTGGATTTTATCCTTCAGAAAAAACAGATTCAAAATAATATCCTATTCCAATAACTTCCCGAAACCATGAAAGCTATTTTACAAAAAATAAACCTGACCTTTCTTCTGTCTTTATCCGTATTTATTTTCGCACAACAGAAAATGAAGCTTCCGGGTGATGCCATTTTCTATATGGAAATCAACGGCAGGCAGCTTGATAAAAAAATCAACTGGCAGAAGCTGAACCCTTTTCTGCTGGATGTTGCCAAAGAAGGCAAAGAGAAACCTTCCTGGAATGATTATTCCAAAACAGGGATTAAATACGATGCCACACAGTATCATTATGCAAGCTTCAATGACTCTGTAAAAGCCTACACGGCTCATTTTATGGTAGACAATAAAGAAAAATTTCAGGAATTTATCAATTCAACCAAGAAAAAAGGATTGGAGATCACTCGAAAAAACAATTATTCCTACGTTAACCTCGATGATGACATTTTTGTTGCCTGGAATGGGAATCGTGCTGTCTTAAAACTATTAAGCTACAGCAAACCGTACCAGTATAATATGGATAACGAGGTTATGGCAGACAGTAGTATGATCGTTATGGACAGCACTGAAACAGTAGGTACAGACAGTGTTTATGCTGAAGAACCGGAACCGCCTTTTAATTACAAAGATGAAATCCGGATATTAAAAGAAGACATTCAATATTTAAAAGAAGATATCAAACAGCACAATGCGGAAATTGCAAGAATGCAGAAAGATATCAAATATCTTGAAAAACATCACGAATACCCTAAAGAAAAGAAAGGGTCTACAGATAAAAATTATTCTGAAGATTCTGCTGAAACATTACCGCCTCCGGCCCAGGATGATGGGATAGAAGAAATGGATGCAGAAGATAATGCGGGCGACCTGGCTTATGAAAAAGAATTTGACTCTTTGAGGATTGAAAAATTCAAAATGGTGAAAATGCTGGCAGAGTCTGATTTCGAACGGTATTTCAGTTCAAATTTTGAAATTGAAGTCTCTAAAGAAACACTGTCAGCCCGTGACCCTAATTCCGATGTCTTTGTATATGCCGATTATGGAAGGATTGTGAATGAAGGAATTTACGGCAGAATGTCAAAGCAGTATGAATTCGGACAATTTTTCAGTAATTTTTACAATTCAAATTCTTCATATAATCTGTATTTCGATAATGATAAAGTAAGGCTGGTCAACAGCTACCAGCACAAAGACCCGGAAGTTCAGAAACAGTTTTCGGCGGTCTACAAAGGCAGGAAAAATAAAAAGCTGATGGCTTTGATCCATGATAAAAGCATAGGATATTATGCCATGAATGTTGACGGAAGCAGGTATTTTGACCTGATGTACAGCCTGCTGAAAAATTCAGGCGAAGGCGGATACCAGAAGGAAATGGAACTGATGACGGAAACCATGAAAATTGTTCTGGACGAAAAAGCCATTGCTGAAATAGCGCCCGGAAACGGTATTTTTGTCCTGAACGAACTGAAATCCAAAACCGTAGAATATACGGATTATGATTACGATGATGATTACAATGAAAAAGAAATAAAGAAAACGAAGGAAGTGATGGTGCCGGATTTCACTTTTGCCTTTGCAACAGAAAACGAAGGGTACTGGAACCGGGTTTTTAATGTCTTGGCAACCAATAAAAATACTGCAAAAAACTTCTCTAAAAATGGGGAATTTTACGAATTTAAGGAAGAAAAATCAGGAGGGTATCTGGATCGGTTCTTCTTTACGGTAAAAGACGGCGTGGTTTACGTAACGACCTCCCGGGATAATATCCTGCCAAAAAAACAGTCTGAGGTTTCTGAGAAATGGGCGAAAGACGCTTCAAAATATGCATTGTCCGGACGGTTCGATATCCGGAGGCTTCTGATCGGCCTGGAAACAGAATTCAATAGTACTTCTGAAAGAAAAATCATGGATGTCTTTAAGAAAAACGTAGGGGAAGTATATTTTAAAACTGAAGCAAAAGGCGACCGGATAGAAACGGAAATGGATTACGGCATCAGGAGTTCTTCAGAAAACAGCTTAATGTATTTCTTCGATCTTGCAGATGAAATTTACAAGATCAAAGAATCTGAGCAGAAAATACCGGTTTTGTAAATGAAAAAGAAGCTTGCTGTTTTATTGGTTTTTCTACTGGCAACAACGGTCTATTTTGTGTTTTACCATAAAGATAAAACGCTGAAATATATTCCGGAAAATGCAGATGTGATCGTTCTGGCAGATGTGAAAAACCTTACAAGGCAATATATTTCAAACCTCGCCATGCATCCTGATCAGTGGTTTAACGGCAAAAGCAATGGAAAAAATACAATTTCTATACAGGAATCGGGAGTGAAAATTCCCGATTTTTTTCAGGTATTCCATATTAAAAACACTTCATTCTCCCAATGGTACAGTGTTCTTGAGCTTAAAGATAAGCAGCAGTTTCTAAAATACTTACAGCAGCAGAAATTTATTCGTACAGGAAAAGAGGTCTTTCAGAAAGAGCAGATTTTCATTAAGATCGACGGGAAAAGATGCATCATCGGCACTTCAGACCTGAATTCCGTAACCTTTTATAAACTGTTTTTTCAGAATTTAGGGAAGGTATCTTATAATGCAGATTCTTTTATTGATGCCGGCATAGGAAGTATTTCTTTCAAAGGCCCGCAAATAAAAAATTTTTCCATTGATTTATTCTCAGATGAAATTATAATTAAAAACAATTCAGATTCATACGATCCGGCTCCGGTTATTTCTACACTTCAGCAGACAAAGGCTTTCCTGGAGACTGAGCTTGATCAGGAAAACATCAGAACATTCGCTTCTTTTTTCAACAAAAGCCTTTCAGATTCTTCTCATGTTACGCATATAAAAGCTGCAGCCACATTAGAAAAGGTAAACGACACCATCATAACATATGGCTACGATGATAATTTTAATGAAATTGAAAAAAAAACGGTTCAGAAAATTATTCAGCCTGATTATGTAATTGCGCTGCAGAGCTCAGCTGTTGAAAAAACACAGCAATATTTTCAGCATAAAAAATGGATGAATGCCCGGAACCAGTTTACGGCAATTCCGTTCCAGCCGAATATAATTACCAGAACCGGAGTTGGCTTTGAAATAAAATCTACCCGGAAACCGGTACCTTCATCTCCATTGCTGAAAGAAAATTTTATTTTCATCAGAAACAGTGCTTTGCTATCATCTTCTTTTAAGTCTTTAACGGCAGCCGAAAAGAAAATAATTTCAGGCGTAGACTATATTTTTTACGGAAACAGGAACGAGGATTATTATTTAAGCCTGAAATTCAAAAAAGAGGAACTGCCTTTGATCTTAAGGTGGTAAATATCATTTAATACCGATTTATCAATGGAATTTTTAGATACCGGATTGCTGAAAACCTTCACCCATTATTTTTTACATTTTGTTTTCCCGATTTTTATTGCGTTGGTTTTTTACCGTGACAACTGGAAAAAAGCATACCTGATCCTGCTGGTAACCATGCTGGTAGATCTGGACCATTTATTTGCAGACCCTGTTTTCGATCCGGACCGGGCAAGTGTGGGATTCCATTTTTTACATTCTTATTATGCCATTGCGGTGTATTTTTTGATGCTTTTTTTTAAAGGAAATATCAGGATCATCGGTATCGGGTTGCTGTTTCATATGTTGACGGACCTTCAGGATTTTTATCTCTGGAACCATTAACCGGATCAGGAAACAGATCCAAGGTAATTACATTTTAAAATTTTTATTACTCAATAGATTATTAATATTTTCTTTTGATATTCTAAACGTCATAGATTTTTTGTATTTTGTAGACGCTATGAGAATAAATGACTTTTTACATTATACGTTCATTTTTCCTGTTCTGGCAGTGGGATATTATTTTTCCGGACTGATGGGAACAGGGGTTATTTTTGATGTAATTGCCGGCATTCTTTTAACCGGAAGCGTTATTTCAGCTGTTCATCATGCAGAAGTGGTAGCTCATAAAGTGGGGGAACCTTTCGGAACTATTATCTTGGCTTTATGTATTACGATTCTGGAAGTAGCCCTGATTATTTCCCTCATGGTAGCCGGCGGGGAACAGGCTATAACCCTGGCGAGGGATACCGTGTTTGCCGCAGTAATGCTTATCCTGAACGGGATCTTAGGGATCTGTATTTTAGTGGGAGGTGTAAAATATTATGAACAGTTTTTTGCAAGGACTTCTGCCACGACTTATCTGGTAAGCATTGTTTCAATCCTGATTTTAACGCTGGTGCTCCCGAATTTTACATCAAGCGTCAACGGGCCTTTTTATAATAAAGCACAGCTTATTTTTGTTTCTATCGCCTGTCTTGTCATCTATGGGATTTTCCTTATGGTGCAGACCATCAGACACCGGAATTATTTTATTGTTCCCGATGAACACCCTGAAGAGCTGTATGTCCCTTCCCTGAAAAAGACCACGATAAGTTTTGTTTTCCTGGTGATCTGTCTGGCGATTGTTGTCATGATTTCAAAAGGGCTTTCTTCCACTATTGAAGATATGGTGCAGGGCTTCGGAGCTCCGAAATCTTTGGTTGGCGTAATTATCGCAGCGGTGGTCCTGCTTCCTGAAGGCCTGGCTGCCATCAGGGCGGCACGGAGTAATCAGATCCAGTCAAGTTTAAACTTGGCGTTAGGCTCTGCCCTGGCAAGTATCGGACTGACCATTCCTGCCGTTTCTATAGTCTGTATTATGTACGATATCCCGCTGGTTTTGGGTCTGGATAAAAAGGACATTATCCTTCTCTCGCTCTCGGTATTTATTGTGATGCTTTCGCTTAGCCGCGGAAAGACCAATATCCTTTACGGAACGGTACTGCTGGTTAACCTGGCTGCTTATATTTTTACGGTTATTGTTCCCTAGAGCACTGATTTAAATAAAAGCATAGCTGGACTACAGCCTTCGCGCCAGATCCATTTTAAATGCCATCAGCCTGGCAATATTTTCAGCTTTGTAAATGGCTGTATCTGCATTTTCCCCTTTAAAGTGTTCTTCAATGGTAGTAGTCCAAAGGTGCAGCCAGCGGTCGAAGTGCTTCTGCTCCATCGCCTGCAGCTCATTGATGGGAAAATGGGCACCCATCGGGTTTCCTTTATAGGTCATCTGCCCGAAGAGCACGGACTCCCAGAAGGCATACATTTTCGGAAGGTGCTTATCCCAATCGACTTTGGCAACATCAGTAAAGAAAAACCCAATTACTTCATCCTTAACCACTTTAGCATAAAATGAATTGATAAGATGCTCAATATCTTCACGTGATTCCAACTTTTTCATAACTCAAATGTACTGTAAAATTAATTGAAGACGATGTTTTAGAAGTCTTTCAGGTAAAGGCATATTTAAATCAAGATGCCGACAAATTAAGTAAGGGTGTTTTAAGGGAATTGATTGATAGGTATCACTATTCTATAATTTTATTGAAAGATATCAATGATGGCAGAAAAAACAATCGTTTTTTGAGAATTGGATTGTCCTACAAAGTTTTGTATATTGCTATTAACAGACCTTTTTACTTCTTATTTAATTTTTCTAATTCTGGTAATTCACTTTTATACTTTTCAACATCCCAAACTAAATTCCAATTTTTAATATAGTCAGAGATTGGATCTAAGCCAACTTCTGCTCTCCTTTTATCTACGTTACCAGGATCAATTAAAGGTAAAACATATGGCGTTTTATTGATTGGATTGGTTCCGATTTGACTTCCGTATATTTGTTTTCTACCTTCCTGGATTTCGATTCTGTCGATTAACAAAGCTAAAGAAGCTGGACTAGCATTTCCTTTTGTTACAGCTTCTCTCATCATGGGCAAATATTTTTTCTGCGTTTCCAGATCTGCATGTTGAATGACTAGAAATAATGCACTATTGGCCTGTGCGCCTACTTTATCTTTACCTACCCACCCTTTTTCATCTAATATTTTTTTTACTTTTAATAAGTTGATTGAATCTTTCTGATCTGTTATTTTCCAAAGATCCTGCATTTCTTTAGATTCCAGACCGAATTTTTTTTGAGTTTCATTCATTTGAATTCGATATTTCTGGTCTTCGTCATATATTGCCAATAATTCAGCCTGCAACGGTTTGTCATAATTTGCTTCCATTAACTTCAGCTTTTTTTCTAATTTTCCTACTGTCATCTCCCATTCTTTTTTTGAATGTAAATTTTCTAAATCGGTATCGGAACTTAAATGCTTTAGATTCATCCACCCATTATCTATCGATAAATTCAGCCATTTAAAAGCTTTTTCTGTATTTCCTGCTAAAGATGAAGCGCACGCACCATTATATAGGTCATTTGGATTTTTGCTTTCAATTTTAAAAGCTTTAGTATATAAATCAGTAGACATTTTATAATCTTTTGTTTCATATAATCTATCGGCTTCACTTATTAATTTTGAATATTCCTGAGCATGAAGGCTTGTGAATAAAAATAATAATAACAAAGTATAAAAACTGTTTTTCATTTTTCTTGGATTTTATGGTTTTTAGATTTTATTTTTTTATTTAAAAATTGAATAGATTCTTTTTTCTAAGATATATACTATAACTTGATATTACAATATTTTACTAAAAATCTATAATATATCTTTTGATCGTTTTTTGAGATTTTAATCTTTAATTTTCTTATAAATAATTCCAACTTTTGCAAGTTCTTCATTTATATATTCAGAAACTTGTTTTGTCCCAGCAACTTCTAACATAGCATTGGGAATTTCATTTTTAAAAAACTTATCTACAATTATATTTTCCTTATTAATAAATTCAAAAACACCCTTTGTAGTAGCTTCGATGATATTTTTTATAATTTGTTGTAATTCTTCATTTTCATCCATAATATCATTTTTGAGATTTATATTAATGCATAATTATGAAAAATCCATAGACAATATTATGCATTTATTTAATATGACAAAATAAACCATAACCAAGTTAGTTGCAACTCATAAATGCAACAGCCTTAATTAGCTTTGTCAATAATTCCCTTTAACACTTCAAATTCCGGATCTTCTAAAATATCAAGTGAATTATTAGTAGACAATAAAATTGCATCTCTGCATACGCTGATTCTTCTCAAAAGAGGTATTACGATAGAGTTGCCATGCTGCACATATTTTTTAATCTCATAATGATTAGTAGGAATCTTATAACCTTCCCTGCTGCTTCCAATTAAAATCCCCATATCACGCAGTCCACCAACCATATTGACGAAATGTTCTTTGCTGAGTTTAGACTCTCTATTTACATTCAGATGCTCAATAAATTCCTGGGAAGTTGTATAATTTTTATAATGATTGGATTCATGATATCTTACCAGGATTTTTAGAAAATTAATGAAATCCTGCTTTTGCTGGCTTTCTGACGATGTCTTATCTAAATAATCAAAAATACTCCTTAGGCTAAGTTCAGTTATAGCCTGATCGTAGAAAACATCGGTATTATTTACTTCAAAATATTCATTAAGCTTATAGACCTTAGGAAAGTGATTAATACTTATATTCTATCTGAGATAATTTCCAGAAATTCTTCTGAATAGGAACTTTTCTTATGACCATCAAAAATATATCCTAATGTTCCGGCTATAAGATCTGCGACTTGTATACCCAATTCCTGGTCACTTTCATTTACAAAAAATTCAGAACTTTCAAATAACGTCCGAATATGGTTTTGACGCACATACTCTTTGAATTCCAGCATAAAATCATTACCTCCATATTCATCCACCTTTAATTCCAACTTAGGAAAAGTTTTATACAGTTCTTTATAAAGTATTCCGTTCAGATATTTATAAAACGACTTTTTATATCTGAATCCTTCACCATAAAGCTGGGATTTATCGACAACAACGGAATAAATATTGAATTTAAGTTTAACTATTTCCTTTAAAATTAAAAGTCTCCTTTTATGATTGTCTTTAATTTTAGATGATTTAATTTCACCTTTTGGAAATATTTTGATCGGATCTTTTCTACCTCAGTATAGAAAGCATCCAGATCTTCATAATTCACTATAATACTTGCAATAATAAAATGCGTACTTTCTGTTGAAAATTTAAAAGAATTATTCCCAAACTCATCGGCGAAAGCTATTACTTGTTTCATAATATGTTATGTAGCAATAAAATTAATGAATATTAGTATATGGTGAAGAATCGTTTGTTTTTAAAACAATTGATATAAGATTTGCATCATTATGTGTTATTTAATAATCATTGAATATAGAAATCATTCTTAATGGTAATTAAAAGTCAGAAATATAGATTTGTATAAATGAAATTTATCTAATGATTAATTAAACCGAATAAATGAAATGTATATTCGGTTTATAGGTACTATTTTTTCCCAGAGTTGGGCCAATGGGATTATTCCCTGAAAGAATTTATTTTTAATTATTATTTTCTTGAAAGACAATAAAAAGGGATTGCCTGAAAAGACAATCCCTTATACAATACGAATGCTAAAGCCTGCAGTGCGAGTCCGGAAATTAACGATCCCTTCCCTGATCCGCAATGCTATACTTACCGCTTGATCACTTTCACTGTTTTCTCCGTATTGCCGGCGAGTTTGATTTTCACCAGATACATTCCGGATACTGCAGAAGACATATGGATAACCGTTTTGGTCTCGTTCACCGGTTGGGTCAATACCAGTTGTCCGGCTGCACTGTATACCGTTACCGAAAGAATTTTCTCATCGGACACGATGTTCAGGTCATCCTGTACCGGATTCGGGAAAACTTTCAGGCTTGTCTGTGAAACGGATGTTTCATCTACAGCCAATTGGCTTGCAGGACAGGCAAGAGGAGTAAATGAGGATCTGTTGACTACCGAACCATCACCTAGCTGACCACTGCTGTTCTGCCCGGTTACTTTCAAAATACCGCTATTGCTGATGGACAGGGTATGGTTTGCTCCTGCAGATACAATAGAATTATCAGTAGCATTTCCTATGAAAAATGTATTCCTGGTGGTCGTGGTACCGTTACCCAGCTCACCGGAATTATTATATCCGGAAGCAAATACATTTCCGTTCATGGTTATACCAATCGTATAGTTACCTCCTGCATCAATGCTCTTCACTCCATCGTTTACAAGAACAGGGGTCAGCCTGCTGGTATTGGTCCCATCACCCAGTTGGCCGGCGATGTTACTTCCCCAAGCGTACAATATTCCGTCAGACGTTCTTGCGGCAGAGTGAGAGTTGCCTGCAGCCACATCTGTCCAGTTGGTACCTGTTCCGATCTGTACGGGTGACAATCGGTTAGTGTTTGTACCATCGCCTATCTGCCCGTTAATATTCCATCCCCAGGACCAGAGTGTACCGTCTGTTTTCACGGCTAAAGAGTGACCGGCACCTGCTGCAATGCTTTTCCAGTTCGTAGCAGTTCCTATCTGTGTAGGAACAGACTTGCCCACTCCGGTTCCGTCTCCCAGTTCTCCTACTCCATTGGCTCCCCAGCCCCAAAGGGTACCGTTGGATTTTATGGCAAATGTATAAACATCTCCTGTAGTAATACTCATCCAATCATTGGCAGTTCCTATTTGTACAGGCGCATTTATACTGGTTGTGTTATTATTTCCTAACTGGCCACTGCCCCAGGCCCACAGCGTCCCGTCTGTTTTCAGTGCGAAAGAAGAACTTTGGCCTGCGGCTACGGTTTTCCAGTTGTTTGCCATTCCTATCTGCACAGGTGCATTTCTCTTGATATTGGTTCCGTCACCCAACTGGCCGTTGTCGTTATTTCCCCAGGCCCATAGCGTTCCGTCAGTCTTTATTCCTAAAGAGTGAATATATCCGGCATTGATTTTCTGCCAGCAGCCCGTGGCATCCGGAAGGGTGGTAAACGAAGCTACCGGTCCTGCAGGCTGACTTCCGCAATTGGAGCTTACCCACCAGTAATACGTGGTATTAGGCTGCAGGTTGCTGAGAGTGGCCGATGCCGATGAAGCAGAACCTGCAGATCCCGGCTGGTTCGGGCTCGTGCTGTAGAAATAATTATAGTTTCCGTTGAATCCTGCCACCGGCGCCCAGTTCAGGGTAGCGGTAGTGGTGGTAATGTTGGAAGTGGATAATTGAGTAGGAACTACACAGATGGAGCTTGGAATACAGGCAACAGGTGTAAAAATATTTCTCTGATTATATGTTCCGTCTCCAATCTGTCCGGAACTGTTACTTCCACAGCCTGATAAAATTCCATTGTTGCTGATGACAAATGCTCCATTCATATTTAAGGAAACAGTCTTCCTATCCACAGATGATGAGATCTGTGTCGGTACAAGTCTGTTGACTGTCGTTCCGTCACCAAGCTGCCCGACATCATTTGACCCCCATCTCCAGAGTGTTCCATCTGTCTTTATGGCTCCCGAAGAATAAAAATAATCCGTGGCAATGCTTTGCCAGTTGGTAGCATTTCCTATCTGTGTTGCATTAGACTTGCTAACAGTAGTCCCATCACCTAACTGTCCGTAAAGGTTATCACCCCATGACCATAATGTACCATCTGTTTTCAGACCTACAGAGTGATGAAACCCGGCACTGATACTTTTCCAGTTGGCAGCGGTGCTCACCTGCATAGGACTTGTCACCTGTGATGTTGAAGTGCTTATACCTAATTCTGAGTAATTATTCGTACCCCAGCCCCATAGTGTGCCATTGGTTTTTATAGCAAGTGTATGCTGTACACCGGCTGAGATAACCTGCCAGTCGGTTCCGGTACCGATCTGTACAGGGATCAATTTGTTTACGGTTGTGCCATCACCCAGTTGTCCACTGCCATTAAGTCCCCAGGCCCATAAGGTACCGTTTGATTTTATGGCTACCGTATAATTATCCCCACATACAATATTTGCCCAGTCCGTTGCCGTGCCTATCTGTACCGGAGTATTTTTTAACGTTGTAGTCCCATCTCCCAACTGTCCGTTTACATTGCTTCCCCAAGTCCATAAGGTTCCATCTGCCTTTATGGCAACAGAGTGAACATATCCTGTAGCTATCTTCAGCCAGTTATTAGCATTCCCAATTTGTACCGGGCTGGTCTTGCTGGTATTTGTACCGTCTCCTAACTGCCCGTTATTATTTAGGCCCCATCCCCAAAGTGTTCCGTCTGTTTTGACAGCCAATGTATGGAATGCACCAGCGCTTACGCTTTGCCAGCAGCCGGATGAGGCAGCAGGAGATGTGGTGAAAGAGCCACCAGATATCCAGTTTCCCTGGCTGGATCCACAGTTGGAGGCTACCCACCAATAATAAGTAGTATTCGGCAGCAGGTTGCTTACACCTGCTGATGTAGAAGTTGTACTTCCGCTGATGCCTCCTACATAAGGATTTGTGCTGTACAGATACGTATATCCTGCAGAAGGAACTGACGATGGTGCTGCCCAGTTAAGGGTAGCTGTGGAAGAAGTAATATTAGCCGTCGAGAACTGTACCGGAGAAGGACAGTCAGAAGGACAGAAAATAGAAGTAAGTGTATTTTTTTGAACTGTTGTGCCATCGCCCAGCTGTCCCGAGGCATTACCGCCGCTTACTTTCAGAAAACCATCGAAATTTTTCACCAGAATATGGTTAGATCCTGCAGTCATCATTATGATTCCTGAAGCGGAGCTTACCTGTACCGGTGAATAACTTGTACTACTTGCGCTTGTACCGTTTGCCAGCTGGCCATTATTATTCGCTCCCCAGGACCAGAGTGTCCCGTCTGTTTTAGCCGAAATGGTATAATTTATTCCTGCAGATACGGTAAGCCAGTTATTTGCAGTTCCTATTTGTACCGGGGTATTTTTATTTGTTACGGTACCGTCTCCTAACTGTCCGATACCATTACTTCCCCAAGACCATAAAGTACCGTCGGTCTTGATAGCGGTAGAATGAGTATTTCCGGCGTCAACGCTTTTCCAGTTGGAAGCTGTTCCAACCTGTACCGGGATGGATTGATTAGCCTGTGATCCGGTTCCCAGTTGTCCGCTTCCATTATATCCCCATGCCCATAAAGTCCCGTTTGTCTTAACAGCCAATACATACATATTTCCAACACTGGTGTTTTGCCAGTTGGTTGCCGTGCCGATCTGTGTAGGTATGGTTTTACTCACAGCAGTACCATCACCCAGCTGCCCATAATTATTGCTTCCCCAGGTCCATAACGTTCCGTCCGTCCTGATGGCTGCCGTTTCGGTAGTTCCGGCACTTACGGTACTCCAGTTGGTTGCCGTGCCGATCTGGACCGGAGCATTGGCATCCGTTGTAGTTCCGTTACCCAGCTGGCCATAATTATTCTTTCCCCAGGCCCATAGCGTTCCGTCAGTTTTGATGGCCAGCGTATAGTAATCTCCTGCAGTCACTTTCAGCCAGTTGCTGGCATTCCCAATCCGGACAGGCACTGTTCTTGATTGTGTAGTACCGTCACCTAATTGTCCATTACTGTTATTTCCCCAAGCCCATAAAGTGCCATCGGTTTTAATTCCCATGGAATGGTTACTGCCTGCACTCAAGGTCTGCCAGCAGCCGGACGTTACCTGCTGCGGTAACATTTTTACCAGCCCAAGCTGCAGTGTGCCCAGCCAGATATTGCCGGAGCTCTGGGTCTTTACTACGCTGAAGCTGTTATCCGGCAGACCGGAATTGGCGTTGGTGTAAGTGGTGCAGTTCGTGAAGTTCTGTAATCCCGCACCGTTGAACCCGATCCATATTTTATTGTTGCTGTCGATATCCAGTGCATTCGGATTGTAGCTGGCCAGGCAGGAAGTGCTCTGGTAATAAAAAGTAGGGTTGGTTCCGGCAACGGTTATCCTTATCAGGCTGTCGGAGCCTTTCAGATAAATGAAATCACCGGCGATCTTCAGGATTCTCTCTGTGCCCTGGACTACGAAATTAAATACCGAACCGTCAAATTTGTACAGCACGCCGCCATTGGTTACCCACACCCCGCTGCCGCCGTCTGTGGCTACCGAATTCAGGTTGGATACCGAACTGTAGGTATTCCAGGTACTGCCGTTGAATCGGGTAAGCCCTGAAGATGTTACCACCCAGAGGTTATTCTGCCCGTCTACTGCGATATCGATGATCTGGTTGTTCGGAAGGCCGGAATTGGCCGTGGTGTAGTTTGTCCAGGTGCTCCCATTATACATGATGATCCCGTTGGATTGGGAAGCGATCCATTTCCTTCCCAGGCCATCGATCTGAATCTTCAGGGTCGCATTGGAGGCAATCCCGGAATTGGAAGTGTTGTAATTCGTAAAGCTTGTCCCGTTGAAAGTGGAAATCCCGTTAAAGGTAGCGATCCACAGCAGTCCGTTTGCATCGGTTTTGATGTCAGCGATATAGTTACTGCCGATGCCGGAATTCGACGTATTGTACGTCGTGTAACTATATGCCTGCGCAAAGGCAGAGAATGACATCAGGAAAAGGAGTAAAAAGCATAGCTTTTCAGTCGCCTTCGATAAGATAAGTCTCTTCATATAAATTTGATAGGGTTTTTCCTACTCATAAAGCTTTTCGGTTTCCGCTCCGTTTAAATGGTTGACGGCTCCATCGTAAATTGTTTTGAAAATATAAATTAAGGCTATCCGAAGAAATTCCGGAAAAAGGGTATTCAGAGTAAATACAGCAGATGCAATAAGGCATTCATGGTTCGGTTATTAAAATTGAGTGGTTGTTTTGTTTTAATCCCCTTTATATTCAGGATCATGTTTAAGGTTTCAAAGATACATATTTAATAATACATTGGGGTCTTGTCGGTTTTACTCTATTTCCCTTACTTCTTATATTGACCGACTGAAAAGTATGATATGACTGGGCTTATCAAAAAAATTTTAATAATTGAATTTTAGAATATACGTTAAGATAGTAATTGATCATTTTTCTCCTTTGCTCTTGCAAAGGAATTATGTCCCTGAAATAAAGGTCGTTTTGATGAAACCTAATACTTACAAATGATATTTTTAAAGAATTTGCCAGCCTGATAACTCTTCTGAATAAAATCTATCTACTATGAAAGCCAGCCTTATAAAAAGAATATAAAACAACCGAAAACAGAATAAATAGAATATATATTCTGTTTATTTCATTTGATAAATTAATATTACTTAGATCGTTTTTTGAGATTCGTGTTTAATTTTTAGTCTTTAAAATTATACTTAAATCAAAATTGCACTTTTAACACATGATTGCTTAAGCAAAATAAATGAAAATATTTATAAAATAAAGGGCCTTATTTAAGTCTAATGTGCAAACTTCGACTTAAGTACATAAAAAAACCGAAGAAAAGAGTTTCTCCGATTTTAATTTTATGTCAACCTATTTCAGGCGACTCACTTAGCAAAAGATTTAATTTTTAAACAACTTTTCATTAAATATTTCTCCGTTTTTTGTTTCTATTTGTATAAAATAATTACCTTTTGTCAAATTCTTTATGTTTATTTGTTCATTAAATTTTGAATTTCCACTAAGCACTTGTCTACCAGTAAAATCAAAAATATTATATTTAAAATTTTCGTTTAAATTTTTATTGTTGTTAAATATAATACTTTCATTTGAAGGATTAGGATACAATTTTATTTTCTTTTTTACTTCCAAATTATCAGTTCCTAATAAAGCTGTACTTCTTGCCATAATATTATCAATATCTAATGTCGCTTCAATTGGATCTGAATCCCAAGCAGGTGAATCATTATGCAGAATTCTTACTTCAGTAACACCATTAAAAACGCTTGAGTAACCTTGCTGAGTACTAATATTAGTCATTGCATTTTCTGTAATAGGAAAGTTAATTTTCTTCCAACCTTCACCTGGGATCACAGCAATAGCATTAGTTGAACAAAATATAGGATCAGTACCAGTCCAGTTATCATTTGTAAAAGCTAATCTTAAAAAAATAATATTTGTACCTGAATTTCTGACATCCATAGAAATAAATTTAATTCTACTTGAAGTGTCATTTTTATAATAGTCTCCCTGCCATTGTGCTTTATTAAATGTAACAAGTTGTCCGCTAGCTGGGGATTGAATTCTTAAAAAATTATCATTTAATCCCAAAGGTCCTCCAGTTGTAATATTTTGGTTTGGAAGTGTAGATGATGATTTGGTCCAATTTCTTGGTGTATAATCTTCAAAATCATCAACTTGATTTATTACAACTTGTGAAAAACCAAAAACTGGTAAAATGACTAACGAAATGAATAAATTTTTCTTCATTTATAAAATATTTAATTAATTTAATACTTCTTTATTTTTAGGATAATCGTCTTACAATTTTCTGCTATTAGCCTTAGCCGAGTCAAAGGGAGAGATTTGAAAACGTCAGCCCAAATATACTACAAATGTTGATATTTGAGCAAATTTAATTATCTCCTACTGCCAAACTTTGCCAAACCGATGCTGAACATAATCTTTGGCAACATTTCTCCTGAAAATTTAGAACTTTGCAGATTAATTTAAAATCATCCTTATCATATGCAGGAATTGACAATCAAATGCTTGACATAACCTCCGTCATTTTATTAAAAATATTTTGAGCCCTATTGAAGTTATAATTGCTGGTAATTTATAGGATATCTTGGCAGAATATAGGGGATTATCATTAGTGAGAAAAGCGATGATATTCTTGCCAATTCCCAATATTCTTGCTATAATACAAAAAACAGAAAATATCCTGGTTCCAATACCAGTGCCTTTTGATATGAAGAATCATCATCCATATAAAGCCTTTTACGATTGAATATTATTTTAAACATAAACCCAGTATTCCTATTATTAAAGCCAAATATTTCATTAATGTATTGTTGTTATCGTTTTGTGAGACTATTAATTTTTAGAGACACATTCTAGTTTGCATAATTCTTTTTTAGCTGACACATGCTTTATAAGACATTTACATATTTTTAAAAATAAAGCAGAATACTTTGGACTTGTTTTATATAGTATCTTCGAAATGTATTTTATATTTTCAATTTGAATTATTTTATTTACTTGTCTAGTCCTAATATAGCGATACACAAAATGAACATCATTTTGATGAAACATAATGTTTACAATATGATTTTTTCAAAACTGACTAATTTGCAACTTGTAAGATTATGTAATATAAGAGTTGTCACATCATAAGCACTCCACAAAATAATTATAAGAAGAATAAACAGCATATATATTTCATTTATTTAATACAATGATGCAATATCAGCTTGATAGTTTTCCATTATGCATGGTAGGATATATATAATTTTGTTATTGTAAAAATAAACTTCAAACTGTTTTTACTATATAAATTTATAGTTAAAATTCATCTTAATACAGTAATTATATTATATATTTGCCGCCTTAATAACCCGTTTAACTATGAAAAAAAACTATTTTTTAACACTTCTTTTCAGTTCTACGATTGCATTTTCACAAACACAAATTGGTAACACCATTAATGGAATAGCTGCCAATGAGGAAAGTGGATATAGTGTCGCTCTTTCAGGAAATGGAAATATTGTAGCGATAGGAGCACCAAAAAACAATTCTGGAAAAGGGCGTGCACGAGTCTTCCAGAATAGTGCCGGAACATGGAACCAAATAGGTAGTGATATTGTTGGATTGCAAGCCAATGGCCAGACTGGCTATAGTGTTAGCTTGTCGGACGACGGAACCGTGCTTGCTGTAGGTACGCCATATGGTGGTGGTCCTCCGGGTACAGTAAGTATTTATAAAAATGTTTCCAATGTCTGGACTCAAATTGGAGGCAATATCAGTGGAGAAGCCGGCGATGACTGGAATGGTCTAAGTGTATCACTTTCGAGTGATGGAAATGTTATAGCAATCGGAGCTCCCGGAAATGATGCGAATGCGGTCAATTCTGGAGACAGAGGTCATGTACGTGTCTTTAGAAATGTTGGTAACATATGGACACAGATTGGGGCTGATATTGATGGCTTAACCAATTACGGTTTTAGTGGCTGGAGTGTTTCTCTTTCGGATGATGGAACTGTCGTTGCTGTAGGAGCATATAATGATGGACCTGGTTCAGTTCGTATCTACAAAAATAATTCTAATGTCTGGACCCAGATAGGTTCAGTTATTAATGCAGAAGTTGGAGGTGATAATTTTGGAGAAAGCGTTTCTCTTTCAGGAGATGGTATGGTAGTCGCCATAGGTGGCTCAGATACTACTGCAAGTAACAATTATAAAGGGCAGGTAAGTATTTACAAAAATATTGCCAATATCTGGACTCAGATAGGAGCTACTATAGATGGTGCTCCCGGGAGTGGAAGCGGAAAAAGTGTTTCTCTTTCAAATGATGGCTCTATGGTCGCCATAGGAGGATATCTATATGATAGTGCTCGTGGACAGTGCAAGATATTTAAAAATATTTCCGGTAATTGGATTCAAACAGCTAGTGATATCAACGGTTCAGCTATTATTGATTACAGTGGTTATAGTGTTTCGCTTTCTAGCGATGGATCTGCTGTAGCAATAGGAGCCAGATATGCTGATAATAATAGTGTAACAAATTCGGGACATGTACGTATTTTTAGTTTGCAAGGCATTTTAAAAACTGATGACTATATCTTACAAAATTTTACTGTTTCTCCAAATCCAGCAACTGATTTTGTAAATATTATATTACAAAAAAATCTGGTTTTAGAAAGGGTTAATGTCTACACTACTTTAGGTCAGTTAATAAAAAGCAGTACAGCATCCAAAATTTCCGTTCAGGATTTATCAAAAGGAAATTATTATTTTGAAATTATTACCAACAAAGGAAAAGCTACAAAAAAAATTATTGTAGAATAGGTTGATAGAAATAATATCATTAAAAAGGTTTGCTTAATTGTGAACCTTTTTTTATTATAACACTATTAAAGCTAAAAGTACTTTATTTGTTTTCATCCTTATATGAAATCACAAATGAACGATCCCCGATATCAAACTCTTCAACAAAATGATAGTATACCAAACGTGCGACAGATCTTGTATACTTACGACCTGCCAGAGATAATCCGCAGTGCACATTGTAAATATCGTTTTTTGAGATTCTAAATAAAATTTCTTGTTTAAATTTCTTGGTTTTTAGGGAAGATTATAGTTCTTAAATAATTTTTGAAGTACATACGGAAATATGAATTGAATAATTTGAGCTATTAGCTTCGTTAATTTGTTTGCTTGTAAAATTTCTCTGTTATTCTAAAAATAAGGGTTTAAATTTCTGCTCTAATTTGTCTTAATCGATATTAGTTATTTTTTTAATGTTATAAGCTAATCTAGGTTTTCAGTATGCATTTTATCACATTGCAAAGTGAAGAAGATTATATTACTATATTATAAAGCATTTATGAGAATTAATGTCAAACTCTAAGTACTTATATTTTTTCTCTACGACAATGCCATTCCTATATTTAACTTTAATTTTCTCATTCCGTCCGTATTTTTTTTTAATAATAGCATCACTTGGAAAATATGTTTTTAATGTGGCGGCTTGTAATTTGATTGCTTCTATTGCCTTTTCATCAAGCATTGATGATTTTTGATCTTTAAGAAGCGTTATGAAATGCAAAGTTTTTTCAACATATAATAAAGTTTGAGTCCTTTTATTAAGAGCAAAATATACATTAGAAATCCAAAAATATATAACGATTGATGCATAATTTAAAGAATCATCAGTAATAGTATCTAAAATTTCTTGCATTTGTTTAGCATAATCTACTGCCTTTTTAAAATCATTATTATCATTTAATTTTTTTATACAATAGGCAAATAAATATAGATCTCTAGGGTCAATATTTCGATAGTCGACTAAAGAGAAATATTTATCAAAATAGTTGAAAAATATTTGATGATTTTCCAAATTATCAAATGAAAGATCTTTGTAAACATTATAGAGAATTCTTTCGCTTAAGACTATACCTGATTTGAGTAAGTAGTTTAGTATTTCACTATGCTTATCTTCAGAAATAGTACTTATTGTATAGATTAATTCATCTCTATCTATACTTGTTAATAATACTTTTTCTGAATATTCAAGTAATTCTAAAAAAAACTTATTGTCATTTTTTCCAAATAATTCATTTAAATAATAATATAATACTAAATAATTGAAATTAAGGGGGTTTAGTTCTTCATTTATAAATAAAACTTTATTATCTACTATTGCCCTAACAAGCCTTTCATATAACTCATCTTCAGGTTGTAATAATATTCGAATTTTATAATAAATTAAAAATGGGGCGTCATTTGCATCACATATTTCCAGCGCATTATCAATGCTTTGCAATGCCTCTTCGTTATTTTCCTTCTTAATTTTAATTTCTGCTATATAAAATAAGCATAAAACTCTAATATGATTCAAATCTATTTCATTGGCATTATCCCTTGCTTCAAATGTACTATCATATAACTCATTAAAAAGTGCTAAAGCCTTTCCTGAATCTTCATCCATTACTAAATTTGCAAGATTTAGTAATGAATTTCTATATGGGAAGTCATTTCCTTTTTGTTCTATAACTTCCTCAAGAATTTTCTTACCTTCCTCAATTTGGCCAATTGAGATTAAACTCATTCCCTTGAATGAGGGAGCATTTTTTGTAAGTGTCTTTACAATTTTATATTCTTTACTAAAATATTTTAAAGCCTGTTCAAAATTACGTTGAGAATAATAAGCAAAACCTAAATTGTAGTTTCCTATTTCATGTTCTTTTGGCCCAATATCATTGTTTTCTAAGTATTCTGTCAAATTTGATATTGCTTCAGACCAATTCTTGTCATCAATATTTTGCAATCCATAATTATAAAGATTTTTTGAAGATTTCTCAACTGATTTTATCCAAGTCAAATTAAGAGTTTCTTCAATTATTTTATTTTTAATTCTAATTTCTGCATTAAAATTAGAACTAATGATTCCATATAAATATAATTTAGATTTTAAAAAATCATTAATATCATTATCACAATTAATTATCTGTATAACACTATCTCTTAATTCTTTATTTGCTTTAACAAGTTCTCTAATATGATCTATCGGTGCAATATCGTAATTCGTAAGGTATTTTTTATTGATTATGTTATCTACTATAGATTCATTTATATAATTGTTTTCAATAATAAAAGTTTCAATATCAGCGCATAAATCAAATGTCATTCTGGGATTGCCACTAGTCCAATCATAAATATAGTCTGATATTTTAGAGTCTATTTTTAATTTACTTTTTTTAATAAATGAATTATGTTCAGTTTTTGAAAAGTCATCAAGGTAGATTTTTTCACCAATATTAAATGGAGATTTATTCTTATCTTTAATAAGTTCTGTAGGTTCTATAACGCCTGACAGCACATAAGTCAATCTTTCAAAAACAGGAAAATTTGTTCTTGAAAAATAATTACTCCTAATTTGCGCGAAAATATTATCAGAATATTCTACACTTTTTAATGCATCTATTTCATCAAGAATTATAACTAAATCTCCTTCTATATGATTGAGGATTTGGATAAGACATCTTGAATATTCACTATGAGCAGGAATATTCTTATTTCGAATAGCAATAATATTGTCTTCAATGCTCTCAAAAATATCAATATTTGGTTCAACTATATTATTAATAATATTTCTATAACACTCTCTTTCGTTTTCAAAAGGATTAGATAAATCTACATAGGCTAGTAATCTTTCATTATTTTCTAATTTTCTTTTAGCATTAAATAAGAGATTTGTTTTACCCATCTGTCTAGCTACAAGTACATAGCCAGGGCGTTGCATATCTTCAATTATTCTTTGTAACTGTATATCTGCATTTCTTTCAATATATAAATGTTCTGGGATTGTCGTATATTTTTTAAGTACTCTTTCCATTTATACAAATTCATTTTTTGTTAATTGTATTGCTTTTTCAATATTAACTTCATTAATTTCAGAAAAAGAAATGATTTTCCTGAAAATAGCTTTTAAAATTCGTGGAGAATTTTCACCATGCTCCAATATGGCCATTTTCTGCTTATCCGAAATATTCAAATTCAAAGAATTATTTAAAATGTCAAATAAATTTTCTATATCTAATTTCCAATCGTCACAATTTAAATACTGAAAATAATCCGATGCTTTTTTGCTATTTTTAAAAAGTTTTTGGGGATTAAATAATGTAGAAACGATAAATTTCAAGTTACCTTCTGGGTTGGAATTTGAATAATAAATTACTAAACTGTTAAGATTATTTGCAATATCTTTCAAAATGTTTTCGTCATCAATAAATAGTTCATCAATGACAATAATTACTTCTTTTTTATTAGATAAGGATAATAAATGTGAAATTTGCTTAATCTTATTAGTATGATCAGATCTGAAAGTTCCAAATTTATCCTCAATTTTAATAAGAATTTCCTCTAAAATTTCTGCGGAGCTCTCAATATTAATTGGGCTCATATCACAAAAGCAATATTCCTTTTCGTTAATACTAAGATTTCTATTAATAAGTGCAGTCTTTCCTTTTCCTGAATTTCCTGATAACCATATATTATTTACTTTTAAAGAATTCATGAAGTTTTTATCAATTTCTCTCTGGTAATAAAATAGATCACATTTCAAAGTATAATTATTAAATAAAATTACTCTTGGATCTATATTTTTAGATATTTCAATCTTTTTCAGTTCTTCATAGATTTCAAGACCGATTAAAGGAACAATATCTTTCATGCAACAGCATTTGATATCATCGTTTAATGCCTCGTCGCCCTTCACATTTTTAAGTATACCTATCAATAAGTATTCACTACCATTGATCAGAAATGCCCCACTCCCGGAAAGTCCTTTTGCATCATCACTACCTGCTTTGAAAGTATCTCTTTCGGCTAATGTTATACGGAATTCACTGCCAGCTATTCCATTTTGAACTGTACTTTTAAATGATCTGGATTCGTTTTTGTTTAAATATTGAAAACCCGTAAAAAGAATTTCATCATTACGCTTGAAATTAAAAGTTGTAGTTAAACGTGGAAATTGTCCATCCTTATCCACAAATCCCACTTTAATAACAGCCCAATCATCTGGAAAACTTGACCCTGTTATCTCTAATACTTCAAGATTTTCGAAAGCTGCATTGAATGCCATTTGTTGCTGTAGAATTATTTGACTAAGCTGAATATTTGGGTAAGCATTTTTATCTCCATATATACAGTGATGTGCCGTAATTACGTAAAAGCAATCTTTTCCCTTCACCAAAGTTCCCGTACCATGGTTTACATTTTTTTCATCTATATGAAGTGTAATTCGCACACATAGTCTATTTATTACATCTTCATTCATTTTCTAGAACGCGTGTATTTTCAATGACTTTCCAGTTACCATACTCCATATCAGTATTATGGATGAATTTTCCTGCTTTCAATTCTATTATTGCGATCGGATAGTTCAGGTATATTGTACGTTTTTTGTTATATTTAGACTTAACTCTTTCAGGATGATGAATTATCCGTGCGATTGTTTCTCTATCTGGATGAGTATGGAATGAATTTCCCCCATTTGTAGAAATTACGAATTTATCACAATCTATCATATCCAATAATTTATTAGTTGTATTATTTTTACTACCATGATGCGAAATTTTCACAAAATCTACGATTAGTTTGTTATCTTTTGAATAACCCTTAGAAGCTAAAGTTTTTTCTAAAAAGTAAGGGTGTGCATCGCCTAGAAAAAGAACAGATGTATCAAAAGTCCTGAGAATAAAGCCTATTGATGAACTATTAAAAATATCCTGGCAGATACTTTTATTGGGTGTGTCATCTGCTAGCGCAAGCTTCTCCAAGGTTCCACGTTCGATCTGTGACAATTTTGTACTGGAAATTGCGATATCTTCCAATTTTTTATTATACTTATCACTAAGATCTGGCCATTTCTTAAAAAGTTTATCTAGGATATTCTGTGAAGGTGAAACAATTTCTATAGTAATGCCATCGGGCATTTTTGGTTCACTTCCTACAAAAATATTTTCTGTCCATTTTTCTTTAATATTTCCTTTGTCAATAAGCAACTCTTCAAATGTTCTAGCTTGACCACTATTTATGTTTTCTCCTATAGTAATAAATTTTATATTTTTTGAATTGAACCAATATCTTTCTACTTGCTCTGGATTAAAAGAAGCATGTTTTACAAATTTAATAAGACCTCCAATATGGTCGGAATCAATATGGGTAAGGATAATAATATTGATTAGCTTAATAGATTTAAGTTCTTTCTTAAGAATTTCTTCAAAAGTTCCAGGGGGACCGCCATCAATAACAATGTTAAATTTATTCGCCAGATTATCGAATGTTTTTATAATCATAGAATCTCCATGTTTGGCAGGTAACACTAATATCTGCGTTCTGAGATTTTTGTCTAAAGGATGCTTCACTTAAAAATAATTAACATGGTTATATTATATTCGAAAATTAGGAATTTAAATTTATTTATCCAAGAGAGTATTATAATTTACTTTACAATTGGTTCTAAGTTAAATCAATGTCTGGTATTTATCAATAATACATTTGAACTATATAGCTTCATTAGGTACTTTTAATTCCCATTTTTCTTATTTCTTCATCCGTATGATTACCCAGAATTTTAGCATCCCTATAAAATATTGCCCTGGTCAATCCAAACGGTTTATAAATTTCCTCCGGACGCTTCGTTACATCCTTATATATATTACGTAGAACTAACAGTTTAGAAATTGTTTCCTTAGTATAGCCCTTTGGTCTCCCCCTTAATCTACCTCTTGCCCTAGCAGATTGCAAACAGGCATTTGTTCTCCCCTGATCAGTTCACGCTCATATTCAGATAAAGATGCCATCAAGTTTAAAAAGAGACGGCCGTTCATCGTAGAAGTATCTACTCCATCAGTTATACCTTTAATGATGATACCTCTATCACTTAAACTTAACACAAGGTCAATAATATTCTTTAAGCTTCTACCTAATCGGTCTAACCGCCAAACATAAAGTTCATCACCTTCACGAAACTGTTCAATCATCGTTTTGTGAGACTTAATAATACAATTCTTAAAAATAATAGACAGAAAAAAGTATTAGAAAATGCAGATTTATTCACTGCAGGGAATTTTGCTTTCAACAGTATTTTCCAAAAATTTCCCCACCAAATCTGGTAAATCCTTTTCTTTTCAGCCACTAATCGGATCCTAGCATATCACCTATCCGGTAAGATTTTAAAAGTGGTTTTAAACCACTTTGGTTTTGAATATGTAAATTATTTTAATAGTATTTTATTCAAGTCAAGCACATCATTAGAGAATTGATTAACATATTACGGAGTTATTTTTTTATCTCATCTAATGTTCTTAAACCAGAAATATCCTTTACTTCTATTTTATCTTTATCAAAGATTAAAACATCTTTAGAAATATAATTTGAAATAGAAAAGGGCTCGACTTTGCATCGGTTTAAATGTCTTATTAAAAATTCTAGAAAAACCGATAAATTTTCTGATGGACTTCCTTTGTAATTTAATATATTTTCGATTTTCATAGCATCATCTGATACCAAAGGCTTAAATCTACCTTCGATAATACTTCCATGAAATCTGCAACCATTATTAAGAATTATAATGTCATTTGTAAATATATCTATAGGTTCTCCAATTTGAGTTTTGTCCAAGATACCATCTATAGCAAATATGAATGAATATAATGGGTTTTTATACTTCTGATCTATATTAAAGGCTAACACATCTCTGATATCTGCATTTATGGCAGAAAGTCCATGAAAAGTATTCTCCTTTAATTTACGATTCATTACATGTTTAAAATGGTAAATACTTTTAGCAAATTCTTTTGTATGTTTAGGAGCTAAAGTTTTTTTAATTTCACCTATTGCCAAAACAGATTCTATTGGATAATATACCGTACCGTTTCTACTTTCGAAAAATTTTGGAGTGCTTAATCTGTCAAAAATAATTATATCAAACTGATTACTGACATTTCCTTCATCATCAATAATTTGTCCTTGTTTTACTAAATATCTTTCAGGTAAAAATAGACTTATTTTTGAACGTATCAAATCTTCAATTTCATCTCCAGAAGATCTTATATTAGATGATTTATGAATAGATTCTGCCTTTAATTTTGCTAAATTTATCTCATTGATTATATCTTCAATAGCGTCTTTAAAACTGAATTTTTTCATAGTATATTGTTTACTCAAATATACTTATAAATTGATCAAATATTTCCTAGAACTTCCAGAATAACCAAGTTCTGGATATCGAAGCTATATCTATTTTTTTAAAGATAAAAGATTAATGTATGGAAACTTCAATTTTATGACTAAATTAATTAGGTATAATGTTTAATATCCAATAAAATTCCATTGAAATGCTTTAATCCATTTGCAATTTTTGTATCGTAAATTGTAACCTACGCAACAGGTCGTCATAAGTTATGATATCCAACACACTCTTATATTTACGCTTTACGACTTCAAAATCACTCTTTTGATCAGGGGTCAGATTGTTATCTCTACCCATAATAACCATTCCTTTAGGGTTTACAATTGAAATTTTCAGTCCTTCGGGAAGATTAGTTCCGTATTTTTTGCTTAGATTTTCTTCTCCTATGGCTCCATATCTATTAAGGTGAAAGAGGTACTTTTCCAATTGCATTATTGTTCCCGTTAGGTCTTTATGCGGAGGATAATTGCCCCTATATTCCACGGAGGACATTATCGATTTTTCAAAAGGCTTTTTTATTTCTATAACATCTATATTACCATTACTGTCAACAAGCATAAAATCGAGAAAACGCCTTTTTTTATTATCAATCTTTAAATAAACAGTTTTGGTAGCAAAAATATATTTTGGATACAATAATTGGATGATTTGTAATATCTCATCTTGCCATTGGTTTTCATTATAATTTTTTTCCATTTTAAGCATTTGGAAAAGCTTCTGATAGATCATCTCATACTTTTGTAATTCATAAACTCGAAACGTATTGTGTAGATCTGTCCCTTTAATGGAACTTCTTTTATTCAAATAAACTTCTAATTTTAGCTCTGCATCTACCGTAGAATCGAAAAAACTTTTTATCACAGAGGAAACCCTAGCCTGTGCATACAACTTTTTTTCATGACTCGTTGGAAAACTCTCAAGCATCTTCAGATACGCAGCGATAGGAATACTACCTCGATTATAATCACCTATATATACATCCTCACTGACTAATCGATCTATGGTATTTAAAATAGAAATCTTACTTTCAGCAACAAAAAACTTAAGTTTTATTTCAATATCATGTTGAATATAAAAATCATTGGCTGTTCTTAAAACTGTTCTGTCAAGCTTATAAAATTTACCGACTTTAATCCCTAATATAAAGCCTATTGGAGGAAATTCATAATAATCATATTTATCATAGTTAACTTTTACTATATGCTTTTTTCAAAATCAAAAGTACGCTTCAAAGTAACACTCCCATGCTCTTTGAGTTCTTCCCTGACCCAATCGTTTTGTAAATAAGTTGAGTAGTGGTACACCAAAATTAACTTAGCTCCTACCTTTCTGAATTCTATGCCCTCCATTTATCAATATTCTAAGGTATTAAACAGCTCAAATTGCCCCCCTATTAATGGCAAAATATTCCGGAGCATTCAAACAACCACTATTACTAAATATAGCAACGGTCCAGTAAAAATTACCTTGCCGCTCCCTCCCTTTATCAAGTTGGTATGAAATTGTTGTCGTGAACTACTATATCTCAGTTGCCTGATATTTTGCTGGTCATCATCACCCCTAAATAATTTGTCTGAAATCATCACTTATTATCAATATTTATACTTTAATAGCATTATAGCCATGCTTCTCCAAATCGTATCTTGTTATAAATGGAAGAGGCAATGTCATTTTCTTCAAATGTGGCGTCAGCATATCTTCATCAGTCACAAAATAAGATTTAACCCCAAAATCAGACAAGTCAATTCCATATTTTGCACCTAACTGGTCTTTATTATTTTCAAGCCAATTATGACGTTCAAGATGCTTATCAATCCAGCCTTTTTTTGAACCACCGAAAAGCTTACTTACCTCGCTTACCATTTCCTTGATATTCCTGCTCGATGACATAGATTTGCTTTCCAAGCTATATATCATTTTTGCAGCCTGATCTATAATCAGAACATCAACATCACCTAAATCTTTAGTATGTTTAAGCTGTCGTTTGGGAGAAATAGGAACTTCCTGATCAATCACCAAACCACTCGGATCTATAGCATCTACAATTGCCTGTACTAATTTTTTACCTCTGGCATCTGCAAAGCCACCAGTAACCTTTTTGATTTCTTTACAGGCTTTTGGCACTCTTATTCTATCAGACAGACATTGATCTGCAAGATATTTTTTGCTGTCAAGAACCTGCCTTGGTCCCCAAAGAGCTATTCTTTTAGGATCTTCTCCATCACCAAAAATAACAACAGGTTTTCTTAAAAGTGACAGCATCCTATTAAACCTACAAGGCATAATGTCAACTGCATCGTAACCAGCATCTTCATCTACATTTTCTACTGCTCCCCTATTAACTAAGGATAAGTACGAAACTACACTTTCAAATTCTGTATCGGAGAATTGATCTACAGCAACTTTATTAATTTCCTCTCTTAATTCATCCAATGGTAAACTGCCATAAGCAGCTGACTGTCCAAACCCTATATCAGCTAATGAATCGCTAAACACGCATATTCTGGTAAACGTGACTCCGTAATCGGCTATAAATGCATTGTCCAGGTTTTCCGGAACATCTCCCCCTTCTTCAGTGATATGCTTGGGAAACACCTGATTGAACGCTTGTACTGCATCCTCTACATTTTCTGTCGTTTTTGACTTATAATAAGGGTCAAAAACGTCTGAAACCATTTTTTTTGTTGTCCCGATTCTTCCTGATGGCAATATTCCCATCTCTATATCAAATAGATCATAAAGTATATAATCATGGACAGACCCCCATGAAACAATCTGATCCATAATACCAATAAGTTCATCAATATCAGTAATTGAAGGTACCTTTGTTCCAGTGTCTTGCTCTGCTGCCAGATGTTCTATAAGGCACCGAACCGCAATTGTGGTCCTGTTAATATCAACCAGATTCTCATACACATCAGTTATCTGTTGGTCTATACTTACAAAACACGCAATCCTAGTAGGCGTTTGTATCCTAAGCATTTCTCTTTTCTTAATCAGACTTTCATTCAGTCCCAATAGCCTTTTAAGAAGTTCAAGACTATCCAATTCTTTTAATCTGTCCCTTAAATGCCCTTTTAAACACTCGTTAGATATTTTTCTTGAAAGCTCCTCGCGGTCTGATTTTTCTTTGATTTCCCCTATGGCTGGACAATCTGTCCCAAGAAGCGTCGTTATCTGATCCGAAACTCTACCGATATCATAATCCTGAATATATCTATGTTTTCCTAAGTTACGGGGTTCTATAAGAAAATTATCACTTGTATCTAATATGTAAAATTTCTTTTTCATCCCCAAAGGTACATCTGACTCCATAATATTATCGATTACCTCTGGAGTAATCTCGTGGCAACCATTCAGCTTAAGTACTTCATTAAATCCAGAGATCATCTGTCTTACCAATACTCTTTCCCCCTCATTGTCCACGCCATATAAAAATGGAAGAATTTCAGCCGGAATAACTATTCTGATCTTATCCTTTTCTACGTCTACCTTAAAAAATGATGGTAAATCTTCCACCCTGCTATAGTCTCTACTGATAACATCAAATTCTTCTACTTTATCAAAAGTAAAAATCACTTCTAATGGCGTATTGCCTAATTGGAATAACGCTTTCTTTATCCCATCTTGTATTTGCCACAACCAATAAGCAATACCTTCTGAAACTTGCAGGTATATACTTTTTAAGCCCGCTGAAGCTGCGGAAGGCATACCGTTAGGCATTACCCATATTGGTTGCTCAAAACCACCAACACCGAATTTTGGGACACCCGATGCAACATCATGCATGTTGTAATATACCGGCATGAAACTGTCTTTTTTTTGAACCTCTACAAACTTCATCCTGGCTCCTAAACTCTGCATCATCGAATGCTTGTCGCTCTTTATTTTTGATTCAAGAAACCACTCCTGGGCATAACCTGGTTCAACAACAGGAACAAATGTCGCTGTATCGTCTGACAAATAGAACGAATCAGAATTCTCCTTATATAGTATAAAAAGGTCTAGAAATGAAATGCTAAAAAAAGAAGCTGCTGATCTCATCAAACGATCTCTTGCCATTGTAAATTTCCAAAGATCAATGGCATCAGCTTTTCCGAGCGCCGCTATTATACTAAGCTCCTGTACAGGCATTGCCAGTACCCTGTCAGCACCATTTTTCCTTATTGAATACATTAAGACCTCGCCAATCACGGACAACAATGTTATGGAAAGAACTTTATACTCTTTAAATTCCGAAAGGTTCTTAAAATCAGAAATGGCCTGCTTTCCATCATCATCTTTCCCAAACGGAGATGAACCGTTTCCACCTTCACCCATTACCTGATAATTTTGACCATTATCACCCAAATATCTGATATACGCAACTTTATCAGTATCAAACTGGTAAAAACCGAATTTTCTATCCTCTTCATTTTGAAGGTCTCCAACTTCAATGTAATTGAAACCCATATTCCTAAGTTGCAATTGCAAATTGTGCCAGGTTAAAAAGTGATAGGCTTCGTTGACCACAGTCATGCAATTATTTTCCTTTGCCATTGTCCAGATAAATGCTGTTAATGACAGGCTAATCGTTGATGGAGATAATACAATATAACCTTCTGGAGTTTTAAGAATTGGTTTGTATAATATAGCATTTGAATATGGATCAAGACTATGCTCTCCAATTTCCTTTTCAGGATCAACGGTAAAGAGTTCTAATACTTCAGGATCTATCCCCTTCTCTCTAAAAAGTTCGTCCATTTCAGCGTTTGTAATGGTAACCGCCTTTTTTAGTTCTTCAAGCTTATCCTGATTCGGGACAAATAATTGGCTTTGAGTATTTTTACCTTCCGCATAACGACTATAATTTAATCTTTTTGCAATGAGATCTGAAATTCCAAGCATCAGTAATGAACTCATCCTTACATTTCCCTTCACCCAGTCCGGTATATTTTTTTTATGATTTAAAAAGACCGCTGACAAAAGGTTCTTTAATTTTTCCTGACTGTTTTCTGCTATTCCTGGAAAAGTTATGTAATCACCCCCATAAAAGGTAATAAGGTCAGTAAAGGTGTTTACGCAAACATCTTCCATATGGTGGCTGGAAAAATTGCGGTCAACAAATTTTTTAATTGTTACGCTTTCTGAATGCTTCGTCCCAGAATTGTTTTGAAGCAAAGTATAAACCATCAACTCTTCTAATCTAATATATTTACCGTGATTTTCCGGTATAATCGAAAGGCCGGCAAATGTTTTAAGTAAATCCGTTCGATCCAATTGAGACATGAATGGTATCTGATATTCCTGCCTATTTGACTTTGGTTTATCACGTTTCTCTTTTGGTTTGTTTCTGCAGCAAAGCTTGTATACCGATCCAGAACCACATGGACAGGGATCATTTCTTCTTAATTTCATTAATAAGTAAATTTTTGTTCATATCCTTTTTGAGATTTAGATATCTATCCAATGTTGCAAAGCTCAGAACTGCTTATTTCTGTTAAAAAAATTTTCTTGCAAAAAGGAAACATGATTTTATTCCTAATATCGCCAAACGCATCGTCCGCACTTCCGATCTTAATTAGTGTCTGAAATGTAAATGCCTGTTATTTGAAAATCCGAATAGATTTCATTATTAAATTCTTACACATCTATAGATCAATTTATAAATGTAATAATAAGAAATATTTTATGTTTACGAAATCCGTATTTATACTGAATTTAATATTTAATATTACTTTTTCACTGCCATCTTCTTAATTTCTTCATCATTGTGATTATCCAAAATTTTAGCATACCTATAAAATGTTGCCCTGGTCAATCCAAATGGTTTATAAATTTCTTCCGGACGTTTAGTGATATCCTTATATATATTACGTAGAAGCAAAAGTTTAGAAATTGTTTCTTTAGTATACCCCTTCGGCCTTCCACCTAACCTTCCTCTCGCCCGTGCAGATTGCAAACCTGCATTAGTTCTTTCACGGATCAGCTCTCGCTCATATTCAGCTAGCGATGCCATCAGATTTAAGAAGAGTCGGCCATTCATAGTAGAAGTATCTACTCCATCAACAATCCCTTTTATTATAATCCCTTTATCATTTAAACTCAAAACAAGATCGATAATATTTTTTAAGCTTCTTCCCAATCGATCCAGTCTCCAGACATAAAGTTCATCACCTTCACGAAACTGTTCGATCATCTTATCGAGTTCCGGACGGTTTTTTGTCGTACCTGAAATTTTTTCCTGGTAAATTTTTTCGCAGCCAGCTTTTTCAAGAGCTTCAATCTGTAAATATAAGTTTTGGTCTTTGGTTGAAACCCGGGCATATCCTATTTTCATAATTTGTTACATTAAACTCATACCTTGTAAATTTATGAAACTTTGTTTAGTGATATGACATTTTGAGAAAATATATAAAAAAAATAAAGTGATCATATCCCACCACTTTAAAAATCTCATAAAACCACTTAATAGTTAGATTCTATTATTTTGATTTGCGCTCGCATTTAATTTACAATTTTCGCAGACTTTATCAAAAACTTTTGATAAATTTCATGAAAACAATATTTTATCTTTGCACAAACTTAAAGAGAGATACGGAAATAAAACTGTCAGTATTTTGTAAAGTTGATATACTGGAAATTAAATAGTTTCTGATCAGCTTACAACAATACCGGTAAAATAAATGAGATCAATGGCAAAAGGATTCAGGGAAAAAATTAGCCAGAAAAATACGGAAAACAGCGGTTTCGGTGAGCATGCTCCGGGACGGTTCATCAATAAAAACGGGCTCCCGAACGTAAACCGGAAAGGGGTTAATGTTTTTACCCGTTTCAGCTGGTACCATACCATGCTTGATCTGTCAACGTTCAGGTTTCTGTCTTATCTGGTTATTGCCTATATTCTTGTTAATATTTTCTTTGCTCTGATTTATTACCTCATCGGTGTGGAACATCTGACCGGTATTGACAAAAGCGATCCGATGAATGAGTTTATCGATGTATTTTTTTTCAGTTCCCAGACTTTTACCACCGTGGGTTACGGCAGGATTGCTCCGGTAGGATTTATGGCAAGTATGGTCGCCACTTTCGAGGCCTTCCTGGGACTGCTTACCTTCGCTATTGCTACAGGGCTTTTTTACGGAAGATTTTCAAGGCCGAGGGCCTATCTCAAATTTTCTGATATTGCCCTGGTGGCTCCCTTTAAGGAACAAACGGCTTTAATGTTCAGGCTTGCCCCTTATAAGAACAATGCATTGACAGATGCCGAGGTAATTGTTTCTGCTGCCATAGAAGTAATGGAAAAGGGCATTCCGAAAAGTCATTTTTATACCTTGAAAACCCAGCTAAGCAAGATTAACAGCCTGGCACTTAACTGGACGGTGGTGCATGTTATAGATGAAGATTCACCGTTTTACGGGTTTAAGGAAGAAGATTTCAGAAATACGGATATTGAGATTATCATCCATGTGCGTGCTTTTGATGAAGTTTTTTCAAACACCGTAGTCCAAAGGTCTTCCTATATTTCAGGAGAGATCATCTACGGCGCTAAATTTGTCCCGATGTATTATCCTGACAGCCGGAATCTCTCCACAGTTTTGGATCTTGATAAAATCAGCCACTATAAGAAAGCAGATCTTCCTGCATTGAAGCAAGAATAATGATAATGAATATAGAACTTTACAGAAAACAGGCTTTACAGAAGCAGAAAGAACATAAAAAATTTCTGGACGGGCTAAAAAAGAAGCCGCCCAAAAACCTGGATTATGTTGTTCAGGAAACACATGATGAAGTCTTTGAAAAGGTAGACTGCCTTCAGTGCGCCAACTGCTGCAAAACCACAGGGCCCCTGTATACGGAAAAAGATATTGAAAGGATTGCCAAGCACCTCCGGATGAAACCTGCTGATTTTGAGGCAAAATTCCTGAGGACGGATGAAGACCATGACAAAGTTTTACAGAACCTTCCCTGCTTTTTTTTAAATGAAGACCATACCTGTTCAATTTATGAGGTGCGTCCGAAAGCATGCAGGGAATATCCGCATACCGACAGGAAAAAGATTTACCAGATCAATGACCTGATGATTAAAAATACCGTTATATGCCCTGCAGCATATGAATTTGTAGAACGGATGATGAAGAATTTGGAAAAATAACCTGTACTGTTAATTAGTCTTAAAGAATAATAACCTGCGTTAAATGAGAAAATATACTATACGATTGAACGAAATACCTTCGTTCCCTATAGACAAACCAACCAATCATTTAAAAATATCATGAAAAAATTAATTTTAACTGCAGCATTTACCCTGTTGGGGTTAGGTGCAGCCTCCGCCCAGACCACAACACCGCAAAGCACAAACAACCAGACAGCAGCGCAAACGAATCAGAAAATACAGGCTGATTCCAGTTCCGGGGTTACTACCGCAAAAGAAATTCCAGAAAGAGAAGTTACTGCAGTTTCTGTAGCAGACAATTCCAAAATAACTACTGCTGTGGACGATGCCGCAGTAACTGCATCAGCAGATAAGAATACATACGCCGCTAAGTCTAAAAATATAACTTCAAAAAATAGATCCAAAAGTAAGAAATCGAAGTAATTATAAATATACAGAGAATGGATCCTGAAATGCCTTGTTTCAGGATCTTTTTTATAATAATCCATAATGTAAATTCTCTTAAAAACTTATAAATCAAATTAAAAAGATTTTTTTGATACCACTTTGTACGATAATTGTATATAATACAATACAACACCAAATATCAGTATTATGAAAAATTTAATTTTAACAGCGGCTCTTGTTTTAGGCGGTATAATTACAGCCTCTGCACAGACGACAAGAACCGACGCTTCAGGTTCAACGACCAACAGTTCAAATCAGCATATCGGAAACAGCAACGGTACCTTAAATAGCGGTAATCTGAATAACGGAACTAATGGTAACAGTACCCTGAACACCAATACCGGAACTACAGGTACTAATGGTACTGCAGGTACGATGAACAGCGGAACATTGAATAACGGAATCAGAACCAATGGCACTACAGGAACGATGAACAGCGCAACACTGAATACCGGAACTGGAATTAACGGTACTGCCGGAACAATGAACAACGGGACGCTAAACAGCGGAGATATGGGAACAATGAATAGCGGTACGACCAGTGGCACCACAACAGGGACCATGAACCAAAGCAGCGACTGGAACAAATCGAAAAATGACACTACACGTTCTATGGACAGAGAGGCCAGAAAAACGAAGAAAAAAACAAGATAGAATATAAATGATATCGGTCCTGAAATTAATTTCAGGATTTTTTATTTCTAGCTAATTTACTCCCGATAAAAAAAGCGTTGAATGATATTCAACGCTTTCTCCTTTCACTTTTTACTTTTTTCCCATTTATATTCCCGGGAACAGGGTATAATTAAAAAAGGCCGGGATTTCCCAACCTTTATTTTGTATTTATACGACTCCCTGAGCTAACATAGCTTCTGCAACTTTCACGAATCCGGCGATATTGGCGCCCTTTACATAGTTTACATAACCATCCTCCTCTTTTCCGTAGTCCCTGCACGCTTTGTGAATCCCGATCATGATCTCTTTCAGCCTTGCATCCACTTCTTCGGAAGTCCAGTTCAGACGGATGGAATTTTGCGTCATTTCCAGCCCTGAAGTGGCAACACCACCCGCATTGGAAGCTTTCCCCGGAGAGAATAATACTTTGTTATCCAGGAAATAATTGATGGCATCTAATGTCGAAGGCATATTGGCAGCTTCCGTTACACAAAGGCATCCGTTTTCTACCAGTAATTTAGCATCTTCAAGATCCAGCTCATTCTGGGTAGCAGAAGGGATGGCCACATCACATTTTACTTCCCAAGGGCGTTTTCCTGCATAAAATACTGCAGAAGGATATTTTTTAGCATAATCTTCTGCTCTGTTGTTTCCTGAAGATCTCAGCTCCAGTAAATAATCGATCTTTTCTCCATCGATGCCGTCTTTATCATAAATATAGCCGTCAGGTCCGGAAATCGTTACTACTTTTCCTCCAAGTTCAGATATCTTCTTGATAACCCCCCAGGCCACGTTTCCGAAACCTGATACCGTTACGGTTTTATCTTTAAAAGTCTGCCCGATGGTTTTAAGCATCTGCTCGGCGAAATATACCACTCCGTACCCTGTAGCTTCAGGACGGATAAGTGAGCCTCCATAAGCAAGACCTTTCCCGGTAAGAACGCCTGTAAATTCATTTCTGATCTTCTTGTACTGGCCGAATAAATATCCGATTTCTCTTGCTCCCACACCGATGTCTCCCGCAGGAACGTCGGTTTCAGGACCGATGTGCTTGCACAGTTCTGTCATAAAAGCCTGGCAGAAACGCATTACTTCCATATCGGATTTCCCCTGCGGATCAAAGTCTGAACCTCCTTTTCCACCTCCCATCGGAAGTGTGGTCAAGGAATTTTTAAATACCTGTTCAAAAGCCAGGAACTTCAGTACCGAAAGGTTCACGGTAGGATGGAAACGGATTCCTCCTTTATAAGGCCCGATGGCAGAGTTCATCTGAATTCTGAAGCCTCTGTTTACCTGGATCTCGCCTTTATCATCAACCCATGGAACTCTGAAGATGATAATTCTTTCAGCTTCCGCCATTCTTTCAAGAAGTTTCATTCCCGTGTATTCCTTTTTGGTCATAATAAATGGAATTACGGTAACAGCAACTTCTTTTACGGCTTGTAAAAACTCGGGCTCATTAGGGTTTTTCGCCTCAATTTTTGCTATAAATTCTTGGATTTTCTGGTCAATATTATATTGTTCCATATATTAGGGTTGAATATTATTGTCAACAAATTTAATTTTTTTTTCAAGATTCACAACACCTTAATTAATGATTGTTGAAAGTTTAATAAAATAAACACTTAATATTATTAAATCAATAATTTACTCATTTATATTATTAAAAATTAAATGTTATATGTAAAATAATGCAATATTAAGAAATCATTAATTGTCACAGGACTATAAATTGCCTCCCTGAAAGTGATTTTACTTTCCCCAAAAGTTCCAATTCTAAAATTACCGGTAAAATTTTATGGGAAGAGAGACTGATTTTCTCAATCATATCATCCAGGGAAATCTTCGGATGGTCTGAAATTACAGATAATATTAATTCCTGGCTTTCAGTTAACCGGACTGCCACTTCACTTCTGGTAAACAGGTCTCCGGTTTTCGCCTCCGCTTTATTAAGTCTCAGGTTGTCTACAAGATCTTTAACTGTGGAAATTGCTGCCGCCTTATTCTGATAAATCAGATGGTTGCATCCCTGGCTCTGCCTGTCTGTAATTTTTCCCGGGAGTGCAAAAACTTCCCGGTTATATTGGTTGGCGAATGTGGCGGTACTGATTGATCCGCCCCCGAAAGCGGTTTCCACCACAATGGTAGCCGGTGAAATCCCGGCAACCACCCTGTTTCTCTGAATGAAGTTTTCCCGGTCCGGCTTCCGAGACGAATTGAACTCCGTCAGTAAAGCTCCGCCTTCCTGCAGGATCTTTTCAGACAGCTTCCTGTTTTTAGCCGGATACAACAGGTGAAAGCCGTGAGCCAGCACTGCTACAGTAGGAATATTCCGCAGGATAGACTGTTCGTGGACTTCCTTGTCAACTCCTAAAGCCAGGCCGCTCACTGAAATGTAACGGCAGGATTGTGTTTCTTCAAAAAAATCCTGAATGAAGCGGCTTCCGTAGGAGGTCATATTCCGGGTCCCGACAATACTTACTTTTTCTTTACGGTCATCAAAATTTCCTTTCTGGTAAAGAATAACCGGGGCATCATCGCATTCGTTTAAAAGCTGCGGAAGCCCGTTCAGGTGCCTGAGATTAATTTTTATACCGTTCTGTTCGCAGAACCTGAGTTCTTCTTCAGCAAACTTCAGGTGTTCAGGATTTCCGATATCCGCAATAAGCTTTTTGCCGAAACCGTCAAGTTTTTTATATTCTTTCGGTGTTAGTTCCCAGGCAGGTTTGGCGCCCCCGAAAGTACGGACAAGTTTGTAAAAATTAATATCACCGATAAAGGCACATTGGCGTAAAGCAATGGCATAAAGATGTTCTTCAGAGTACATTTGTGCTGTTTTCACAAATGTAGGAAATTCTCTTTTATTTTCCCCTTAATTCATCCAGGCGGTCCCAGATATCGTCTTTTTTCTTATAAGGCATCTCAAGGAAGTCATCAGGATGATTTTCTTTGTATTCCTGCCACAGCTTATCATCTTTTTCACTGTAATAATTCGGGAATTCCCAGATGTATCTCTTCTTTTTATCCCCTATCCTTCTAAACATAAAGGCAAGGGTAACGCCTACCACGGCGCCGGCAAGGTGTGCCTGCCAGGAAATCTTGCTGGGCTCTTCAAGATTGCTGAACAGTTCCTCCGGCAGCATTCCCCAAATCAGGCTTCCGTAATACAGAACGACCAACAGGGAAATGGTCAGCAGCGTCATATTCCATTTGAAAATACCGCTGAAAAACAGGAAAAAAGCCAGTACATACACTACGCCGCTCGCACCGATGGTACAGGTATAAAGGTAATTTCCCGTCATGATATCAATCGGGGGCAAGAGCCAGACCAGCAATCCTGTGGCCACCCATCCTATAATGAAAACCTTATTTGCCACCAGAGGATAAAACTGATACAGCAGGAACATCAGTGCCGCGATAGGAATAGAATTCCCTACAATATGGTCTATATTCCCGTGCAGGAGCGGAGCCGTAACGATCCCGAGCAGGCCTTCCGGCAGGAGCGGGATAATGGCTCCGAAGCAACTTCCAAAAAAGCCGTGCAGCTGCAGGAAATAACCTGACCACATGACCATAAGCATCAGCAAAGGATTGACAATCGCCTTTTTGGAAATTACATTGTTTTTTAACATACCGTTTCTACGTCAAATGAAAAGCCAATGATCAATTTCGGAAAATTTGTCGATGAATTATTTTGTTTCAAAACTGTTTCAGCCAAAAAGTAATGATTTTTACTTCTCTATGCTTTTCCTATATTGTTTTGTCATTAAAATCTTCAAAAACAACCGAATTTAACAGAGAATAATGTTCTGCTCTGCAAAATACTGAACCGCTGAGCCCTAAACGATCAAATTTATATTTATACTTTTGTACAGAATTTTTGTGAAATGAAATCATTAATAATGAATAAGTTTTTATTACTGCTTACATTTTCTTCAGGCTTTTTTGCCAGCGCACAGGAAGAAATAAAAAAAGATTCCATCGTTACCGACACGATAAAAAGCTGGTCGGTTCTAGGAAAACAGTCTTTAATGATCAACCAGGCGGCCTTTTCAAACTGGGTTGGCGGAGGCGCAAATAACGTGGGCTGGCTCTTGGGGGTTGATTATAACATTACCTATGAAAAAGGCAAGGACCTGTGGGAAAATCTTATTCTATTAAATTACGGGCAGAATGACACTAAAGGGCTGGGGATCAGGAAAACCCAGGATGTCATCAATGTTTCCACCAATTACGGCAGAAAGGTTTCAGACAGCTGGTATCTTTCCGTAGGGGCAGGCGTCCAGTCTCAGTTTACAGTGGGATATGAAGACGGCAACAATCCTGCAGCGAAGAAAATCTCCAATTTTATGGCCCCCGGCTATCTGAATCTCGGGATGGGGATCACTTACAGGCCCAGTGACAATGTAAATGTGACCCTGCGCCCCAGCAACGCGAGATGGACTCTGGTTTTAGACAAAGAGCTGCAGACCGCGGGAACGTACGGCTTAAAAGCTGACGGCGATAATTCTCTGCTGCAGTTCGGTTTTTTAGGAACGGCTCTGTACAAATTCAAGCTGATGGAAAACATCCATGTTACCAATACGGCTTCCGTTTTCTCCAACTACCTGAACCATCCCGAAAGGCTGGTTCTGTCATACGGCATGATCTTAAACCTGAAAGTGAATAAATTTATCTCTTCCAACATTACGGTTGACCTTATGTATGACCATAACCAGATTAAAAGGACGCAGCTGAAACAGACGCTCGGGGTCGGGTTTTCCTATCTGCTGGATAACGGCGTAAAAAGGTCTGACAGGAAAGACAGCCAGTGGTGGATTAAAAAATAGCGGACCGCATAAGAATTCTGAAAATATTTAATATGCCAGGCTTCTTTATCACCTGTACGGAATTTTCGGTATGAAAATTACTGTAAATTTCATTATTTTAATACATTTGCCTGTAACAGGAACAGGTGCCTGTAATATCAGGATCAGGATCAATATAAAATCAAACATCTAATTAATATCATGATTATAAAACCAGAAATCTCATGGGCAGATTTTGAAAAGATAGACATCAGGTGCGGAACTGTTGTTGCTGTAAAAGATTTTGAAAAAGCCAGAAACCCGTCTTATCAGCTGGAAATAGACTTCGGAGGCCTGGGTATTAAAAAATCTTCTGCCCAGATTACTTCACTGTACAGCAAAGAAGACCTGATCGGAAAGCAGATCCTGGCTGTTGTCAATTTTCCCAGGAAACAGATCGCTAACTTTTTCAGTGAATGCCTGGTGCTGGGAGTTTATGGCGAAGATAAAGCAGAGGTTACGCTCCTGATGCCCTCTCTCCCTGCAAAGAACGGAATGCCGGTCGGTTAGTTCCAGTCTCACTTGAAGCTACTCACCATTTTTCAGCTCAATTCATCAAAAAAATAAAACCAATGATACAGAATATTCCCTTAGAAAGAATCTTATTCCTTGATATCGAAACCGTTCCGGGCTTTGGGTCCTGGGAACATTTATCAGAAACAGAGCAGATGCTCTGGGAAAAAAAAACCAGGTTCCAGAGAAAAGATGAGAGCACGGCAGAGGAATTTTATACGGAAAAAGCCGGTATCATGGCTGAGTTCGGAAAGATCATCTGCATTACGATCGGAATGATTGAAAAAAATGACACGTTAAAAATAAAAAGTTTTGCCGATGATGATGAGAAGAAACTGCTTTTGGAATTCGGTGAGATTTTTAACAGTCCGCGGCTCCGGGATGTGATCCTCTGTGCTCATAATGGAAAAGAGTTTGATTTCCCTTGGATTGCCAGGCGGTTTTTAATTAACGGCACAATGCCTCCCGTACCGTTTCAGATGTTTGGCAAAAAGCCCTGGGAAATCCCCCATCTTGATACCATGGAACTGTGGAAATTCGGGGATTATAAAAGCTTTGTATCCCTTGAACTGCTGGCCCATCTTTTCGGGATTCCCACTCCCAAGGATGACATTGACGGATCAATGGTTTCATCAATTTACTACATAGAGAAAGACTTGCAGCGAATTGTTGACTATTGTGAAAAAGATGTGTTAACTTTGGCAAACATTTTCCGGCGCATGCGTCAGGAAGATTTGTTGAAAAGGTATATCAATTTAGATTAAAAAATGAAATTTACAGACGATCAGATTGCCGACATTGGTGAAGAAATCATCAAGGTCATGAAAACCGTGTACGACCCTGAAATTCCGGTAGATATTTACGAACTGGGACTGGTTTATGATGTTCAGATCTCCGACGATGCGGATGTTAAAATCATAATGACCTTAACGAGTCCTAACTGTCCCGTTGCAGAGAGTCTTCCGCAGGAGGTAAAGGACAAAGTGAAAGAAGTAGAAAATGTGAAAGAAGTAGATTTGGAACTTACTTTCGAACCAACCTGGAACAAAGACATGATGAGCGAAGAAGCGAAGTTTGAATTGGGAATGCTTTAAATTCAGACGTAAAAATAAAAAACCGCAGAAATCTCTGCGGTTTTTCTATTGATAAATAAAAATCATGGTCTGTACCAAATCCGGATGAAGGCTTCTTGAAACCGGGCAGTTATGAACAGTCTCTTCGATAAACGCCTTTTCTGCATCTGAAAACGAACCCGGAAACGTAAAATTACAAACAATCTCACCAATCCTTCTCGGCTCAGTTTTCATAATTTTCTGCAGCGTGCAGTACGCCCCGTCGATATCTATATTTCTGTCTTTGCCCAGAATGGCAACCGTAGTCAGTGCACATTCTGCCAGCGAGGCTGCACATAAATCCGTAGGTGAGAACTTCTCTCCTTTCCCGTGATTGTCTGTTGGCGCGTCACTCTCAATGACTGTTCCGGACTGTAAATGTTCTGCCGAACATCTTAGTCCGCCTAGGTATGTTATTTTTGATGTCATACTATTTAAATTTTAAAAGGGCCTGTCTTTAAAAATGAAAGATATCTTTTGCTTTATTGTAAGAACTTTCAAAGTGTAACAGATTCAATTTGTGTTCCGCTTTTTCTACACTCATAAAATTAATCACCTGTTCCGTAGGCATATTTCCAACCAGGTCATCTTTTGCCATCGGGCAGCCTCCGATACCTTTGATCGCACTGTCAAACCTTGTACAGCCCTGGTCATACGCTGCCTTTAGTTTGGAATAAGAATCTTCATAGCGGTTATGGAAATGCCCGCCGAAGTTAATATCAGGATATTTTGAAGGTATTTTCTCAAACAGAAGAGCAATGCTTTCCGGTGTGGCAACACCCGTGGTATCAGACAGTAAAATATCTTTAACGCCTATTTCTGAAAACCGTTGCGCCCAGAAATCCACATCTTCCCATTTCCACATTTCACCGTACGGGTTCCCGAATGCCATTGAAAAGTAGATATTCAGCTGCCGCCCTTCCCGTTTCACGAGTTCCAGCATTTTTACCGTCTCCCCAAAAGCTTCCTCCTGGCTTTTATTGGTATTCCTATGCTGAAACGTTTCGGAAATGGAGAACGGAAAGCCGATCATATCCACCGACTGGTGCTTCAGCGCTTTCTCCGCTCCTCTGTAATTGGCTACAATGGCAGAAACTTTTGTATTGGAACGTGATTTATCTATATTTTCGGCTACTTCAGCAGAATCAGCCATCTGGGGAATTGCTTTGGGAGATACGAAGCTCAGGCAATCCAGGACATCAAAACCGACATCCATTAAAGAATTGATGTAGTCTATTTTTTGATCGGTAGGGATAAATTCTCCCCAGCCCTGCATGGCATCTCGCGGACATTCAGTAAGAAACATTTTTACTTTTTGATTTTTTCAAATATAATAAAACTAAACAATTTAGTTTACGTACTAAGCAAAGGTAACATTATTTTGATTCTCAATCTTTTATATCTTGATTTAAAAATTCAATACCGGATATAAGATGCCCGATACTTTGTTCCGAATAACAAAATACAGGCAGGGTGTGAAATAATATTAAATAATAAAAATAGAACTGACAGCCCGGCATTGAAGTCTGATAAATCCGTTACGGGTCATTTTCCAGATACTTGGAATATAATAAAAAATAAAAACACGCTTCGGCAATCCCGGCGCTATGAACGAATTACATTGTATATTTGCATAAAATTTATAAGAATAAATAATGAGCGCAATAGAATTTAACCCATTGTGGAAAGAAAAACTGCTGAACCGTTTTCTTACCTATGTAAAAATATATTCGACCAGCGATGCAGAAAGTGAAACAACTCCTTCTACGGAAAGGCAGTGGGACATCGCCAAATATATGGTTGAAGAATTAAGAACCATCGGCCTGGAAGACGTCTCCATTGATGATAACGGTTATATCATGGGCTACGTCCCTTCAAACCTTGAAAATAATGACCGGCCCACGATTGGATTTATTTCGCATTACGATACTTCTCCGGATTTCAGCGGGGAAAATGTAAAGCCTAAGGTATGGGAAAACTATGACGGGAATGACCTGCTCCTGAATCAGGCCACAGGATTTACTTTATCACCTTCAAAATTTGAAAGTTTAAAACAATATACCGGTCAGACCTTAATTACGACAGACGGAAACACGCTTCTCGGAGCTGATGATAAAGCCGGCTGTGCAGAGATTGTAACCGCTGCAGAATACCTGATTGCCCATCCTGAAATCAAACACGGAAGAATTGCCGTGGGCTTTACGCCTGATGAAGAAATCGGAAGAGGCGCGCACAAATTCGATGTTGCTAAATTCGGGGCAGAATTTGCCTATACCATGGACGGAAGTGAAGTGGGAGAACTGGAATATGAAAACTTCAACGCGGCAGGAGCTGTGGTGAAAATCCACGGTCTGAGTGTTCACCCGGGTTATGCTTACGGAAAAATGGTAAATGCAGCTTTATTGGCTTCTGAATTTGCCCGGATGCTTCCGGCTGACGAAACTCCGGCCACCACGAAAGGCTTTGACGGATTTTATCATTTAATGGACCTGAATGCTGATATTTCCGAGGCTAAGCTTCAGTACATCATCCGTGACCACGATGCTGATAAATTTGAAGCAAGAAAAAAATTCATGGAAGAAAAAGTAGCAGAGTTTAATCAGAAACACGGCGAAGGAACGGCTGAAGTTGAGATTAAAGAACAGTACCGAAACATGAAGCAGCAGTTTGAAGGAAAGATGCATATCATTGATATTGCTGCAGAAGCGATGAAAGAAGCAGGAATCGAGCCTAAAATTAAAGCGATCAGAGGAGGAACAGACGGTGCACAGTTATCCTATATGGGACTTCCCTGCCCGAATATTTTTGCCGGCGGAATGAATTTCCACGGGCCCTACGAATATGTGGCGCTGGAAAGCATGGAAAAAGCCGTTGCGGTGATCATTAATATTGTTAAAAAATAATGATCAATCATTCGTCATAAAAGCAACGCATCATATAGAAAAGCCCGGTATTTACTGGGCTTTTTCATTAATATCAATCAATAGTTAAATTATTCGTTACAATAAAGCTGTTATATTGATAATTTTACTATATTCAACATTACAAATCACAAAATTTTAACTTATGAAAAACATCAAAAAACTTTTCAGGAAAGATTTATCTGCCATTCTCGGCGGAATAGACAGCTGCCACAGCAACGGAGATTCTGCTTATTGCTGGACAGATTGTGAATGTGCTTATGGAAAAGCATGTGAAATGAATGATGACGGAAATCCAGGTTCCTGCGTTGCGGCAGGAGGCGGCCCGGGCGGTGGCGGTGGCGGCAATTGCCCTCCCGGAGATCTCAGATGTACAGACCAGCCCCAGCCTTATTAAAAAATAAACCCCTGTCAGCAATTAAATTTTCTGACAGGGGGTTTTTGTTTCTTATGATAACTTGTCTATCCTATCCCTGCTGGCTTCCCAGAAAAGCATCCCAGCCCTGTGCCGTTAGAGCAACCAGCTGGTTAGAGCCCCGGGCTACCATAAAATTACCCTCTTCTTTCTCAACCGCATGGCCGATAACCGTAAAGTCTGGATGGTTTTTCATTTTATCGAAATCATTCGGGGAAATGGTGAACAGCAGTTCGTAATCTTCTCCTCCGCTTAAAGCAGCCATCACCGGGTTTAAATTAAATTCATCCGCCGTTGTAATCGTCAGGTTATCCATCGGGACTTTCTCTTCATACAGCCTGAATCCAACCTGTGACTGGTCAGAAAGATGCAGGATTTCCGAAGCCAGGCCGTCTGAAACGTCAATCATGGAAGTCGGTTTGATATCCAGCTGTTCTAATATGGCTTTCACATCGGTTCTTGCCTCCGGCTTCAGCTGCCTTTCCAGAATATAATCATAGCCTTCCATTTCCGGCTGCATATTCGGATCGGCTAAGAACACAGCATGCTCTCTTTCTAAGATTTGAAGTCCCATATACGCTCCGCCTAAATCGCCGGTTACCACAAGCAGGTCATTTGGTTTTGCCGTACTTCTTTTTACAATATTTTCGTCATTTTCAAGTCCGACAGCGGTAATGCTCATCACCAGTCCGGCATTGGAACTCGTTGTATCCCCGCCGATTAAATCAACCTTATACCTTTTGCAGGCCGCCTGAATTCCGGCATAGATTTCCTCCAATGCTTCCACCGGAAAACGGTTGGAAACCGCCAGGGAAACCAAAATCTGTGTCGGCGTTGCATTCATCGCGGCAATATCACTCAAGTTCACCACAACGGCTTTATATCCCAGGTGCTTCAACGGAACGTATCCTAAATTGAAATGAACCCCTTCTGCCAGGACATCAGTAGTAAGGATTACTTTTTTATTTTCAGGATTGATCACGGCTGCGTCATCTCCCACCCCAAGCTCAGAAGATCCGTTGGCTAACGGAAAATGTTCTGTCAGGTGTTTTATTAAGCCAAATTCCCCTAATTTGGAAATCGGCGTCAATTCCGGTTCTTTATCTTCAAACATATCTTTTAATTATAAGTGGTAAATAATTTTGATAAATGATTTTGAATATTTTTATTCTATATCCACTTATCTTCCATCATCATCAGTTCAGTTTTGCCGGATCAATATTTTCCGGACGGAAAGGAAGTTTTTTGAAATCTTCTCTTGTTAAGACTACGGTTTCCGGAGATCTATATTTATTCATTGCCTCTACCACATCTTCCGGCGGGGTAGTCATTTTTCTCAGCATCGTATCAATCCAGACCCCTGTTGCTTCTGCAGTGGCACAGTGCTCCCCTTCCGGCGTATAAAATTTGTGCACAAAACGGTAGATGGAACAGTCTTCTGCACAGGCATCAATTTCCAGGCTTACAACAACGGTCTGATCTGCAAATATTTCCTTAAAAAAAGAAAACCTTTCATGCATGATCACAGGGCCGATTCCCCATCGGCTCATCTGGGTAACACCCATTTTTTCCTGCTTCATAAAAGCCATTCGGGTTTGTGCACAGTATTGTACGTATGATGAGTTTGCCAGGTGTTTGTTGGCATCGAGATCGCTCCAGCGTACTTCGAATTTATGGTAAAATATCATGTAAAAATTGTTTTAAAATATGAACTCCTGAACCTATCCGTCATAATACTTAAGAAAATCATCGCTTTGTTATCATTCTGCAGGAATATTAACACCTCTGTTTACAATTCAACTCAGATCCTATAGAATAACAAATTGAATAAATAATGAAGACCAGCAATCAAAAAAACATAAGTTATGGCTTGTAATTTCATCAAAGTCCAAAAAATTATATTCTTCAAAATTACTCAAATAAGATGGTTTATAAAAATTGTAGTTTTGCAAAAATAATCTTGAGCATAAGATTAAAAGACTATGAAGCAAATTATCATTATCGGAGGCGGGGCATCAGGCTTTTTCTGTGCAGCCAATCTTGACGAAGCAAAATATAAGATTACGATTCTCGAACAGAATTCGGATGTCCTTCAGAAAGTTAAAATTTCCGGGGGAGGCCGCTGCAACGTAACCCATGCCTGTTTTGATCCGCGGGAACTGGTGCAGTTCTATCCCCGTGGAAACAAGGAACTGTTAAGTGTTTTCACCAAATTTCAGCCGGGTGATACCATGGATTGGTTCGAGCGGCGCAATGTGCCCTTAAAAATAGAAAATGACAACCGGGTTTTCCCTGAAAGCAATTCTTCACAAACCATTATCAATATTTTACTTCAGGAAATCCAACAGAAAAATGTTGAGGTAAAGACGAAATGCTCCGTTAAGGAAATTGAAAAATCAGACGGAAAATATGTAATTAAAACCAGCCTGGGCGATTTTGAAGCTGATTTTGTAATCTACGCAACCGGAAGCTCCCCGAAATCCCTTAAAATGATCGAGCATTTGGGCCATAAAATCATTGATCTGGTTCCTTCCCTCTTTACCTTCAATATTAAAGATGATTTACTGAAAGACCTGGCCGGAACAAGTTTTGAAATGGCGGAAACATCCATTCCAACCTTAAAAACGGAAGAAAGCGGACCGCTGCTAATTACGCACTGGGGGCTTTCAGGCCCCGCGATTCTGAAAATTTCGGCGTGGGAAGCGATCAACCTGGCGAAAGCAAAATATAACTTTGAAATTGAAGTGAATTTTATTTCCAAAGACATTGAGGATGCGGAAGGATTATTTCAGCATTTCAGGCAGTCGAATCCAAAAAAAACCATCGGGCAGTCAAAAATATTTGACATCACGAACCGTTTTTGGCAAAGGATTCTGGAGGTTTCAAAGGTTGACCTGAATAAGCAGGTGGCCCAGCTTTCAGGAAAGGAAATGCTGGCGATCGTTGAAAACGTGTGCAGAAAAAAATTCCGGGTAACCGGAAAATCGACTTTTAAAGATGAGTTTGTAACCGCCGGAGGTGTTGATTTAAAGGAAATTAACTTTAAAAACATGGCTTCAAAAATTTTGCCGGATTTTTATATTGCCGGAGAAGTTCTGAATATTGATGCGGTAACGGGCGGATTTAATTTTCAGGCGTGCTGGAGCGAGGCATGGCTTATTGCGCAGGATCTGAATTTAAAGTAAATTTAATTATAGAGTATCAATGCTTTCAGTCAAAAAAAACATTCCAAACATACTTAAGACCCTTTTAATCATCGGGTTCGGGTATTTCTTTTGGTTGATGATAAAAATTACGCTGGAATATATTCCTTCAAAAGCGGATGTAGGTTTTTTAATGATCAAGCAGACAGAAATCGGGCAGCAGCCGGAGTATCTGTATTTTTTCTATACCCATGTCTATACCAGTATTTTTGTTTTGCTGAGCGGATTTTCAGCCATTCTCAGAAAAAATTTCGGATTAGGAAATTTCCATAAAAATTCAGGGAAGATTTATATTTTCCTTATCCTGATTTTTGCGGCACCGTCCGGAATTTATATGGGGGTTTTTGCCAATGGCGAAACCCTATCGAAGATTTCTTTCGTTACTCTGGGCTGTTTATGGTGGTTTTTAACCTTTATGGCTTACCGGCTGGCAAAGCAGCAGAAGTTCAAGGAACATAAACAGTGGATGTGGCGGAGCTTTGCCCTTACATTATCTGCAGTCACCCTAAGAATGTGGAAAGTAATTATTGTATATTTATTCCACCCGGACCCGATGGACGCATATCAGGCCATTGCATGGCTGGGCTGGGTTCCGAATATATTATTAATTGAATATTTAATCACAAAAAAAAAGATATGAAAATTACACCATTGGCATTAGCCGGATTATTGACGATCAGCTTAATAAGCTGCAAAAAAGACTCAACGGCAGACATTTCCTCAAAAAACCTTCCAGCAAAAAAAGACCCTGCGGCAGCGCCTGAAATTTATAAGGAATACTACGGGATTTATATGGGCGATTTTGCCGGAAAAGAGATGATCACCCCTGAAATGGATGAAGAATATGAAGGTGATGTATTCAAAAAGATTTCTTTGAAGATCAACAGGATTACCAAAGACAGCGTTTACGGACAAAGCATTGTAGACGGAAACCAGAGGCCTTTCCGCGGGGTTTTTAATGAAGCAGCCAAATCTTTTGTACTGGATGAGCCGGGCAATAATAAAACCGACGGAAGGTTTGAAGTTAAACTAAACCATGACAGCCTTACAGGAAGCTGGAACGCATTTAATAAATCTGCGGTGAAAGTATCTTCAAAACGGGTGAGACTGGTAAAAAAAGAGTTCACTTACAACCCGAATTTTATGCTGAGCCCGGATAATGACCTGATCGACTGGGAGAATCCCAAAAATTTTGTTGAGAAATATACGGATGAAGAAACCGGGAAAACAGAAAGTTATACCGCTTCCAAAAACAGGATTGCTTCTGATGCCGTGTTCAGAATAAACGCCTCTAAGCAGAAGCTGGCTGAGAAAGACCTTAAAAACTTACGGAAGCTGGACCTGGAAATTATTAAAAACTCCATCTTTGCAAGGCATGGCTATTCATTTAAAAAGGCCACCTACAGAAATTTCTTCGAGCAGACGGATTGGTACATCCCCGTTTCAGATAACGTAGACAATGATCTTTCACCAATGGAAAAAGAAAACGTAACCCTGCTGAACCGTTTCATCAAATATGCTGAGGATAAATACGATACCTTTGGGAGATAATTAAACTAATTTAAATTATCCTTTTTTATTTTTATCTGTAAGAATACAAACATCAGCAGACACCCGGCAGCGTAACACAAAATATCAATCCAGGAAAAAGAATTCCCGATAACAATATACATCAGGCTGCCGGGCCTGAAACTTAGTCGTTCAGCAATGTTGAAGTATTGCGCCAATTCTATGAAACAGGAAAAAATGAAAATTCCTGCAATGAGCTGATCATTGCGGTTAATGACAAAGAAACTTTTGATGAAAGTATACAGCAGCATCACGACAATAACATCCCCGAGATAAGCCCTTACAAAGAAAATATCCTTTAACTTTGTAGCAATGGATACCTCCGTGACAAAAAGCAGAAGGGTAAGCAGAAAATAGATTGTACTGAACTTTATTTTGATCATCTGAATGTATATTATGGCCTGAACGCTGTTACATTAATCATTATCGATATGGCAGATTTTATATTTTTAATTTTTATTCCTCCGGTTCTGTTATGCATGTATTACGCAGGCTTTATTACACTTGCAAAATTAAAGATAAAGCAGCCCGACAAAAAAATTAAAACCCATTTATTGAGAATTTTTTCAGGCTTTACGGTATTTTCTGTACTCACACTGCTGGTTTTACTGATAAAGTGGATCGTTACTCTGCCTGGTGCTTAGACTGAAGATGGCTTCGGTGCCTTTTTTGCTTTCCTGAAAACATATTTTATTTTTGCATATTATGAAAAAGATCCTGTTTTTTTTAGCTTTATATTTCAGTGTTTCAATCGCGGCACAGGAGTACGCCTCTGTATCCCAGCTTCCGGATTATGCGGTTCTGAAAACAAAAATGAAACTCGATGATGCGGTTACCAAAGCAGATGTCCCTGCCGAATTCCCCGGCGGCATGGAGACGTTTAAAAAAAAGTTTGCCGAGAAAATGGATGTTATTGATGTAAAATCCAAACAGATCAACACCCGTGTTTATTTCATCGTGGAAAAAACCGGATATGTAAGGTATGTAACAGCGGTAAGCGACAACAAACAGCACGGGCAGGCTGCAGAAGTAGCGGTGCGGAGGCTATTCGTAAGATGGAAGCCTGCCACCATCAACGGCGAACCCGTCCGTTACCTGTATACTTTTCCTCTGACTTTAAAAAAGTATTGATATTTTGCGGCTAAGGCCTACTTTACTTATGAAGATAATAATAATCCTATGTCTGGCATACAGCGGTTTTAGCCCGGCCCAGGAACAGGCAATTGCAACGACGGAACTGAACGAACTGGTGATAAGAGAAAAAAACGGCAGAGCAATCATTGATGCAGAAAAGCCGGCGCAGTTTTTAAAAGGGAATAAAGTGTTCCAAGATATGCTTTATCAAAATTTCCGGAAGCGAAAAATCGTTTATTCAGGGAAAAAAGAAACCTGTGAGATTATTTTCGTCATTGATACGGACGGATCTATGACAGACATAAAAACGATTGGAGATAATGAGCCATTTAATCAGGAAGCTTTAAGAGCCATTTCAAAAATTAAAGGCAAATGGATTCCGGCGGAAAGAAACGGTGAAAAAGTTCGTTACAGGTTCAGAATTCCGTTAACGATGCATTTTGAAACACAAAAATGATTGGATTTATTTTCCAATCATTTTTTTTATCGAATTAAGCTTCATTAACGCTTCAATCGGGGTCAGCGTATTGATATCGATTTTTGTCAGTTCTTCACGGATGTTTTCCAGAACCGGATCATCCAGCTGAAAGAAAGAGAGCTGCATGTTTTCTTCTGTTACCCTTTTGATGCCTTCAGACGAAGTGCCCTGCGTACGACTGGCTTCCAGTGTTTTCAGGATTTCATTGGCTCTGTTGACTACTTTTGAAGGCATCCCCGCCAGTTTGGCAACATGGATACCGAAGCTGTGTTCGCTTCCACCAGGGATCAGTTTCCTTAAGAAAATAATGTTGCCTTTATTCTCCTGGATAGAAACATGGAAATTCTTTACCCTCTCAAAATTTACCGTCATTTCATTCAGTTCATGGTAATGCGTAGCAAATAAGGTTTTTGCCTGCGTGGGATGCTGGTGAAGGTATTCTGCAATGGCCCAGGCTATGGAAACCCCATCATAGGTAGAGGTTCCGCGCCCGATTTCATCCAGCAGGATCAGGCTGCGCTCAGAAATATTATTCAGGATATTGGCGGCTTCGTTCATTTCGACCATAAAGGTGGATTCACCGGCAGAGATATTGTCCGATGCACCTACCCGGGTGAAAATTTTATCCAGGATGCCGATTTCCGCATGTTTCGCCGGTACAAAGCTTCCGATCTGTGCCATCAGGCAGACAATGGCCGTCTGACGGAGGATGGCCGATTTACCGGCCATGTTCGGGCCGGTAACCATGATGATCTGCTGAGAATCTTTATCCAGGAAAATATCATTCGGAATATATTTTTCACCCAGCGGAAGCGCGTTCTCAATGATCGGGTGCCGGGCTTCTTTCAGATCGATTGAAAAAGTTTCCGTTAAAACCGGTTTGGTATAGCTTTCGGAAACGGCCAGCTCAGATAAACCTACCGCAACATCCAGCTGTGCGATGAGGTTTGAATTTTCCTGAATCCGGTCAATATAGATCATGGTTTCGGTACAGACATTCCGGTACAGCTCATGTTCCAGAACCCCGATTTTTTCTTCGGCTCCCAGAATCTGGCTTTCATATTCCTTCAGTTCTTCCGTAATGTAACGTTCGGCATTCACCAGGGTCTGTTTCCTGATCCAATCGGCGGGCACTTTATCTTTATGGGTATTCCTGACCTCGATATAATATCCGAAGACGTTATTAAAATCAATCTTAAGGCTTGAAATCCCTGTCCTTTGAACTTCCCTATGGCACATTTCATCCAGAAATCCGCGTCCTTTGCTTTGAAGCCCTCTCAGATGGTCCAGTTCCTCAGAAATCCCTTCCTTAATCACATTTCCCTTGGCCAGGTTCACCGGCAGCTCATCATTGAGGTGGTCCTGCAGGCATTTAATCAGTTCATCCTGATCATACAGAGGGTCCAGCCATGCAAGAACATCGGCATGAGGATGCAGCAAAGCCTTGATTTTATGGATACTGATCAGGCTCTGGCGGAGATAGCCTAATTCTTTAGGTGAAATTTTCTCTGCAGCCAGTTTCCCCATCAAACGGTCTAAATCCGAAATCGACTTTAGTAACTGAGAAATTTCATATTTAAGAGGGTCGTTTTCGTTTAAAAAATCAATTAAAGAAAGCCTCCTCCCGATTTCACTTACCGATTTCAGCGGCAGAATGATCCTTCTCCTCAGCAGCCTTCCGCCCATCGGAGTGGAGGTCTTGTCAATAATATCCAGCAATGACTTGCCCTGCGGGCTGCTTGGGCAGATAATTTCCAGGTTCCTTAAGGTAAAATGATCCATCATCAGGAAATCTTCCTGCGGGATAACTTGGATTTTGGTGATGTGGGACAGTAAATTATGGTGCGTATCTTCTACCAGATAGGCAAAGATAGCGCCTGCGGCTGTAATGGCCAGCGGCTGGCTTTCAATACCGAAGCCTTTTAAAGAATTGGTTTTGAAATGGTTCGTCAGCTTTTCATAAGCAAAATTATACTGGAAAGCCCAGTCTTCAAGCTTAAAGGCATTTTTATTTTTAAACTGTTCCGGGATCTGGGCACTTCGCTGGTAAATAATCTCACTGGGATCAAAAGTATTGACAATGTGAAGAAGCTTCTCCAGATTTCCTTCGTTTACCAGAAATTCTCCGGTAGAAATATCCACCAGGGCAATCCCGAACCTTTCTTTTTCCTTATGAAGGGAAAGCAGGAAATTGTTCTTTTTTGAGTTCAAAACCTGATCATTGAAAGTAACGCCGGGAGTAACCAGCTCCGTCACGCCCCTTTTTACAATCCCTTTTACGGTTTTAGGATCTTCCAGCTGGTCGCAGATGGCTACCCTCATTCCGGCTCTTACCAGTTTGGGGAGATAAGAATCTACTGAATGGTGCGGAAACCCGGCCAGTTCGATATGTCCTTCCCCATTGGCTCTTTTGGTAAGGACAATCCCTAAAATCTGAGAGGTCTTAACGGCATCCTGCCCGAAAGTCTCGTAAAAATCCCCTACCCGAAATAGCAAAAGCGCATCAGGGTATCTGGCCTTGATGGTATTGTACTGTGTCATTAACGGAGTTTCTTTCTTCACTGCCTTTGCCATTAAAATCGATCTTAAAATTAGGATGGTAAAAGTATGAAATAAAATAAAAGGATTAAAGTTTTTGAAAAGCATAACGGGAAACATTATTCTTTCAGGGTTCTCCGGCTTGCTTTTCTTAATCAATATATATATGATGCCGATTGAAGTATTTTTATGCAATATCATCTTACAGATTAATCTCATAAAGAAATGAAAAGACCGCGTAATTAATCGTTTCCGGCGAAGCGGTGATCAAAATGAAAATTTTATCTTTGCACCAGCAACCCTGCTTATGAGAGTTTACAATACCAAACATTTTCTGAAAATCCTTTTCAGCCTGCACAAAAGTGATACGATGAAGATCCTTTTTCCGACGATGATCCTGGTTGGATTATACTCCTGGGGGATTGAATACCTGGAAGTGGAATACCTCCATCTTTCTTCAAAATCACCCATCAGTAATGTCAGCATGATCCATTCGCTGCTGGGTTTTGTACTGTCCCTGCTGCTGGTTTTCAGGACCAATACGGCTTATGACCGATGGTGGGAAGGCAGGAAGCTCTGGGGCAAACTGGTCAATGATTCACGCAACTTTGCGATTAAAATCAAATCTATTCTTGAAAACGACAGGCAGGACCTGGAACAGATCGCCGGATACCTGAAATACTTTCCGCATTTTCTGGCACAGCATCTTTCCAAAGAATCCACAAGACTGGCATTGGATGAAGACTATTCTGAAATCGAAGACTACATAAAGCATCACGGGCCCAGCGAAATCATTATTCTTTTAACCCATAAATTGCATCAGCTCAAAAAGCAGGGGAAAATTTCAGATATGGAAATGCTGTATCTGGATACGCAGCTTTCAGGGTTTCTTGATGTATGCGGAGGCTGTGAAAGGATCAAGAACACCCCGATTCCGTATTCCTACTCTTCTTTCGTAAAGAAATTCATCATTCTTTATGTACTGGCTTTACCGGTGGCGTATGTCATCTCTATCGGTCTGTTCATGATTCCGCTGACGGTTTTTGTGTATTATGTTTTAATGAGCCTTGAAATGATTGCCGAAGAAATTGAAGACCCGTTCAGCAATGATGAAAATGATATCCCCATGGAATCGATTGCCCAGAATATTGAAAAGAGCGTCCATCAGATCATGGGCCTATCCTAATAAAAATCTTTATTCTGTTAAAGATCGTAAATATTATTCATAACCCCATTAAATACAGACAATTGGTACATAAACTAAAACTGGAAGAACTTAACCGGATCGACGTTGAAACTTTTAAAACCGTTAAAAAGATTCCCTTGGTCGTGGTGCTGGACAACATCAGGAGCATGCATAATGTGGGCGCAACATTCAGGACAGCGGACGCCTTCCTGGTTCAGGAAATTATCCTCTGCGGCATTACGCCTCAGCCGCCCCACCGTGAAATTCACAAAGCCGCGCTGGGTGCTACGGAAAGTGTGGACTGGAGCCATGAGCCGGATATCAATACGGCTATCCATCATCTGAAATCGCAGGGTTTTGAAGTGGTGGGTATCGAGCAGACCACCAACAGCAGGATGATCACGGATTTTTCTGTTGATCCTTCCAAAAAATATGCGGTGGTTCTGGGAAATGAAGTGGAAGGGATCAGTGATGAAGCATTGAATCATATCGATTCTTTTATTGAGATCCCGCAACTGGGAACCAAGCATTCTTTAAATGTAAGCGTTTGCGGAGGAATTGTGATGTGGGAATTTGCCAAAATATGGCAATAAAAAAACTGCAAATGCCTAACAGACAGTGCAGTTTGAAATAAATCTAATAAAAAGTAAAAATGAAAGGCGACAAAGATACCTATTTTTTCGTCACGGGCAAATTTTAAAATCATTTTTTTATTTTTTAATAAAAAAAAATTAGCGTTTCAGAAAAAGTTTCATTTAATTTTTTATAAATTAGCATAATGTTTATCAAAGACTATATCTCAAAAGATTTTCCGTGTTTTAATCTGACTGACTCTATAGAATCAGCAAGGGACATGATAGACGCATTTGGATATTCTCATATTTTCATTAAAAAATCCAATCATTTTTACGGTGCGATTGCCGAAGATTTTCTCTATGAAGAAGAAGGCACGCTGAAGGATCTTGAACACCAGATTGAACGCTTCGCGATCCTTGATGACAATAATATCATGGACAGCATCCGGTTGTTTCATACATTCAATGCCAATGTGGTCCCGGTGATCAACAAGAATGAAAAATACCTCGGGTACATCAGCTGTGAAGATATTTTCCAGGATCTTTCAAAATATCCGCTGTTTTCAGAATCAGGGGCTATTCTCACCGTGGAAACGCCTGCGAGGAAATATTCAATGACGGAAATTGCCAACATCGTTGAAAGCAATAACTCTAAATTTTACGGGGCTTTTATCAGTTTTATGTCAGATGAGGCAATTCATGTGACCATTAAGATCAGCAATGAAAACCTGAGCTCCATTGATGAAACATTTGACCGTTACGATTACAGGATTGTACAGAAATATTATTCTGATGACAAATCTGATCTGTTTCAGGACAGGTTCGGGTTTTTCCAGAAATTCATAGAAATATAATACCAATGAAGGCAGCTATATATTCCCAGAAAAAAGATCTTGATACTTTTTTATATTTAAGCAAGTTTATTTCCGAGCTTGAAAACAGAGGGATAAAGTCTGTTTTATATGATGAAATGGCTGAAGCGCTTCAGTTTTCAAAAATTTTTGAAACCTTTAACTGCAAACAGGACCTTCTGGATAAAGAAGTAAACCTGTTCTTTACCTTCGGCGGGGACGGCACCATTGTCAATTCCCTGACCTTTATAGAGGATCTTGAAATCCCTATCGTAGGGGTAAATACCGGCAGATTAGGTTTCCTGGCCAGTTTTACCAAAGAAGAAGCCTTCAATGAACTGGACTCCATTTTAAAAGGCGACGTAAAAACAAGCCGGCGCTCCGTGATCCAGGTGGTTTCGCCCGAACTGGAAGGTTTTTTCCCGTATGCACTGAATGACGTTACCTTATCCAGAAAAGAAACCACTTCGATGGTAACGGTAGATTCTTACATTAATAATGAGTTCCTGAATGTATTCTGGGGAGACGGGGTCATCGTCTCCACGCCTACAGGTTCTACCGCTTATTCACTGAGCTGTGGCGGGCCCATTATTTCCCCGAACAACGAAAATTTTGTCATTACCCCTATTGCCCCTCACAACCTTAACGTAAGGCCGCTGGTGGTCAATGACCGGGTTGAAATTAAATTTAAAGTGGAGAGCCGAGTATCACAATACTCCCTTTCCCTGGACTCCAGACTGATCCACATAGAAACAGATAAGGAAATTATCATCAGAAAAGCAAATTTCCAGATCCTTCTCGTGCAGCCCAATAACCTGAGCTTCTATGAAACCATCCGCCAAAAGCTGCTTTGGGGGCGGGACAAAAGAAATTAGCAATTAAGCAAAAATGATTACCTTTACAGGAATTTTACAATCCGAATAATTTATATTAAAAAGTAAAACATGAGCAGAATTTTCCCGGCAGGAGTTGCCACAGGTCAATTAGTTACCGATATTTTTCAGCATGCTAAAGAAAACAAATTTGCATTACCCGCAGTGAACGTCATTGGTTCCAGCAATGTAAATGCAGTAATGGAAACTGCAGCAAAGCTGAACTCGCCTGTTATTATCCAGTTCTCTAACGGAGGTGCTGCCTACAATGCAGGAAAAGGGTTAAGCAATGATGGACAGAAAGCGGCCATTCTGGGAGGTGTAGCCGGAGCGAAACACATCCATACCCTGGCAGAAGCTTACGGAGCTACCGTAATTCTTCATACGGACCACTGTGCCAAGAAATTATTGCCTTGGATCGACGGCTTAATGGATGCCAGCGAAGAATTCTTCAGACAGACCGGAAAATCACTGTACTCTTCCCATATGCTTGACCTTTCTGAGGAATCCCTTGAAGAAAACCTTGAAACATCTGCAAGATATTTCGAAAGAATGGCTAAAATGCAGATGACCCTTGAGGTGGAAATCGGTGTTACAGGAGGTGAAGAAGATGGTGTTGACAATTCTGATGTTGACAATTCAAAACTGTATACGCAACCTGAAGATGTAGCTTATACGTATGAAAAGCTGAAAGCTATCTCTGAAAACTTTACCATTGCAGCCGCTTTCGGTAATGTACACGGCGTATATAAGCCAGGAAACGTAGTCCTGACCCCGAAAATCCTTGACAATTCCCAGAAATATGTTCAGGAGAAATTCGGGACTGCTGAAAAGCCGGTGAATTTCGTATTCCACGGAGGTTCCGGGTCCACACTGGAAGAAATCAGGGAAGCGATTGACTACGGAGTTATCAAAATGAATATCGATACCGATCTGCAGTTTGCTTATACGGAAGGCGTAAGAGATTACATGGTTGACAATATTGATTATCTGAGAGCCCAGATCGGAAATCCGGACGGAGAAGAAAAACCGAACAAAAAATTCTATGACCCGAGGGTATGGGTAAGAAAAGGTGAGGAAACATTCTCTAAAAGGCTGGTTCGCGCATTTGAAGATTTAAATAACATAAATACTTTAAAATAATTTTGTAAAAAGTACAATGTATAGCGTAAAATGTAATTAACTGCATTCTACTTTAAACATTGTACTTTTCTTCATTATACACTAATACAGACACTATGGCATTCGAGTGGTTTAAAAGAAAAGCACAAAATATCACGACATCTACTGATGAGAAAAAAGACGTTCCCAAAGGTCTTTGGCATCAGACTCCTTCCGGAAAAATTGTTGAGCATGACGAATTGAAGAGAAACAACTATGTTTCTCCTGAAGACGGCTTTCATGTAAGAATAGGAAGTGCCGAATTTTTTGATATCCTTTTTGACGAAGGGAAGTTCACTGAGCTGGATGCCAATGTTGAAAGTATCGACATCCTGAACTTTAAGGATACGAAACCTTATGCAGACCGGCTGAAAGAGGTAAGAGCCAAGACCAAACTTACCGATTCCATCAGAAATGCGGTAGGAACCGTAAAAGGGACCGAAATGGTGGTTTCCTGTATGGATTTCGCCTTTATCGGAGGTTCTTTGGGTTCTGTCATGGGAGAAAAAATAAGAAGAGCTGTTGACTACTGCATAGAAAAGAAGCTTCCTTATATGATTATCTGTCAGTCGGGAGGGGCAAGAATGCAGGAAGCTACTTATTCCCTGATGCAGCTGGCTAAGGTTCAGGCAAAGCTGGCACAGCTTTCAGAAGCAGGCCTTTTATATATTGCTTATCTGTGCGACCCGACGTTCGGAGGAATTACGGCTTCTTTTGCCATGACAGCCGATATCATTATGGCTGAGCCTAAGGCGCTGATCGGTTTTGCAGGACCTAGGGTAATCCGCGAAACCATCGGAAGAGACCTTCCCGAAGGGTTCCAGACTTCTGAATTCCTTCAGGAAAAAGGATTTGTGGATTTCATTGTAAAAAGAACCGAAATAAAGGATATTGTTGCTAAAACAATCAATCTACTGACGGTAAAAGCCTAAAATAGTATAACAAGATATTCTCTCCCTGATTAATTAGGGAGAGATTTTTATTGATGAGGACTTTCAGAATATTTTTCAACACCATCCGGAGTATGAGCTTAAAAAAGATCATGCGCCTTCTGTCGCTTGTTCTCCCCCATCCTGTTTTTGCTGTACTGAGTTTTTACGCTACGCTTAAAGCGTACAGCATTGCTCAGAGAAAATTTCCGGATACGGCCTCTACCAACGGCATCGGAAATTCATTCAGGCATGCACTCTGGTGCTGTTTTATCCTGATGTACTGCTGCAAGGTCTCTTCTCCTGAAAAAGCCCTGGATTTCTGCAAAAGAATTACGGATCTTCACGAAGAACTTTTCCCCAACAAGCTGTTGGAAACCAAAATGGATCTTCACAACAACAAGATAGGAATGGATTATTTTATGGAAATGCTTGAAGGCGTCCACCGCCAGTTTTTTGAAAAGAGCTTTTTCATCAACGGACTGGAGAAAAAAATGAAAGATGCCAAAATACTGAAGGATACAGATGACGATTTTGAAGGTTTCCTGGTGTATCTGGACGAGAAATAGAGCTGTTTGAAATTCCTGCCGTACATTATCCGTGCCTTTAACACAAAATAGCTAAATATCTGGAATTAAAATAATTACCATTACCTTACACATGTAAGTAACAACAGCTTCAGTAGCATTTCTTTCTATCTAAGCTTAAATATTCAACCGATCATGCTTTTATCATCCGGTTATCCATCTGCTTACTGGATTTAACCCTCCGCTTCAAATCAGGAATAACATTTCTAATTTTAAAATTTTTATCTTCCGGAATAACAGTGAAAATGTATAAGAATTCTGACGGGACTGATCCGAAACAATAAACTTCTCTCTTCTATAAGAAAAAGCCTGAGGATTCACTCCCTGCCACATCCCTAGCCCGGATAGAAACGGTTACCCCACAGCAGGCCGGGAACTGCTGCTGCGCGAGGAGTAAAAGTGGATAGCCGGAACAAGCTCCCGATAAAAGACGTTTCCTGTACAGCCGGATACTGAACATTTCCGGGTTATCCAGCATTTACAAATGTTCAAATGTACCTGCCTGCTTTGTAATCTGAAGTTTTTTTGATAAGTTTAACCCATCTAATTTAATCTATGGTCCTCAGCAGAATCTGGTCGGCATTCATCATTATTGCCATTGCCATTGCCGGTATAAAATACATTTCATCAAGCCATTACCAAACCATTTTTAATGATATGGTGGTAGGAAAAGGCGGCGATACCGTGCAGATCTCCACACAGAAAATAAGCACTTTGTCTCCTGTGGTGCGGGACAGCCTGATGAAAAAGCCTGACTTTGCAGAAAGCCGCATCCATTATAAAACGGATTCCCTGAAACAGGAAGTGAAGGTGTACCGGGTGCAGGAAGCAGATGGCGTTATCGGGACTTCTGAAACGGCAGTAAAGATCTGCATCGGCCTTATTGGTATCATGACGCTGTTCATGGGATTCATGAGTATTGCTGAAAAAGCAGGCGGCATCAATCTTTTAAGCAGGCTGATCCAGCCTTTTTTCTCCAGGCTGTTTCCGGACATCCCCAAAAACCACCCTGCTTTCGGACATATGCTGATGAATTTCAGTGCCAATCTTCTGGGACTGGATAATGCGGCCACGCCATTCGGACTGAAAGCGATGGAAAGCCTGCAGTCTTTGAACCCCGATAAAGATACCGCGAGCAATTCCCAGATCATGTTCCTCTGCCTTCATGCCGGAGGAATGACTTTGATTCCCGTTTCGATTATCGCCATCCGGGCTTCCATGGGTTCAAAAACTCCGACCGATATTTTTCTTCCCTGCATGATTGCAACATTTGCCGCAACTTTAGCCGCTATGGTCATCGTTTCACTATACCAGAAGATCAACTTATTAAAACCGGTTGTTATTGCCTATGTGGGCGGGATTTCCGCAATGATTGCGCTGCTGGTTCTGTATCTGGTACAATTAAATAAAGATGAACTGGATATTTTCAGCAAAGTACTGAGCAACGGACTGATCCTCTTTATTTTCCTGGCGATTGTCCTGGGTGCGGTTTATAAGAAAATCAATGTTTTTGATGCATTTATCGAAGGGGCAAAAGAGGGCTTCTGGACTTGTGTGAAAATTATCCCTTACCTGGTCGGGATGCTGATTGCCATTTCCCTGTTAAGGACTTCCGGGGTTTTTGATGTAGTTATCGACGGCATGAAATGGGTTGCTTACAGGGCAGATCTGGATGCAAGGTTCGTGGACGGGCTTCCAACTGCTTTAATCAAACCATTATCAGGTTCCGGAGCACGGGGCATGATGGTGGATACCATGTCAACCTTCGGAGCCGACAGTTTCCAGGGCAAACTGGCAGCGGTTCTCCAGGGGAGCTCAGATACAACTTTTTATGTGATCGCCGTCTATTTTGGAGCTGTAGCCGTGAAAAACACAAGATATACAGTGGTGGCCATGCTTCTGGCAGATCTGGTAGGTGTTATTACGGCAATTGCTTTGGCTTATCTTTTCTTCGCTTAACCTGAATTTATGAAAGCCTATATTCAGACTGATAAAGATGGTGAGTTCTATAATATTAATGCTTTTGTAGCTTTCGAGGGCTTCAGAAATTTTGGCTATGAAACCGGGAATTTTGTCAATGCAGACGAAATTTCAGATGACAATCCTGAGAATATATTAGTCGGCGGCATTGGAAATGTAAGGAAAAGGCTTAAAAACCTGAATATAGCCCGTACTGATAAAGAAATAGATTATCCTGAAGAATTAAAGCCGTTTTTAAAAAGAAAAGTATGGGAATCCACTGTCAATACCATTTTTAAGGATAAAAACAGCCGGAATATCTTCATTAAGCCCAAAACCGAGACCAAATTATTTGCTGGAAAGGTCATCAGACATGAAATGGATTTCCTGGGATTGATTGATCAGGAAAAAGATACAGAAATCTGGTGCTCAGAACGTATTGACTTTAAAACGGAATGGCGCTGTTTCATCCGGTATAAAGAAATCCTGGATATCAGAAGGTACAAAGGCGATTGGGATACGAAATTAGACGTAAAAACGGCAGAAGATGCCATTGAGCGGTTTACCTCTCAGCCCAATTCATATGCCTTGGACTTTGGTATTACCGGAAATAATGAAACCGTATTGATAGAAGTGAATGACGGGCATTCACTGGGGACATACGGAATTTCATCTGCCCATTATGCAAAATTCCTTTCCGCAAGGTGGAGCGAATTAACCCATACAGAAGATTACTTAAACTTTTAATTCAAAATATATTATATGATTACTGATAAAGAATTTACGTTGCGCCTGATCCGCCAGCTGACCCAGGCACTGGAAAAACTGATCCTTGATAAGCCTGAAGAAAGCCTGATGCAGAAAGAGCTGGATTTCGATTCCTTAATGAAGGATATTTTTAAAATGGATTTTACTGAAATTTCCTCAAAATCCAAAGAAGAACTTATTGAAATGGTTAATGAAAGACAGGAAAGGGACCATAAGGATTATTATGAAATGCTGGGAAACCTTTTCTATTTTACCGGCAGGCAGAATAACAATACAGACTGGTTAGACAAATCAAAAACATGTTATGAACTGTACCTGCAGACCAGCGGAATTTTTGCGCTTCCGGTGATCAACAGGATTAATGAAATAAAAAAAGCACTTGAATCATAAAGTAAATAAAGTGCTTTTAAATTTTAGAAGGTAATTTTATAGGTTCCGGTGGAAGATACACCGGACTTTTCCGCTTTTACGTATCTTTTTACCCATGAAACGGCGGTTGATGCGATGCACGGATCGGCTGTACCGCCTGATCTTCTTGCGGAAACTACATTTCCTGCCTTATCTACCGTATAAGCTACCGTAATGGTTCCGCTTGCCGTACAGCTGTTGGCCGGCTGAGAACCGCCTCGGCCCATGGTCCCGGGAATAAACCCGACCAGCTTGCGGTCGATTCCCACTTTGCTGTCGCCATTCCCGTCACCGCCTAACGGATCCCCGGCATTTCCGATTCCGTCGCCGTCGCCCTGGCTTCCGGCTTTGGTGCCTCTACCCCTGATCAGGTTGCCGATTGCTGCCGTGCCTTTACCGTCCCCGTTTCCGGTTTTTGAATTGGCCGTTGCCGCACCGGATTTTTTTGAAGTTTTGGAAGCACTTGTGCTGGCCGTTGATTTTTTATTCTCTTTTGATTCTTCTTTTTTAGGAACCGTAACTTTAGCATTATTCCCGGTAATGATCTTATCTTTAGCCTCGGATTTCTTGGTTTCCGGCTGAGGCTGGGGTTCAATCACTGTTTTTGTTTCCGGAACAGCCGCTTCTAAAGGGTCCGGAGTAATTTCTGACGGTGCTGCCAGGCTTCCCGGCTGGTCAGCCGGCTCCTCCGCTCCGTTTCCGTTCCTGTTGTCCCCGAAGTTCACCAGCATGGTCGTGATCACTTCCGGCTCCTGCCCCTGAGGCTTCGGCTTTAATTTATATAAAAAAACAAACAGCAGGATGGCAGACCATATCAGGACAGAAAGCAGCGCGCTTTTTATCCGGTCTCTGTTCTGTTCATTCTTACCTATACTATCGCTTCTCATCTTTACATGATCTTACCGGATCTTCCGGATTGATTGGCTATTTATCTTTAACGGTTGCAATGGCAATGTTAAACTTATGTTTTTCAGCAATTTCCATCGCAAAAACCACGTCTTTATGCATCGTGTTTTCATCTGCCCGGATGGTAAAGGACTTATTGGTCTGGCCGGCAAGCTTATTCACTACCACCTGCTCTAAGTCTCCTTTATTCACAGGACTGTCATCTACAAAATAAGATCCGTCCGGCTTGATGCTTACGGTAAGCGGATTCGGAATGTTGTCATCAACAGCCCCTGTTTTTGGCAGCTTTACATCAATCGCGCTCTGGTTGGCTGCAGAGGAGGTGATCATAAAGAAGATCAGCATCAGCAGGATAACGTCTGTCATCGCAGCTAAACTGAATTCCGGGCGGGCTTTATTTTTTCTCTGAATCTTCATTGAAATATTATAAAGGTTTGTTGATTAAATCTAGAAATTCACCGGACATATTCTGTGCTTTCAGAACAAACTTATCAATCCTCGTTAAAAGGATATTGTAGAAAAAGTTCGCCGGAATGGCTACGGCCAGACCGACTGCCGTCTGTCCCAATGCCGTATAGATTCCTTCGGAAAGCGTTTTCGGGGAGAAAGCCCCTTCCATATTGGATAAATCAAAGAATGCAATAATCATCCCGATTACGGTCCCCAAAAGCCCGAGCATCGGAGCAATACTGGGTACTACGGCCAAAAGGTTCAGGTTTTTTTCCATATTTGCCACTTCAACCTGTGCCTGGGATTCCATGGCGCTGACAATATCAGAAACCGGCCGCCCCAGTCTTGAAATTCCTTTCTCCAGGATTCTTCCTTCCGGCGAATTCTGCCTTTTACAGTAATCTGCTGCAGATTCAATCTTCCCTTCTTTGATAAAATCTTCAATGTTATTCATGAAATCGGCATCGGTTTTTGAGGTGACCCTTTTGATGAAGAAAAACCGCTCAAAGAAAAGATAGACCGAGAATATCCCCAGTAACAATACTGTAACCATTACTATTTTTGCGAATATTCCTCCGTGAAACATAATTTCCCAGAATGAAAATACTTTCTTGGGAGCCTCTGCCACCGCAGATGTTGTAACCTGTGCGAATAAAATCTGAGTAAGTTCCGTTAACAGCATTAATATGTATTTTTATAAAAGTTGTAACGACAAATGTAATGGAATATTATGAAATGTTCTCTTAAAAATTGCTTAAAAACCACTTAAAATCTATTATTACCCAAAACAGCAAATTTCTCTTCAAACCGTTTTTGAAAAGAAATTACTTGTATAAATTATCTGGAGAAAGACTTTTTAGTCTTCGTCTACCACAATATCATCCTGCTTGAATTCACATTTCAGCCTGAAAGGAATCGGGGTGTCTGATCCGGTATAGAAATCATCAATGGTGCCTTTCCAGATTACCTGGAGCACATCTTCTTCGTTTTTTTCAAACTGGAGCTCATTATCATAAATAAAAGCATCTTCATCATCAAACAGATCCACTTCGGTAAAAGTATCTTCGTCTGAATCGTTGATCCTGATGGTTTTCCCTTCTATTTCACCTGATTCCAGGGGGAAATCAAAAACTTCAAGTGAAAGTTGCGGAAAGTTGTACTGCAGAGAATCATCATCTACATGATCCAGGCTGTCATCCGTAATTATTTCAACCTCTAATAAATGCTGCTGGTTGCTGTAAACCGCTTTACAATAAGTGTTTCTGATATTGTACTTTAGCGTTTCCTCCGGATGGTAAATTTTTAAAATCCCTTTCATTATTTCTTAAAAAAGAACTGTAATACTATGATTGTTAAACGTTTTCAACAAAGATAAACAATAGATTGAATGTGAAAAATTTTTTGAAAATTATTTTTAAAAAATAATTGATAATTTAAAATAGCCTTGCTTAAAGAGTATTTTAAAGATAGCAACCTTAAACTTCAGAATTTTATTTCAGGAGCTGTTTCCCGCTATCCACTCTTACTCCTCGCACAGCCGCTTCTGCCTCTCCTGCTGTGGGGTAACCGTTTCTATCGGGGCTAAAAAAGTGGACTGTACATAAAAATTAATCCCGTACCATTTACTTTAAACCATATCATCACGAAATTTCAGAAAAGATTTCGCGGACTTATCAGAGGCAGAATTTTTTGCGGCATTGAGAAAATCAGAGCTAAAAAATAATCTTTGCCTTTTTATTATTGTTTTAATATTTACATTTGCCTCACAAATATTCTGAAAAATGAAAAGCATTGTATCGAAAAGTATTCTGGGTTTAGGTTTAGTAGCAAGTCTTATTTCCTGCAAAAAATCAGATTCCCCTTTAACAAAAGTGACCCCTTCCAACCTGGATTCCATAGCTTCCAATTATTATGAGCAGTATCTGAAGATGTACCCTCTGGAAGCAACTTCACAGGGCGATTTAAGATACAATGACCAGCTTCCGATTACCATTGACAAAGATTTTATTTCCGGGGAAGTGGCGTTTTATCATTCCGTACAGAAACAGCTTGAGAATGTTGATTATAAAAACCTTCCGGATGAGAAAAAAGTAATCTATGATGTACTGGACTATACCTTAAAAGATAAGATTGAAGCCTATGCCTATCATCCGGAATACATTCCGTTTACACAGTTTGGCGGCCTCCCGCTGACTTTTCCGCTGTATGGAAGCGGCCAGGGAAGCCAGCCGTTCAAAACCGAAAAAGATTACGGCGACTGGATGAAGAGAATGGAGAAATTCCCGGACTGGATGAATGCGGCAGCTGATAATTTCCGCGAAGGCATCAACAGTAAAATAGTGCTGCCTAAGAAACTGGTGGTTAAAATGATCCCGCAGATGAGAGCGGAAGAAATTACATCAGCCGATCCCGATAAAAATATTTTTTACGGACCGATTAACAATTTCCCGAAGGATTTCACCAAAGAGCAGAAAGAAAGGCTTACAGCATCTTACAAAGAGGTGATTACCAAAAAAATTATTCCGGCCTATATCCAAATGGGCGATTTCCTGGAAAAGGAATACCTGCCGAAGGCCCGTGATACGGACGGTTACAACAGCCTGCCGAACGGAAAAGAAATCTATCAGTTTTACGTAAAAAGCTGGACAACCACCAACCAGTCTCCCGAAGCCATCAATAAAACCGGGCTGCAGCAGGTTGCCATGCTCCGTGCAGAAATGGAAAAAGTAAAGCAGCAGGTAGGCTTTACCGGAACGCTGGAAGAATTTATCAGCTTTGTAAAAACAGATCCGAAGGCCATGCCGTATACCACCTCAAAAGAAGTGATGGACGCATTTAACGGGATTCTGGCGAAAATTACCCCAAAGCTGAAAACCATGTTTTCCGTTACCCCGAAAACAAAATTTGAGATCCGCCAGACTGAAAAATTCAGAGAGGCCAGTGCCAGCGCAGAATATATCCAGGGAACCCCTGACGGGAAAAGGCCGGGCATTTTTTATGTTCCGCTTCCTGATCCTGCGAAATTCAATGTCACTTCAGGAATGGAATCGCTTTTCTTACATGAAGCCATTCCGGGACATCACTATCAGGTTTCTCTTCAGCAGGAAAACACGGAACTTCCGAAATTTATGAGATTCGGCTGGTTCGGTGCTTATGGTGAAGGCTGGGCGCATTATTGTGAGACGCTGGGTCCTGAATTCGGCTTATATACCGATCCTTACCAGAAAATGGGCTATCTGAGCGACCAGATGCTGAGGGCCGTACGATTGGTTGTGGATACCGGCCTACACACCGGAACCATGAAAAGAGAGGAAGCCATTAAATATTTCCTGAGCAATATCGCTTATGACGAAGCCGGCGCAACCGCAGAAGTGGAACGGTATATGGCCATGCCGGGACAGGCCTTGGGCTACAAAATCGGTTCCCTGAGAATCCGTGAGCTGCGGGAAACATACCAGAAGGAACTTGGGAAAAAGTTCAGCCTGGCCAAGTTTCATGATGAAGTATTAAGCCAGGGATGCCTTCCGTTGGATGTGCTGAACAGGAAAATGGATCTTTGGGCGAAGAAACAGAAATAAAACTGTTAATAGATTTACCATATGCCACTCAATTTTATATTTAACAACAAACAACTCTATTGATCCCTATAATCAGAAAACTATTATTTATGGCAGCTTTTTTACTGTCTCTTCAGTCTTTTGGGCAAGAAGTAGATTGTGAAAAACTTTATAATGAAGCTAAAGAAAAATTTGAAAAGAATTTTGGAGATGCTTCAGATGTAGATTATTCCGGATTGGGTAAAACCATTCTGGAAAATCTTAATATGAGTAAGTTTACAGAAAAAAATCTGGTCTTGTATGTCAGCAATATTATAGAATACTGCCCTTCCGGCATTCCAAAAAATCCTTGCAGAATATTTAAAGATACTGCATATCGATTTAATGAAGAAAGATTGTGGACTTCTGATCAGATCCTGACTCTGCGGGAAAAAACAAAAAAAAATATCATTCCGGTAAACAATCAGAATTTCTTTACAGAACAAGACCGTTTTTACAGTCAGTTTAAAATTAAGAACTTTAAAAAAGGGATTCAGAAAATGAGCTGGCAAATAAATGACGGTTCAGAACTTACACAAAGAGGCAGATCGTATTATTATTTTCCTTACAAAAATCACGTAAAAGAATTAATACTTATGAAAATCTCGACACATAATATATTTTTGGATACAGACACTATGCAAACTATCGTATATCATCCAAATTCTAAAGAAATATATGTTAATTTTATTTTTGAAAATGATCCGGCTAAAAATTATGTGCAAACCTGCCGGTACATCGATGATCAATGGAAATTAACGGATTCAGAAAATGGAAATTATAATTCAAACTGATTAAAATGATCATAGAAAGCCTGAAATCCCTTTACACAAGGGATTTAAATAAACTGAAAACAGAAATTGAAGCGTATGAGAATGAGGAAATCCTCTGGAAAACAGATAAAAACATCTCCAATTCTGCGGGAAACCTGTGTCTCCATCTGGTGGGGAACCTCAACACTTATATCGGAGCCCAGCTTGGAAATTCCGGATATGTAAGACAGCGGGATTTAGAATTTTCATTAAAAGATATTCCCCGGCCCGAACTTATTCAACAGATAGAAAAAACGATTGATGTCATCTTTTATTCACTTGGCAAAATTACGGAAGAAGATCTCAAAAAAGATTATCCGGGTGAACCGTTAGGATATAAAATGACCACAGAATATTTTCTTATCCATCTGTTCGGGCACCTGAATTACCATTTGGGACAGGTCAATTACCACAGGAGGCTGCTGGATGTAGAATAATTTTTCAAATTTCAACTTTTTAACCATCCGGTAATTCCTGAATTTTAGCGGCCTCAATGAAGAAAAATTTCATGCCTGCCAGCTAAGCTTTATTTTTCAAACAACATCTTTGTAATAAAGTCTTTTTCTCCCCTTCCTCTTGCCGGAGAATATTCCCTTCCGTAGTAAATAATCTGGAGGTGAAGCTTGTTCCAGACGCTTTCAGGCCAGATGGACTTTGCATCTTTCTCTGTTTCTACCACATTTTTTCCGGATGTCAGCTTCCATAGGGTCATCAGCCTGTGAATGTGCGTATCTACGGGAAAAGCGGGAAACCCAAAGCCCTGGCTCATCACCACGGAAGCCGTTTTGTGCCCGACGCCCGGCAGCGCTTCCAGCTCTTCATAAGTCTGTGGGACTACTCCATTGTGCCTCTCCAGTAAAAGTTCGGCCATTCTCTTAAGGTTCCTGGCTTTGGTATTCGATAGCCCGATTTCTTTAATCAGCTCCCTGATTTCCTCCACTTCCAGCTCAGCCATCTTTTCAGGTGTCCCGGCTACTTTAAAAAGATTCGGTGTTACCTGGTTCACTTTTTTATCTGTGGTCTGGGCAGAAAGTGCAACTGCTACCATTAAAGTAAAAGGATTGGTATGGTCCAGCGGAATAGGAACTTCCGGATACAGTTTCTCTAATTCCTGCTGAACAAGTGCAGCTCTTTGCTTTTTTGTCATATAACCGTTAAATTTGAACAAAATTAAAGTATTATGCTGAAAGCAGGAGACAAATTACCAACATTTGAAGGAATTAACCAGGATGGAGAAACCATACAGTCTGAAAACCTGATCGGAAAAAAATCCGTTATCTTTTTTTATCCTCAGGCCGGTACGCCTACCTGTACGATAGAGGCATGTAATTTAAGCGACAACTATGCCCTGCTTGAAAAAGCAGGATTCCAGCTGTTGGGCGTAAGCGGAGATTCTGTTAGAAAGCAGAAAAATTTCCACAGTAAATTTGCCTTTCCTTATGATTTAATTGCTGATGAAAACCGGGATATTATTGAGAAGTTCGGGGTGTGGCAGGAGAAAAAGACATTTGGGAAAACCTATATGGGCATTGTGAGAACGACTTTTATTTTTGATGAAAAAGGAATATGTGTCCGGGTGATTGAAAAAGTAACTGCAAAAACAGCCGCCGGACAGATTTTAGAAGGATAATTTTAAGTTCTTTGAATTGTAAGAGACCGAAACAGGTTATTTAAAATTTAGAGTTTAACAGTTTTTACCGTTCCGGAAGTATCAGCAAAATTTTGCATTGCTGGAATCCTTCCGGAACGGCAAACGTGATGGTTCACTTAATCAGCTATTGAGGATTATTATCCCGTTTCATAGTACATCAGTTCTTCCGGATCATCAGGGATATGAACAAACTTCTGAAATCTTAGTCCTAATTTTTCGATCAGTTTTTGGGAAGAAAAATTGTCTTTGGTGGTAATGGCAGAAATCTTCTGTAGCCCGAAATCATTCATACCGATTGATTTTACTTTTAAAGCTGCTTCATACGCATACCCTTTTCCTGTAAATTCATCCAAGAGAGAAAAGCCGATGTCAACAATGTCCAGACCTTCTCTTTCAAAAATCCCTACTCCGCCGATTTTTTGATGCCCTTCTTTGGTAATTATCAGGTAATTGCCGAATCCCAGTTTTTCAAACTGTGGGAGAAACCTGTTTCTGATATAATTTTCCGCATCGGAAACCGTTTTCAGATTCCGGTCTCCGATGTATTTAATAAATTCAGGCCTGTTATAAAGATCAAGGATAAATGCTCCGTCTTCCACAGACATCGGACGGATGATCAATCTTTCCGTTTCATACAATTTATCTGCGTTTTGTGGATCTGGCTGGTTTTTTAGGCTCATCTTTCGGTTCTTCTTTTTTCTCGATTTTCAAAAGCCTGGGGTTATTTGTACATCTTTTATTGTAAAGTTCAATGTAAGGCCCATTATCCTTTACATCCACAATATCACCGGTCGCCTTGCTGATCGTGAGTGTAAAATGCTTTTTCTGATATGGACATTCTTTTGAAGTCAGCTTCCCCAGATCCAAATGATAAAAAGACCGGTCTTCATGGTAGTTTCCTGCCATATCTCTAAAGTCTTCATCTATGATGTAACCGTCTGCTGCCGCAAAAGCTGCCGCATCCTGAACATTATCTATCTTACCGACAAATTTTCTAAGCGCAGCCAAATCTGTAATATATTGGGTATTGCCACCTGAAGAATAAATAATATAATAAAACTCATCATCTTCCGCAATCCCTATATTGAATCCTGAAGACTGGGGAACATAATTTTTTATAACTCCGGTCTGCTTTATGACATTGTCTTTTCCGTAACTTTTATGAATCAGCATCCACGTGTCTGTTTTCATATCCGGAACTATATTCTGAAGAATTCCGGAAACACTGTAAAAATGAATTTTTAGCTGGGCATAAGAAAATACCCCTGTAAAAAGCAGAATACATATACTGAATTTATATATTAAGTTTACCATACTGTAAAAACGCAGAATGCAGTGAATTATTTTACATGAACTTGTCTCCTTTTTTTAAATTTTTCAGATCCAGAACATAATCCTTGATCAGCTGGTCATTATCCAGAGGACAGATCAGCAATGCTTTATCAGTATCCACGACAATATAATTTTCCAGTCCGTCAATAATTACGGCTTTATTGGTATTTTTAAGCCGTATTACATTTCCTGTTGAATTGTAGGTAAGAATCGGCTGTCTGGTTTGTACTGCGTTCTGGTTATCATCTTTATCTGCATTCTCATATACCGAGGTCCAGGTTCCCAGGTCGCTCCATCCCAGGTCGGCAGGGATTACATATACATTTTTCGCCTTTTCTAAAATACCGTTGTCAATAGAAACTTTCTGAACTTTAGGATAAATGATCTCAATACAGCCCTCTTCATTTTCGGTATTGTATTCGCAGGCCATAAAATGCTGGGTCATTTCCGGAAGGTACTGCTCAAATGCATGTTGTATGCTTTTTACATTCCAGATGAAAATCCCGGCATTCCACAGGAAATCACCGCTCTCTAAAAAGCTTTTTGCTATTTCCAGGATTGGTTTTTCCGTAAAGGTTTTTACTTTATAGTGAGAAGAATCATGCTTGTCTACAAACTGGATATATCCATATCCTGTATCAGGCCTTGTCGGGGTAATCCCCAAGGTAACAAGATATTCATGTTCAGCAGCAAGATCGAAGGCAAGTAATGCTTTCTCTAAAAAAACATCTTCTTTCAAAATGAGATGGTCTGCAGGAAGAACAATCATAGTGGCATCCGGATCAATCTCTGCAATTTTATTAACCATGTAAAGATTACAGGGTGCCGTATTTTTCAGTAAAGGTTCGCCTACTATATTTTCTTGAGCAATTTCAGGCAGCTGTTGATGAGTAAGCTCTACATATTCTTTGTTGGTAATAACGAATATATTTTCATCAGGAATGATTTTGCTGATCCTGTCATAGGTCTGCTGAATCATGGTACGGCCTACTCCTAAAATATCCTGAAACTGTTTAGGAAATTTCTGCGTACTCATAGGCCAGAATCTACTGCCGATTCCTCCCGCCATAATCACGCAATATCTATTTGATTTTGACATTATTAAGTGCATTTTTCTACCCTTGCTAAAGGCTTGAAAGAGTATTTCCTTCCTGTAGCCAGGTGTCTACAAAGATAGTTTTTTTTAATAAGACCTTCCAATAAATACTTTTCATTCCGGTACGTAAAGAGGTCTCCTTTTGTCAGGCTCTCAATAAACACATGTTTATCATCCTGATTTTCAATATGAAAATATTTTACCAGATCAGGGCTCGCCATGAAATTGGCTTTGGGAGATTTTGAAAATTTTATAATAATAGGCCTTAAGTTTTCTTCATAGACAGTAAGGCTTTGCAACAGCATCTGCCTGAAGGTTTCTTTCCATTCATTTCCATGGGGAGCTATTTTCCTGCCGTATTTCTCAAAAGCAATAAGATGTGCCAGTTCATGGGTCAGCACAAAGAAAAAAAGCTGCGGAGCAAGAGTGGAATTGACGGTGATCTCATGGGAACGGTCCGGGAGTTTCCGGTAATCCCCCAGTTTAGAGTCTCTGTTCCGGGTAACTTTGATATGAATATGATAATCTGCAAACCATACCTTTAAATATTGAAGCGTATTCTGCGGCAAATATTTTTCTAAAGACCGGATGGACATGCTATAAACTTAATGGAATTCCTGAATAGAAGTTCAGCAGTTTAAGGCTGAACAGATAATTAAATTTAGACTGGGCTACAGATCCCTGCGCATTGGCATAGTTGTTTCTCGCTACATTTACATCATAAATGGTCGTCCTTCCTGCTGCGTAACTCTTATCCGCAAAATCCAGAGACAGCTTTGTGCTTTTTTCGGCCTGAACGGCAGATAAATAAATTTCATAATTGGCATCAACGTCAAACTGGGCTTTCTGAACATTCTCCCTAACTACCTGCCTCTGCTGCTGCATGGTGACTTTGGCAATACTCTCATTTAACCTTGATTGCTCTACCTGAAGCTTTGTAATGCCTTTATTAAAAATCGGGATATTTAAGCTCAAACCACCCTGCTGACCGAAATTTTCTTTATACTGCGGAAAAAATCCGCCTTCCTGAATGTAAAAAAGCGAACTTCCTACATTATTTGTATTCAACAGGTTATTGTAGAAGGTTCCGATGCCGACGCTTGCCGTTAAGGTTGGCCAGAAAGCCGTTTTCGTTACTTCCGTCTGTGCTTCCGCTGATCGTATCCTGCTTTCCGCCGCTTTAATCTGCGGCTGGTTTTCATAAGCTGTCGTCAGTACCTCATCAACAGATTTCAACTGAGGTGCAAGCTGATCCGGGACATTTACATCTTCAACATCAAAATCTTTATATTCCTGAAGCTGCAGCAGCTGGGCCAAAGCGAATAAGCTTCTGCCTACATTGATTTCCGCAGTTTTAAGGTTTTGTTTTTCCCTCGCCAGTCCTGATTCTGCTTCTGCAAGAATGGTTTGTGCCGTTGTTCCTACGGTAGTGGTTATTTTTGCCCGGTCATACTGCTTCTGGGCATTTTCTACAGCAGACTGGGAAATTTTTACAATTTCCTTGTTTAAAAGTGTTGTTAAATACTGCTGGGCGATCTGCAGGGAGATATCATTTTTAATGGTTTCAATATCGTATTGGCTGGCTTCTACATCAAATTCCGTTTTTCTGATGGCTTTTTCAAGCCTTCCGTTATTGTAGATCAGCATATCGGCACTAAGGTTGGCATTGTTGCTGTACCTGTCATTCCGTATACTTCCCGTCCCTAAAGAAGCCTGCCCGAAACTTACGCTGTTCCCGAAATTTCCGGAAACGGACGGCAGGTAGTTCCTCTTTGCAATGCTGAGGTTGAGATCCTGGATTTGTTTTGAATATTCATTTTGGATCACCTGCAGGTTATGCGTGGTGGCATAGTCTACACATTCTCTCAAAGACCATTTTTTCTGGGCATTTACAGCCAGGCAAGACAATCCCAAAATAATAGCCAAAACTCTTTTCATGTTACGCTTTTTCATAATTAGACGAACCAAATATAAAAAAGTTACAGTTTCAGGAAATTATTGTTTCATATGTATGAAACTTTTGAGAATTTTGTACCATGACAACCGAACAATATCAGGAAGCTATAGAATGGCTTTTCGTACAGGCTCCGAATTACCAGACGGACGGGCAAAAAGCCTATAAGCCCGGATTGGATAACATTATAAGGCTGTGTGCGTTTTTTGGAAATCCTCAGGAAAAAATAAAATGCATCCATATCGGCGGTACCAACGGCAAAGGCTCTTCAAGCAACATGCTGGCTTCCGTGCTTCAGGAACAGGGATACAACACGGGATTATACAACTCACCCCATCTTATCGATTTTACAGAGCGAATTAAAGTAAACGGCAGAAACTGCGACAAAGAATTTGTATATCAGTTTATTCAGAAACTGAAAAACCTTCCGGATGATATCCAGCCTTCTTTCTTTGAGTTTACCACCATCATGGCTTTCGAATATTTCAGTCAGCAGCACGTAGATTTCGCGATCATTGAAGTCGGGCTTGGCGGAAGGCTGGACTCCACTAACATCATCCATCCGCTGATTGCCGCCATTACCAATGTTCAGCTGGACCACCAGAACATCCTGGGCGACACGATTGAGGAAATTGCCGGAGAAAAAGCCGGAATTATCAAATATGGGGTTCCTGTAGTTTCCGGGGACGAAAATGAAACAGTGAAAACTATTATTAAGGAAAAAGCGGAAAAAGAGCATGCTCCTTTTATTGATGCCGCTTTATTAAAGACAGATTTAAAATCTGACCTGGAAGGGAACTACCAGAAAAAAAACATCAAAGTGGTTCTGGCTTTAATTCATGAGCTGAAAAAAATGAACTACTCCATTTCTGATCAGCGTATTGAAAACGGACTTTTAAACGTTCATAGAAATACAGGATTTATAGGCCGCTGGTTTGAATTTTCAAAGCGCCCGCTTACCATCTGCGATACAGGGCACAACCAGGCAGGCCTGGAATATGTTTTTGATCAGCTGAATTCCATCGGCCGGCATAAACATGTGATCCTGGGCTTTGTCAATGATAAAAAAATTGATGACGTAATGAAAATCTTACCGGAAAATTCTGACTTCTATTTTGCGAAACCTTCTATTTTAAGGGGAAGGCATCCTGAAGATTATGAAGATTTGCTCCGGGAAGCAAAAATTTCCTATAAAATTTTCAATTCCGTACAGGAAGCATATCTGTCTGCAAAAGAACGATGTACAAATGAAGAAATGATTTTTATAGGAGGAAGTAATTTTGTTGTCGGAGAATTTTTAGAAAAAAATTTGGAGATTTCTGAATAAGTCGTATATTTGCACCACTCTAATCGAGGAAACAAGATAGTGGGGCTCTTAGCTCAGTTGGTTCAGAGCATCTGGTTTACACCCAGAGGGTCGGGGGTTCGAATCCCTCAGGGCCCACTAAAAAGGATACTGAAGCCTTTAAAAAAATTTCAGGGCTCTTAGCTCAGTTGGTTCAGAGCATCTGGTTTACACCCAGAGGGTCGGGGGTTCGAATCCCTCAGGGCCCACAAAATCTCTCAGGAAACTGGGAGATTTTTTTTGTTATTGTCTTTAAAACCCGTCATCCTTTTTATTTAATGACTATTTCTTTAAATTTGATGAGCCAAGCATAATGTTGAAAGAAAAATATTTTCCATGGACATACTGATGTCAAAAAAAGAGATCCTCAGAGGACTCAACAGTCTCAGAATACAACCCGACGGTTTATCACAAAGGAAATATGGAGTTTCTGTAAAATATTTTTTCGGTAACGAACATATTCCTGAAAAAAGAATCGATTATGAAATCGCTGTCGATCTTGAGCTTGAACATCACAGAGGCATTCTAACCATTCATAAGGACCATATTTTCTATAACCGGCACGAACCAGACGGCATGAATGAGATTTTAGGAAACGCTATTTCCAAGGCATTCTATCCTATCAGAACACATCTTAACGAAAAGGGATTAACCACAAATGAAATCCTCAACCACGAAGATATAAAACAGCGTTGGGAAAAAGAAAAAGCACTCATCCTTGAAAAATACAGCAGCGGACCCCTGGACGATTTCTTTTTCGCAGCTGATGAAAAAATCAGCAACAGGTCCGGACTGGAACAAAGCCTGCAGTTTGACTGGTTCTGGAACTTATTTTTCCATCCGAAGTTTATCAATTACGGAGAATCAAGAAAAACAGAGACCGCGTTATTTTTACCGGTCATCCCCTATCAGTTCCCATTGAGGTTCCAGGGAATTCAGACGATCAATAAAATTCCTACAGATTACCATTCTTTCATCATAGAATTTGAAAGTCAAGAAGAGCCGGCACACCCTTGGTTTATTCCTGAAAATGCTGTGCATTCAAATTACTTTATGACCCTGAAGGTTATTTTCGATTTGGATGTATATCACCATTTTCCAATGCATATCCGTGCAGACTTTGATGTATTCTCAAGAGACCCTACCGGAAACAGGAATTTAATCAAAAAGATAAAATACACCCAGTTTCAGCAGAATACTGACGGGTTCAGATTTATGAAACTAAGTCCGGGAAGCCCTTTTATTACCGGCGGGCTTGTGGTTTCAGAACCTAATAAATGGGGGTTTTACAAAAATAAATATGAAAATGACTGGTAAAATAAAAAAACACTAATTTTACACACCACACAAATCAATTAATATGTCTTTAAAAGAAAAAGTAGTACAGGGAGCGCTATGCCAATGTCAGTTTGGTACTACTCCGGACAAATTAAAGGTACTAACCCAAAAAAAATATTTCGTAAACGACTTGAACGGAAGTTCAAAACTGGCTGCCACCCACAAAGATATAGGTGCCACTTTTGAGAAAAACACGTTCGGACCCTGCAAAAAGCAGAATAACAAGCCCTGCAACGCCATTGTCACCGAATGGAGCGGATATTATGAAAAGGAAAAATATTCACCGCCAGACGGCTATATCTTGCTTCAGGACAGCAAAGCGACCTGCCCTATCGGCGGAAAAGACTGCATCAGCATCATCAAAACCGGACAGATGGGCGAGCCTTCTCAGAACAATATAAAAAATGCTGATGGAGATCTCCAGTCCCACGTCAATACTGTCATTGATATGAGAAATTACCAGACCAATGACACTTATAAATTCGGGTTTTAATGGGAACAGCCGGTATAAAAAAAGCTTTAATTAAAGAGCCTAAACAGAATGTAAAGCAATACGGAACAGGATTTATCGTAGAGCTGGGGCATTCCCAAAACACTTTTACGGCTTATATAGACAGAACCTGCCTCGGAACAGGAACTCAGAATCCAGATAATACCATCAGCAGCGTAAAATGGTTTCTGGTGAGAGAACATATCTGGAAGGCCTATAAAGCTCTTTATCCTACATTGGGACCAAATGATTTTTTTGAAACTTTAAAGACGCAGACCCAGGATCATAAGACTTTTGAGGGAAACAATAAGGAAATAAGTATTGGAGATATTAAAACTTCTAACGGAAATGTTGGCGTTATATATCTGTTGATCCCTTTCAGCGTGTATCCTGAACTGGATGGTGTAACGGCGCTAAGGGTTGTGGCATTAGACCGGCCCCAGGTTTTATACTGCCATTTTAAATTTCCTTCAGGCGGTTATCTTCCTTTACAGAATACGGAAAAGAAAGCTGCCTACGGCCAGACCGTACAGGTAGAAATATACACCCACCTGCTGCCGGATTTCAACAACAGGCTGGATAAATTTGTTTTTAATGTAGAGTTGCTTAACAAAGGAAAAGTGGTTGCCTTCCAGAAAGATGTGGAAATTACAAATCCCGGACAGTTTGTTTATAACGGAAGAAAATCCGTACGCTTTTTCCTGGACCCTGAATGGCAGAAAAACCATAACGGTGAAAAGCAGGATGAGAAATTTTACCTTAGATTAAGCGGCATTATAGGATTTACCGCCCCCGTTCTTATCTCTGCTGATGCACAGCGAACTACAGGGGAATATGATTCTGAGCTCGCAACCTCAGACTGGTCTAGGCTTGAACACGGAAAATGGGTATATGATACGTCCAGGGAATTACTGGTTCCTTATGATACAATGAGCTCTATGATGGGGCAGTTTGAAGTTCAGAAAAATAATCAGATCCAATACATTGGGGACATTCGCTATACCAAAAGAGAATATGACCCCTGCGGGTATTCAAAAATTACAGTAAAAGATGATGACGATGCGGAAAGAGACCCCTTAATACTGTTTGATGAAGAAGATACCAAAAATCCGATAGACCGTACTTCGCAGGTTTTTTCCATACTCGGAGGGGATACGAGAAAAAATATTTCCATTACGCTGGATAAGCTTTCCGTAAAAGACGTTTTCTGCCAGGGCATACTGCTTGAAGAAGGGCAGAAACATAGCGTACAAACCAATGTTTTCCAGGTCGATAAAGTATTTTCAGCCCAAAGAAACACTGCAGGTTTTATAACACAGGAAGACAAAACACATTCCCAGCAGCAGAAAGATGCCGGAATCACAGTCACAAACGAGAACAGAAACGACACAGATGTTTTAAGAACCAATCAATCCTACAGCCCTTCTGCTGTACAGCACTGGCAATCCGGCGTAGATTATAAATTCTCAGGCGACAGTAAAATTATCCTTATGCTCAGGTATATGTATAATAAAACGGTGCTTGAAAGATACACAAGCGGTTTATCTGCAGATGTCATCAATAACCTTTGGCTTTTCAATTATTTTGTCCTGAAGGAAAATATGGCTCAGACCTATTTCCTCCCCGTAAGCACCTGCAGATATCCTAACCAGGTTGCCAAAATAAAAGTATATCCCAATGTAAGCTGGACATTCCATCTTAATTACGGAATGAAAAATCCACTTTATTACAGGGATACCTGGGTAGAAATGCGTCAGCACAGGGTTGAAGATGCCGTAAATAAAGCACAGGCAGCAGATATTGAAGGGTATAACGGGGATGTCCAGACAAAATTCAGTCTGTCTGTAGAGGCAAAATGGAACGGTTCAGAAACGGCAAAACTTGATCAGAAAATATCTGAAAATGTCAAGCTTATTGTAGGAAAGTTCATTAAGATTAAAAAGTTCGTAGATAATGTTACCGGGAAAGACAGAGGAAATTCTACAGACGGAATGAATGCAAGCCTTATGGCACGGGTCCGCAGAACACCGCTCACCATAGAAATCCTTTCCCCTCAACTGGCATTTGGTGCCGGATGGGAATATAAATTCGGAAGAAAGGAAAAAGGGGAAGATAATATTTTAGTTCCCAGTTTAGGACTGGTTGCCAAGGCAGATCCGGCAATAGGCGCTGAGGCAACCATAGATTTAATTGCCTGGGGGAAGAAACTGCACCCGGCTGCCGAAGCCGTGATCACAGCTTTGGACCTTCTGGCATATGCGGCCAATGCAGAAGTACGGTTTGACCTTAAATTTTTCGGGAAGCTTATTATTCAGGGAAGCGTAGAATTCAGCAGGTTAAAAAAAGAAGGAGAATTAAAAGGTGTAGGAGAATTTGGTTTCAGCTTAACCTTATCCGCTAAAGCGACAGGAAAAGTGAAGGCCATTATTTACGAAGTAGATTATGATTTCGAGGCAAAAGCTGAAGGAAAGGGATATTTTTCACTAGGGATAAGTGCCGGCTGGGATGACAATAAAGGATTATACCTACAGCCTATAGTAAGGCATTCAGGGATTAAAATTACCTTGACCTATAAAGCAAAATTCGGAAGTACGGAAAGGGAAACCACGGAAGAATTTGTAATTATTAAAGAAGGAAAAGCCGAAGATATTGACACAAAATTTTATTTGAATGATTAAAAAAGGCATATACATAATGATAACAGCAGCATCCTGCTTAGGTTACAGCTGCTCACAAAACAATAATAAAAAAAGCATTCCTCAGGCAAAAAAAGAAAACAACATGGCATCATCACAGGCAGATCAGAAAGTAAACTCATTTTCAACGCGTCCTTATTACAGTGTAGATTTTGATAACGGGGACAGCGGCTGTCAATTTGAAATATTCGTCAATGACATTCCTGTTGCCAAAAAAATAGGAATAAGCGGTGCCATGACCTCATCTGCACCCATTAATTCCTGTATTTTAAAGAGTGGAAAACAAAAGCTTAAGATAAAACTGTACCCTAACGTAGGAAAAGACCGGATTACGGTTTCAGGAAAAAATTCCTCCCCTTTCTCATTAGCTGTATCTTACCGTAAAGATGCATGGAACCACAGTGACATAAGCGAAGTCTCTGTTTTTAAGATCCCTGCCATTGTAATTCCGGAATCCGGACTTCCTTATTTTGAAAAAGAATTTGAATTTGAGGCAGAGGTCCCTTATCAGTTTGAAGGTTGGGCAGATTCAAAAGATCTGACGAAAATCCCGGATATTGATGAAAAAGTGATGAGCAAGTATGAAGAGATCCGTAAACTCCTGACCGCAAAAAATTACACCGCCTTTGCTGCTATGAAGCACAGGAAAGATACAGAAATGAATACTTCCTTTTATTTAAAGCCGAACGAAATTACAGAAGGGGATGCATTTGACAGAGAAGCTTTTACAGAGAAAAATGCAGAAGTCCAGCCTCTTACCAATACAAAAGTTACCTTTTACGGAGACGGCAGGCTGGTAAGTTTAGAAGATCCTAAAGATAAAGGCTCTGCTTTAAGGACAAAAATAAAACATGTTTCCGCAGACGGCAAAGTGAAGGAAGAAGTTATAAAATTCCCAATTTTATTCCATATTCCAAAAAATTCAGACAAACTTGAAATCATACGGTAAAAAGAGATCAGTGAGCAACAGCAGAATCCCGGATATTACAGTCAGCCTCTTTTTCATTTCATTTACATTGATCCTCCTTACGCTTGGAGGCGGTGGTATATTTTACAGTGCAGGAAAACTGGGGAAAAACTTCCTGTTTGTATTTACCGGCAGCCGGACGGAAGGAAAGATTATCGCGTACAGCGGAAGCTACACTACCAACAATAAAGGAAATTCCACAAAAATGTATACTCCGGTAATCCAATATACTGATCATACGGGTACCGTCAGGGAAATTGAAACGGATTACAGCAGCAGCAGCCGGGAAAGTAATGATGAGGCAACCGTGTATTATGATCCCGTTAAACCGGCAAGAGCGGTAAGAGGCGGCTTTATGAGCCTTTTTTTCTGGCCTTTCCTGATACTTTGTTTTTCACTAATGGGATTATCCATCGCCCTTTATCTTGCAAAAGCCATGATAAAAGGGCTAAAGAAGCCCAAAGGATAATATGAGTTTTATAAAGGTTTTACAGCAAGACCGGTTTTCTATGTCTGGGAACATTCTTCCTTTCAGAAAAGATCAGTTTTAGATCTGTACAGCACGAGCAATTCTGAAATCACAGACGTTTAAAAAAATAAGGGATCCTGGAAAAAAACAGGATCGGGTTAAAAAGAATCAATCAATAACCTGTCATTCATTTGATTTTCTCAATTACCTTCTGAATAGTAAGCTCTTCCAGACAGGCCCAGTCGCCGCGGAAACATTCCCTGTCCCCGAAAACAGAACACGGCCTGCAGGTAAGATCCTTAACCTGCACGATATCATTCCCGCTTTGCCCGAAACCTAAAAACCCGGCATACGGATGGGTCTGCGCCCAGACAGAGACACACCTTGTCCCCACCAGGCTGGCCAGGTGCATATTTGCAGAATCCATGGAGATCATCAGTTCCAACTGGGCAATCTTATTAAGCTCTTCGGTCAGGCTCAGCTTACCTGCAAGGCTGAAGGTATTGGGAATTTCCTTTTCCCATCTTTGCAGGACTTCGGTTTCCTTTTCGCCGCCGCCGAAGAAATAAACCGTACTCTTCTGAGATAAAACCCTCACCAGCTCATAAGATTTTTCCAGCGGGAGCATTTTCCCTCGGTGCTGTGCGAAAGGTGCAAAACCAATACCGGACTTATGGGTTGCTGCCGGTCTTAACTGATGTGAAAGTTCTACCTTGAATCCCATTTCCCTGAAAACATCAGCATAGCGCTCTACCGTTCTTCTTAACTGCTTTTTGTTCAGGTTCCAGATATCAGTGAGCTGCTCCTTTTCTTCTTTTCCTTTATTGATTTTAAAAACCTTCAGTCCTCTGCGGCGGTAGATTTTATCTAAAATCTTTGTTCTGATCACATCATGGAGGTTGGCAATCAGATCAGGATGGAATTCGTTAATTAATTCATTGGCCAGTTTTCTCAGGCCGAAAAAACCTTTGTATTCATCCAGGCTGATTCCTTTGAATATAACGTTCGGAACTCCGTCAAACAGGCTCCCGAAATTTTTCCGGGAAACCATAACAATTTCCACTTCGGGATTCTGCTCCAGAAACTCCCGGAACACAGGCACGGTCATGGCAACATCGCCAAATGCAGAAAAACGGTATGCTAAGATTCTGGTCACAACTATGATTTCAACTGATAGGCTACTGCGTAAAATTTAATCTGTTTGGTCATCGCCATCAGTCCGTTGGCTCTGGAAGGGGAAAGAAATTCCTGCAATCCGATTTTAGAGATGAACTCAAAATCAGAATCCAAAATTTCCTGGGTGGAATGGCCGCTGTAGATGCTTACCAGCAGGGAAACAATCCCTTTCGGTAAAATACCGTCAGAATCCGCATCGAAAAACAGTTTCCCTTCTTTGAACTCTGCATCGATCCATACTTTGCTTTGGCAGCCTTTAATCAGGTTGTCATCACTTTTTCTGTCACCAGGAAGCCCCTTAAGCTCTTTTCCGAGATCAATAATATATTCATATTTCTGTTCCCAGTCTTCGAGAAACGCAAATTCGTCGATGATTTCCTGCTGTTTTTCTTTAATGGTCATTTTAATTGATTTCTTTAGGCAAAGATACTAAATTATGCTTTAGGCATGAAGCAATAGGATGCAGCCAGATATAATAATAAGGCCGCCCGCTCATCTCAGCGCTTTATATTCAGTGGGCCTGATGCGCTTTCGAAAACCTGCAGGAGTTTAATCTCCTCATTTTCCCAGCACAGGACATGGGCTGCTTTTTCAAGCTCAGACTGATAATTTTTCCTGCCTTTACTGATAACGGCCTTAACAGATTGTGCAATATGTTCAGGCCGGTGATCCATAATGATTTCGCCTATATCGAACTGCTGCTTGATATTTTGCATTTCAGGAAGGCCGGAAAGGATCAGCGGAACACGCGCCTGAATACAGTCCAACACTTTATTGGGTAAAGAATAATAATAGCTTTCTCCGCCGTTTTCCTCGATACTCATTCCGCAATCAGCCCTTAATGTTACTTTTCTTAAATCACATGGCAGCAGCTTCCCTAAAAACCGGACTTTATTCTGAAGGTTTTCATGGATCACCAGTTCTTCATATTCTTTTTTCTTCGGGCCGTCGCCTGCAATTTGAAAAATTATCCCCTCCAGATGATGCATAGCCAGAATAGCTTTGTCGATACCGCGGAACGGATTGATGACTCCCTGGTACAGGAGTATTTTCGGATGGTTTTCCGGAATATCCGGAATATTATTTATTTTCTTCGGCGCATTCTGGACAACAGCGGCATTAATCCCATACTTGTTTTTAAACCAGGCCGCGTAGCTTGCACTTGCCGTCATCATCAGTTTGATATCAGGAATGACAGATTTTTCAAGGTACCTCCACAATTTTTGTGACATTTTGCCCTGAACCGCCGGCATTTCTGAAAATATCTCATGGCTGTCAAACACAAGCGGTATATTTAATTTTTTAGCGATAAGATAGTTCGGAAGCAGCGCATCCAGGTCATTCGCATGGAGAATGGTATTTTTATCGGCTTTTTTCTTTAGCTGGCGGTACAGTTTCCAGTTGAATTCAAAATAAGCAGTTTTCAAGCTTTTGGAGATTAAACGGATCCTTGAAAAAGGATAAGGCCGGGACATGTCTTCTGCCCCGTTCCAGTCATTTCCGATAAGTTCAATTTCATACCCGTTTTCATACAAGGTATGGCAGACCTTTTCTATACGCTGATCCGTATATAAGTTGCTGAATGCAGAAGCAATGATTTTTTTTCGCGGCATTACTTATTCCGGTCTGATAAAAGATGATAAACCTGTATAAAACAAATCAGCGCATTCGGGATGATAACCGGCCACAGCAGCCCGCTGAAAATACCGTAAACCACAAAGCATATACAGCCGACCATATTGACGATTCTTATTTTTCTTATATCCTTCAGTATGAAACTCAGTACAATAAAAAGTGATGCGGAATATCCTATATAGGCAGCAGTTTCGGAATTCATGAGAAAAGTTTAGAAAGTCACAAACTTAATCATTTTCAGCAAGATAATAAAATTTTTTCTGCCATAAAGTCATTTATTGGTTTTTGGTAAAATATTTGTAATTTAGATAATGGATAAACGGCAATGTTGCCTTTATTCTAATGAGATACATTATGGATTATAAGTTTTCACAAGGTTTGAGCCAGGTGTTCAAACAAAGCAAAAGCGAAGCGAAGAGGCTGAATAGTGAATTTCTTAATACAGAACATCTACTTTTAGGTATTATAAAAACAGAAAACTCTGCAAAAGAAATCCTTCAGAACCTTAATGCGGATTTAACACAGATCAGAAGAAAAATTGAAACTCTAAATACATCAAGTCTTAATCCTATTTCTGAAGAAGTAACCAATATCTCTTTTACGAAGATGGCAGACCATGCCATTAAACGTGCGGAGCTGGAATGCAGGCAGTATAAAAGCAATGAAATCAATACGGTTCACCTGCTTTTAGGCATCCTGTATAAATATGAAGATCCTACTTCTAATGTACTGGGCGCTTATGATATTGATTATGAAGGCGTTTCAAAGGAATACCAGACGATGCTGAAAAATTCCGGACAGGCACCGCAAATGAGTGCCTATGATGACGATGATGAAAGAGAGGATTTTGAGCAGATGAGGAAGCCTACAGGAAATCTGGGCGGTTCCAAAAGCAAAACTCCTACCCTGGATAATTTCGGGAGAGACCTAACTTCTTTGGCACGAGACGGAAAATTGGATCCTGTAATCGGCCGTGAAAAAGAAATTGAAAGGGTTTCCCAGATTTTATCCCGCAGAAAGAAAAACAATCCGCTTCTTATCGGGGAGCCGGGCGTGGGTAAATCTGCAATTGCGGAAGGGCTGGCTTTAAGGATCCAGCAGAAAAAAGTATCACGGGTTCTTTATGGAAAGCGTGTGATCACATTGGACCTGGCAAGTTTGGTAGCCGGAACCAAGTACCGCGGCCAGTTTGAAGAAAGAATGAAGGCTATTATGACGGAACTGGAAAAAAACAGGGATGTCATCTTATTTATTGACGAGCTTCATACCATTGTGGGCGCAGGAAGTTCTACAGGAAGCTTAGATGCATCCAATATGTTCAAACCGGCTTTGGCAAGAGGAGAAATCCAATGCATCGGAGCTACCACGCTGGATGAATACCGCCAGTACATTGAGAAGGACGGCGCTCTGGAAAGAAGATTCCAGAAGGTGATGGTGGAACCTACCTCTATTGACGAAACCATTCAGATCCTGAATCAGATCAAGGATAAGTATGAAGAGCATCATAATGTGATTTATACTCCTGAAGCCATTCTGGCGTGTGTCAACCTTACGTCAAGATATATCACAGACCGTTTCCTTCCGGACAAGGCCATTGATGCCATGGACGAAGCCGGATCCCGAGTGTATATTAAAAACATGAAGGTTCCGACTGAAATTATTGATTTTGAAACCAAAATCGAGGAAATCAAAGAACTGAAACAGAAAGCAGTAAAAGCGCAGGACTATCTTGAAGCAAGAAAACTGAAAGATGAAGAAGAAAGGCTTCAGATGGAGCTGAATTCTGCCCAGGACAAATGGGATAAGGATGTAAAAGAGAAGAAAGAGACTGTAACGGAAGAAAACGTCGCCGAAGTGGTTTCGATGATGAGCGGTGTTCCTGTAACCAAAGTAGGTAAAAATGAGCTGGATAAGTTAGCCGGAATGGATAATCACCTGAACGGAAAAGTAATCGGTCAGGAAGATGCTGTGAAGAAGGTAGTAAAAGCCATCCAGAGAAACAGAGCCGGGTTAAAAGACCCGAATCGTCCGATCGGTACATTTATTTTCTTGGGGACAACCGGTGTCGGTAAGACCGAGCTGGCAAAAGTAATGGCAAGGGAGCTTTTTGAATCTGATGAATCACTGATCAGGATCGATATGAGTGAATACATGGAGAAATTTGCCGTTTCAAGATTGGTGGGTGCGCCTCCGGGATACGTTGGTTATGAAGAAGGCGGACAGCTGACAGAAGCGGTAAGAAGAAAACCTTATGCTGTGGTTCTTTTGGATGAGATTGAAAAGGCCCATCCTGATGTATTCAATATCTTACTGCAGATCCTGGATGAAGGCCACGTGACAGACAGTCTTGGAAGAAAAATCGACTTCAGGAATACCATTATTATCCTGACTTCAAACATCGGAACAAGGGATCTTAAAGATTTCGGGGACGGTGTAGGATTCGGGACGGCTGCCAAGAAAACAGGCACGGATTCCAGAGCGAGGAGCACGATTGAAAACGCACTTAAAAAAGCGTTCTCACCTGAGTTCTTAAACAGAATAGATGATATCGTGATCTTTAATTCTCTTGAAAAAGAAGATATCAAGAAAATCATCGACCTGGAACTTAACAAGCTGTACAGTAGACTTGAAAAGTTAAACTATAAAGTGGACCTTACCGATGAAGCAAGAGAATTTATTTCTGAAAAAGGATGGGACAAAGATTTCGGGGCAAGACCACTGAAAAGGGCAATCCAGAAATACATCGAAGACCTGTTGGCCGAAATGTTGGTGAACAAACAGCTAAACGAAGGTGAGACTGTAATTCTTGATGTCAATGAGGCAAAAGATGCTCTGACCGGAAAAACTTCAAAGCCGAAGAAATCTGCAGCTGAAAAGTCTTCTTAATTTTAAAGAACAACTCAATACAAATAGAAAGCACCGGAAATTTCCGGTGCTTTTTTATTAAGATCAGGTATAAACTGAATCTAAAATAAAGGATTTCAAAGCCCAACTACAAAACCGATATTCGGGACCAGTCCTGTAGAGAATATGCTTGAATTTTCCTTCCAGAGCACATTGTACATCAGACCGATCTGTATAAAAGAATTGCTGCCGATCCGCTGCATATAACCGCCGCCAAGATACAATGCATCTTCTTGGTTGTTCATTTTGTAATCGTAGAACTTATCCCTGTAATTGATAAAATAATGCTGGTAATTGGCACCCAGGTAAAACATATCGGCGATATAATAATTGATAAAAGGCCCGATACCGAGCATGGTAGAGCGGTAGAAATCTGAAGTCTGCCAGGAAATACTTCCTGTCACTCCGCCTTCAAGATCATCTGTGAGCCTGTACCCGACCCTCGGCGAAGCTGATAAATAAAAAGTACTCTGGCTTCCTAACCCCACACCAATCCCGCCGCCATAAGTCCAGCGGTTACGGTTTCCGGATAATGAATCTGCTTCCATCTGGGAAAATACAGACCCGGAAATAAGAAAAAATAAAGGAATTATCAGTCTTTTCATAGCATTGTTTTTATCGATGCTTAAAATTATGCTTTTTTTACGAATATTTTTAATTGTATTTTTGCGGCGTCAAACTAAGAACTCCCGTTAAGAGTTTCGTAAAATTGAAATACAATGAAAGTAGTAGTAGGATTATCCGGAGGTGTAGACTCCAGTGTTACAGCATATCTGCTGCAACAGCAGGGCCATGAAGTAGTGGCTTTATTTATGAGAAACTGGAACGACGCTTCGGTAACACTGGAAGATGAATGTCCGTGGATCGAGGATAGCAATGATGCGCTGATGGTCGCCCAGAAATTAGGGATCCCTTTTCAGGTGATCGATATGAGTGAGCTGTACAAGGAAAGAATTGTTGATTATATGTTCGATGAATACCAGAAAGGAAGAACCCCGAATCCTGATATTCTGTGCAACAGGGAAGTAAAATTTGACGTTTTTATGAAAACAGCGATGTCTCTGGGAGCGGATAAGGTAGCTACCGGACATTATGCAAGAGTAAATTCAACAGTTGATGAGAACGGAAAGGAAATTTTTCATTTGTTAGCCGGAAAAGACAACAACAAAGACCAGTCTTATTTTTTATGCCAGTTATCTCAGGATCAATTGTCTAAAGCATTGTTTCCGATCGGGGAACTGACGAAACCTGAAGTAAGGGAGATTGCCAGGGAAATCGGATTGGTAACCGCAGATAAAAAAGATTCCCAGGGATTGTGTTTTATCGGGAAAGTAAGCTTGCCTCAGTTTTTACAGCAGCAGCTGATCCCGAAAGAAGGTGAAATTGTGGAAATTTTCAAAGATTCGCCCTTATTTTCTCAGGCAGTCCCTGAATTTTCTTCAAAACAGGAAGAACTGAAATTTTTAAGCCGGAAAATCGATTATAAAAAACCCGACGGAAAAGTTATCGGAAAGCACCAGGGAGCTCAATTTTTTACCATCGGACAAAGCAAAGGGCTGGGAATCGGAGGACATAAGGAAAGCTGTTTTATTATCTCCAGAGACATGGAAAACAACATTATTTTTGTAGGTGAAGGCCACCAGTTCCCGGGGCTGCTGAAGAAAGCACTTAAAATCGATAATGCTGAACTCCATTGGGTACGTGGAGATTTAAGATTAAAAAACGGCGAATCCATGGAAGTAATGGCAAGGTTCAGATACAGGCAGTCTTTGCAGAAAGCAACGGTATACCAGTTTGAAGATGCCTTTTATGTAGAATTTGAAGAAGTGCAGTCTGCTATTGCGGAAGGACAGTTTGCGGCGTGGTATATTGATGACGAATTAATAGGAAGCGGAGTTATTTCGTAAATATAAATTGAAAGACCTTATTTAAAGGTCTTTTTTTATGTAGTTCATCCAGTAACTGCAACTATTTCCCGATAATCTCTTTTCTGTGCGCAATTCCCCAGTCTGTCAGGTTATTGATGATCGTCTTCAGAGTTGCTCCATGCTTCGTAAGTTCATAGTGTACTGTCACAGGGTGTATATCCAAAACCGTTCTTTTTATCAGTTTATTAATTTCCAGTTCTTTCAATTCTTTGCTCAGCATTTTATTGGAAATCCCGGCAACATCATTCAGAATATCAGAAAATCGCCTTTTATTATAATAGCAGATAGAGGTAATGATAGATATTTTCCACTTTCCGTTCAACACGTCCATAGAATCCTGAACGGCCATCATTTCCTTTCTGTGCCGTTCCTTTTCAAGAGGTTGACATGCCATAAGGTTACATTGTTACTTAGAGGTTACTGTTACTTTTTGTTACAAAGTTACCAAAATAAATTTCATTATACTAATTTTGCCTCTAAGTTTAAACCATAGAAACAATGAAAAAATTAGAAAATAAAGTAGCATTAGTTACGGGAGCTTCCAAAGGGATAGGTGCATCAATAGCAAAATATTTTGCAGCAGAAGGCGCGAAAGTTATCGTGAATTATGCTTCAAGTAAAACAGATGCGGAAAAAGTAGTAAAAGCCATTACGGACAATGGCGGAACAGCAGTTGCTGTACAGGCCGATGTTTCAATACAGACAGACGTAATAAAATTATTTGATGAGGCAAAAAACACCTTCGGAACACTGGATATTTTGGTAAATAATGCCGGAATCTATAATTACCAGCCTGTTGAAGAGGTAAGTGCAGAAACATTTAACCAGCAGTTCAGCATCAATGTATTAGGTTCTGTCTTTGCGATTCAGTCTGCTGTAAAACTGTTTGGCGAAAAGGGTGGAAATATTATCAATATCAGTTCTGGAGCAAGCAATACGCCGCTGCCTACGGGATCGGTTTATTCGGCAACAAAAGCCGCATTGGACACCATTACTATTGCTTTGTCCAAGGAATTTGCAGGCAGGAATATCCGTATCAATTCTATTTTGCCGGGTGTTGTGGAAACGGAAGGCTCACACAGCGCAGGCTTTATCGGCAGTGAGTTTGAAGCTAAATTGGTCGCCAATACACCGCTCGGGCGTACAGGCCAGCCGGAAGATATTGCCAAAGCAGCCGTTTTTCTTGCTTCCGATGATGCCGGATGGATCAACGGAGAGAAAATTTCCGTGTCCGGCGGAATTTACGGCCTATAGTTTTTACATAAGCCCGAAGCATTCTGTTTCGGGTTGTTTTAAAAATACAGGATGCCTTATTTCTTAACGTTCAGGTTCAGGTTTAAGATTATGATTACAATAGATTCTATTATTAAAATCATAATTAAAAACCCGACAGGTTTCCCCAGTACAATTCCTTTTATCAGTTTTACAATTCCCAAAGCAAAAATTGAAAACATAAAATAAAAAGTTGTTTTTGAAATCTTTTCTCTGAATAATTTTAAACTGAAAACCAAAATATAAAATCCTGATACCAATAGTAAATAGAACCTGAGGAAATGAGACCCTTTTAAAGAAATCGGATCAACAGTATGATGAACTGCTGTAAGCCAGATAAAACTTAGCAAGAAAGGAATTGTGTGAATGAAGATTTTTTTCATTATTTCTGAACTTTCAGTTAATCGCCTCCTCCTCCACAACCGCCGCATCCGCTGCCACAGCTGTTTCCGCATGAACTGCTGCAACCTGATGAGCTGCCATGACAACTTCCTCCGTCTCCCCCATTCCCGCAGCTGCTTCCTTCCCCATTGTTGTTCCGGTCTTTAGGGTTATTATTTCTGTTGAGGAAAGCACCGGCGATAAATAGTACGGGGATGATAATGAACAGTGCTGATATACTATATACAACATCTGAACAGGAACTCAGCATAAAAATCACTGACAGTAATAAAACAATTTTAGAGCTTTTTAACCCTGATCTTCTATATTTCATCTTTTCCTTTTTGTCTGCCCAGATGTCTTCCGGAGCTTTCTGCTGAAAAATTTCCTCGTAATTTTTTAATGTTTCAGAAAACCAGGCTTCATGTTTTGCTTTTTCATTGGAACCTCCAAGGGAAGGTTGATGATGCAATTTCTGCTGCAGGATATCCGGGCAGAATTCTTCCCAGTAACTCCGGGTATAGATCAGGTGCATATGCCAGACTTTATCAATTACCCGGCTTGGAGAGGCTCCGCCAGGTACAATACAGCAGAGATAAACAAACTTTTTATACTCTTCAACGGCTTTTCCGGTAAAGCTATCCGTCCAGTTTTCCTCCAGTGCCAATTTCTTTGAGAAAGTAATTTCTGCACCGGGAGCATCCAGTGAGAACCCGCTGATCCTGTTCCAAAGGTTTTTGTCCTGTATAACGATTTTTGTTTCCATTGTTTCAACTTTTAAGGTTTACTCAAATTTGCATGGAAATAAAAATATAAAAGTCTCACTATAGTCTTTTTTAGTTTTAAAAAAATCTTAAATTAGTCTTATAGAAATTGATATATTGATGAATAAAGAAGATATTCTGCATCTGGAAAAATTAATGAATTTTTTAAGCCGGAATTATTTAAAGAAAAACCATTGGGAACATGTTTCAAAAACCGAATGGTCTTATATTGTTTCAGAACTTAATGAACTGATCATCAGTGAAAATAAAGGGAAACACATTAAGAAGAAGCCTGATCTGCTGGGCCTGAACTACCTGTATGAACATCTTATTATCAATAAACTGAAGAAATACCAGCAGAACAACCAAATGGTCGTAAGCAAACCGAATCTGGCCAAATTAAGCCTGATTGTTAAGGTATTAGGATATTCAAATTATATCGAATTTATCAATTCCAATACGGAAGCGTTTAATTTTAATGATCTGAGAATTGATATGGCTTATGTGAAGCAGAACACAGAATTGCTTGACAGGCTGGTCGGCTGCTGGTATTCTTATAACAGGAACCTGCCTGAAAACCCGTTACAGGCGAAAGAAGACCGGATCTGGCGTTCGGCAACGGAAATCTACAAATCTGAAACTTCCGGTGAGTATTTCATTGAAAGAAGCGGCGGCGACCGCCACAAATATTTCGGTAAGGTAACTGCTTATTCAGATTATGTATTCATCATTATGAACAGCAATACATTCCTCCGCCAGCGCCATTTTATTTCAAGAATAAAAGACATCAAGGAAAAGCTGAAAAATCCGGAACATAAGCTCCATGAACTGCATTTTATAAGTACGTGTATAAGTTTTAACCATGAGCCGATTGCCCTTTTCGAAATTTTTCAGAAAGCAGACCGGAAAACATTTATTTCTGATTCTGTCAGCTACCCGATTGACAGCGAAGAAATCCCTGAATCCATTGTGAGGCAGCTTGAAGACACGGAGTCTAACCGTATCGATTACCGATAATTAATTTTTTATGTTCAGATCGGATGATGATGTGACGGAATCTGCAATCAGCCCACCAGCCAGTCTTTAAAATCCTTTACCCGGTCCCGGCTTACCGTAATGTCTTCCTGCGGCTGAAACTCCATCTCCACTTTATAATTGGGGGAAGTGTGGATATTCTTAATATACCCGGAATTGATGACAAACTGCCGGTTCACCCTGAAAAACTGTTTTTCATCCAGCACTTCTTCCAGCTCGTCCAGAGTAAAGTCTGACGGATAAGCCCTTTCCCGGGTCTGCAGGTAAACAATTTTATTTTCACTGAAAAAACAGCTTATTTCCTGCGTCTGGACTATTTTCAGGTTATATCCTATTTTAACCAGAATCCTGGAAAGCGTGTTTTTTTCTGTTTTAATCAGCTGCTTAATCTCCTGCGAGTTGACAGAATGATCTGAAGGGAGAAAGGATTTGAATTTTTCAACAGCCCCGGACAAGTCTTCATCCAGGATCGGTTTTAAAAGATAATCAATGCTGTTTAGTTTAAACGCTTTCAGCGTATATTGATCAAAAGCCGTGGTGTAGATGATAAAGCCTTTGGTAGGGACTTTTTCAAATATATCGAATGATAAGCCGTCCCCTAAAACAATATCAGAAAAAATAAGCTGCGGATGTTCATGTTCAGAAAACCACCGGACGCCTTCCTCTACAGATTCTATTTTGGCAACCACTTCTATTTCAGGAAATTCATTAAGCATTCTCTCTAGTTTCCTTGAAGCCGGTTTTTCATCTTCTATAATGACTGTTTTGATCATTGGGTTTCTTTTTCCGATTTAAAAATTCCGAATAAAATTACTTAAAATAAGGCAGACCTTAAAACCGGATTGGTTTTTTCGTTTTATTCATTTCTTTCTCGATGACTCCTCTTTCCCATTCAGCATCCAGGATAAACAGCTTTACCGCTTTTACCGTCAGGATAATACCCCAGATCAGAAGGATAACGGAGCCGTTCCACATAGAGAAATTAAAAATTCCTTTTTCAGCAATGTCATCAAAGAAAATGATAAAAGATACAATTCCGAACCATAAAAGGTTTTTATAGAATTTTTTTAAGTCGCTTACTCTTTGTTGTGCCTGATTGTAGTTCATTTTGATTTAATTTTTAAGGTTGACGGTACAGATTGAATTGTTTTATATTTTCGGTTCCTGTTTCATAAGTTCCCTGATTTTTTTCTCTTCCCAGCTCTTCCCGATGCCGAAAGTATTGATCCCATGCGCGGCAATACCTATTCCCCAGCCTAACATCGGCCAGAAAAACCAGAGGTATTCCTTGGAAGTTACAAGGTTCAGGACAACCAGAAACGGGATGACCAGGCAGTAAGAAGTAAGGTTGCCATAGAATCCTTTTAATTCTTTCACTCTTTTTGAGGCTCTTTCGTAAGCTGCGTTCTCTTGGTTGAATAATGTTTCCATATTTTTTATTTTAAGTTAAACTGTTTGTTTTTGTTGAGACAAATGTAGGTCAGGATAACACTTCAAATCAATTTTATCTTACTGAACGGCAGGAAATGACACCCGAACGGTAAAAATCCCGACTCAACGGAGAATCGGGATTTTAATAGCTGTACTGTTTGCAGGGTTTAGCTTAAAGATACAGGGTTTAGTAACCTGAGCTCAGGATGGGAAATGCTTAAACGAATGCATTCTATCACAAACGCGGACAAAAATATTTCCTGATATTCTAATAAATAAACGGAACCAGTTTCTTTGTTTGCCGCCTGTATTCCAGGTATTCTTCACCAAACTGCTCAATCAGGGCTTCTTCTTCAATCCTGATCCTGTAACTGAAAGCGATGAAAGGAGGGACAATTGCGAAAATGAATGAAATCCAATTATTTAAATACAATCCGAGCCCTAGGGAAGTCAATAGAGAAAACGCATAGGAAGGATGCCTCACGTACCGGTAGAACCCGTGTTTCATGATTTTATGATCCCGCTTTATCGTCACATCCACGGTAAAATACTTACCGAGCGACCTGATGATGATAAACCGGACTAGAATACCGGTCAGAATAAAAAACATTCCCAGATATAAAATCCGGACCTCATCGGAAATCGGAAATTCCGTATATTCAGAGGATATAACCGCACCTGCTATTGAAAAAGGGATGGCAATCCACAGGAAATTCAGTGTTGAACGATCCTTATCTTTCCGGTCCCCTGCTCCGGATTTCAGCATATTTTTGTAAAGGAATTCGCTCAGAAACCAGGCAGCCATGGAGGCCGTAAATATGATCTGTAATGTATTCATTATACTATATTTATCAGAATGATCCTGTAGTTTTATCGCCTTACGGCCGCTTTTCTTTTTCCATCAGTTCTCTGATCTTCTTTTCTTCCCAGTTATTCCCGAAGATAAACCCGGGAATGAATACGCGCAGCGCGTAAACAGCAAGCCCGATTCCCCAGAATACCGGAAGGCTGAAATATTTAAACTGCCAGATACTTTCATGAGGCTTTAACGATTTGTAATTCACTGATAAAATGAAAATATTTACGGCCACGTAAACAAAGGCAAAAACATAGAAATTCTTAATTTTTTTAACCCTTCTTTCTGCTTCTTTATACCTGAAGTCATCCTGGTCTATATTTTTCATGTGCTGATTTTTTAGTTTTTATTCTGTTTTTCGAGTATTTCCCTGATCTTTTTTTCTTCCCATTTTTTACCGATGGCGAAAACATTCATCCCGTGTGCCGCAATCCCGATCCCCCATCCCAGCATAGGAAAATAAAACCAGATATCGTCCGGGGTGGTGGTTAAATTGACAATGATTAAGACAGGGATCACGATACAGTATGAAATAAGGTTCCCGTAAAACCCTTTGATTTCCTTCACCCGTTTCTGGGCTCTTTCGTAGGCTTTATCTTTATCCTCGGATTTAATATTGATTTCATTGGGCTTAGACATAAGCACCGGAAGCTTTACTTTAAAATAATCCCCGGATTTTTCAATGAACACGTTCCGCTTCGTGAGCAGGGCATATCTTTGTACGATATTCGATAATCCGATTCCTGAGCTTTCCCTGATCTGTTCCCTCACCTGCAGGTTGTTTTCAATGCAGAGCGTGTCATTTTCTGAAAATATTTTAATAATCAGCGGTTTTGCAGAGGTGGCAAAATTATGTTTGATGCAGTTTTCCAGAAGCAGCTGCAGAGACAGCGGGACCACAAATCTCCGGTAATCTTCTTTCCGGACGCTGAATTCAAAATCCACGCTGTCTTCAAACCTTGTTTTCAGTAAATCACAGTAGGTTTTTGCAAATTCCAGCTCATCTTCAACCGTTACTAGCTCTTTGTCTTTCTGCTCCAGGACATACCGGTAAATCTTAGACATGGAAGCGGTGAATTTCTGGGCCTGCCGCGGGTTCTCATCAATCAATGAGCTTAATACATTCAAGGAATTGAACAGGAAATGAGGATCCAGCTGGTTTTTTAAGCTTTCAAACTGGGCGTTTGCCGATTTTGCAATCAGTTTCTGCTCTACCACCTCTTTTCTGGAGGTCTTTTTCAGTTCTTCCATAAAGCCCCGGGCATGGAGAAAAGCGGAGATCAGGAGTGCCACATTAATGGTGAACCAGTTGATGAAATTGTACTTCCCCGAGAAATATTCTGCTGTGGTCGCTGTTTTCTGAAAAATAACAAAATTCACATAATTACAGAAGTACACCAGGACCGTATTGGCAATCAGGATGGAAACAATACTGATGGCAGCCCTTTTGGTCGTGGCTTCGGACCAGGGGAACTTTTTATTCAGAAAATCATTGATCAGCCCGTTTCCCATTCCTAATAAGAATGAGTACATCAGGCAGACGGCAACGGTAAGCACGAAGTTTTCCAGGCTTTTTTCATCGGTAAAGCCAAAGAAAAAAAGCATGGAGGTACCCAGTGATATCCAGCATAAAGTAATAAGGTTCTTACGTTTCATGATTGATTTTCCTGATTCAAAATTAACGGATATTACAGGTGCAGCCAACTATTTTTTGCTGAGCTGTTATTTTCCGGCACTGAACGGCATAAAAAAACCTTCCGCATCCGGAAGGTCAGAGTAAATATTCTACTGTTATTTCTTAGCTCCGTTAATGAAATATTCAGCTTCTGCCTTGCCCCAGTTCGGTTCCAATGCAGATTTCGGAGTATAGGAATTAAATTTTGCTAATGCCTCCTTAAACTGTTCCATTCCTTTGGCCTTGCTGCCTCCGTACTGCTCAGGCGTGAAGTACGTATCTTCTGCCTTAATCAAAGCAATCCTAGGGTTACTCGGATCCAGCTTTTCAGCTTTTTTAAGCTCTTCGGTTGCTTTTGCCCCGTCTGTCATGAATCTCTGCTGAGGGTTGACCATCATTTTCATGGAATACATCATTTTGCTTAACAGATGGATTTCCGCATTATCCGTAGGCGCTACGTGAGAGGCAGCTTCTATATATTTTCCGGCTACGCCTGCTATAAAATCAAGGTCCTGGGTTTTCCCCTGCTGCATCAGCATCCTTCCTTTCTGGATGTTGGCTAAAGCCGCGTAATAAAAAGGCAGCCAGTTGTTTTCATCTTTCCCTGCAATCCTGTGGAAATTGTTGGATAATGCCGTGAATTCTTCAGGGGTCTTTGAGGTTTCAATTTTAGCAATGTTTTCTTTCATTGCTTTTTCATAATCAGACTGAGCGAAAGCGGTTAAACTTACAAAAGCTAAAGCAAAGCTTAATAGATATTTCTTCATTTTTTTTATTTTTAAAGGTTATATTTTATATAGTATTCAAAGATATGTATTAATTTATATACTTAAATGAACATACCTTCCGTTTATGTGTCTTTTTACAGATTATTGTTAATGGCATCCTCGGTTTTATCTACTCCGAAGCTGATAAAAGCCCCTACGAAGACAAAGGTATTTACAGGCGGGACAACCGCTGATCTTTTTGCCCCGCCATCTGAATTTGAAAAGTTATAGCCGTATACATTTTTCGATCCTAAGATATTGGAAACACTCAGAACCAGTATGGTAAATGCCTTTGCATCTTTTTTACCCAGGTTCGGGAGGTAGTTCAGGCTGAAGTTCAGGGCATTAAAACTCTTCAGGCGGCCTTCATGCCTGATATAATATTCAGGTTCACCGGTAACGTTTTCAGAAGCAATATCGTAATATGGGCGTCCTTTTGCATATGTATAAGAAAGATTAAAACCCGTTTTCCAGTTTGTCACAAATTTTTTTGCTACAGCAGACAAGGTATGTTCTGAAGCGAAACCGGGTTTCAGGCTGAAGGGATAATTCATAAAATCCCTTTTGGAATCCAGGAAAGAATAGCTGACCCAGTAATCTATATTCTTGAATGTTTTCTTATCCCTCCAGAACAGCTCAAGCCCTTTGGCATAGCCATATCCGTTGTTATTGTCAGCGGTCTGGACATATTGATTCTGGCTGTCAACATACGGAAGGTTTTTAACTTTCAACAGGTCATCATATTTTTTATAAAAAGCCTCAAACCTCAGGCTCCTTCCGTCTGCAGCCCGCTGAACCTGGAAAATATAATGCTGTGATTCCTGAAAATCCAGGTTTGCAGGCCCGTTGATGTATTTGCTTTCCGGATTCTGGTAAAAAAGCCCGTACGCGAAAGAAGCCGTCCAGTCTTTAGCCAGGCGGTAAGCTAAGGCCAGACGGGGAGCAATATTGCTTTTTTCCAGGTAAGAGGAATACTCTGCCCTTGCCCCGATCTTTGCTGAAAACCGGTTGCTGAAACCAAGATCTGTTTCCATAAAGGCGGAAGAAATCAAATCTTTGTATTTTCTCTGTGCGAAATCTCCGAAACCTGTTTTTTCACCGGTACTGTTCAGCTCAAACCCTGCCCTCAGTGCACTGATTTTATTGATTTTTCTTTCCAGAATCGCTTTAACGTTGATATAATTTCCATCTGTCAGAAGATTTGTATTTCCTGTTTCTACATTGTTTTTTTCAGTCGAAAAATTCAGGTCTGAACGGTTGAAAGAATATGAAGCTCCCGTATTCAACAGGTATTTTCCGAATTTTTGTTTGTATGAAAGGTTATGGTACGTATTTTTTCCCTTTAAATTAACCCCCGAAAAATCATATTCAGGTTCCAGGCTTTCCGTTTTTACCCCCAGACTGTTGGCATTGTACATCCCGTAGTATTTAAAAAACCCTCCTGATTTTGTTTTGATTCTGAAATTAAAATCACTGTTGAGCCCTTCAGGCGCATCTGTGAAATTTGTATTAAAATTAAGAGCTTCCTGCATCAGTTTAAGGTTGGAGTATCCTAAGGTTGCCCCGTAAGAATAATTGCCGTTATCACTGAGTTTCTGGAATCCTGCATTCAGGAAGATCGGGGAAATGCCGAAATCATAGGAACTCTGGTCTGGCAGATCTACGCTTTCCAGCATCAGAGCACCGGATAAGGCCTGTCCGTATAAAGCAGAATACCCTCCGCTTGAAAAAATATTCCCTTTGAAAAGCGACGTATTGAAGCGGTCCCGGCCTGCAATTCCCGGTACTGAGTTGGAAAAGTAATTATTGATCAGGCTTCCGTCCATAAAAATTTTAGATTCGGTGCCCGTTCCGCCCCTGATGAACAGGCCTTCCGTTTCGCCTATTTTCTGTACCCCGGGAAGATAGGTAAGCGCTGAGGAAATCTGCCCGTTTGCTCCGGCTGTGGTATAAATATCAATCGGGGTCAGGAGTGCTGTTGCCCTTTTTTTGTCACTCGCTTCGATAGAACCTGCGGAAACCACCACGGCATCAATTTCACTGATCTGTTCTTTCAGTTCTGCGATAACGGAAACATCCGGGCTTTCAAGGATAACGGCCTTTTCGACATCATCGTATTTCGGATGGGTGAAGGTGAGAATTTTATTTCCTTTTTCTGAAGTTTCAAAAGAGAAATTCCCGTCTGCATCGGTTGTTGCTCCGTCATAGGTATCTTTTAAGGTAACATTAACTTCTCCCACGCCCTTGTTTTTATAGGTTACTTTACCTGAAATCTTTACCTGGGCAAAGCTTACAGTAAGGGATAAGAAAGAAATTAAAAATAGTATTCTTGTGTTCATAGTGATGATTTCGATTCAAAAGTATAACGAAATTCTGCTGCTGCTCAATTTTTGTTACTGAGCGGTAGAATTTGGAATCTGAACCGTTGGTTTTGTTTTTTTTGGTGCACGAATAGAAGTCTTTTTAAGAATCTGCTGCCTGATTTTCTTATTTTGGATTTTATTTTAATACAGATATGTAATGACCCCGGTAAAAAATTCGAAAATCTTTGCTCCTCCTCCATCAGAAGAGAATTTTATGGCAGGTTCTTAACTAATCAATGGGGATACAGAAATCCACCATCATTTTTCCTTCCGGATGTTCCCTGAAATTGGTGTGGTAGACCTCAAAAGGGAAGGCTTTGCGCATAGAATAACTGTTTTCATTCATCCATAAAAAGAGTGAAACCCAGCATTGTTCAAAATCGGCCAGGGTGACTTCGCCGCTTCCGACGATAAATTTCCCGGCTTCTGCAGTTTCAGGAAAAACTTCGCCATCCTGCCGCTGCAAAGGCTCATCCAGAAGCATACATGCGTGGATCCTTACTTTATCCGGCGGCGTTACTTTGAAGCTGTCATGGTATACGGAAAGCATTTTTACGTTTTCGCGCGGAAATAGTTTCCTTGCTTTTGCCCAACTGATCAGGATGTTAAAAGATGGTTCTACCCGGGCAATCCCAAGGCTCATTACCGCTGCCAGGTTCATTTCCGGAAGATCTGTTACTTTAATTTTTAAATTCATTTCAGCCCATTTTAAAAGGTTTTCTATTTGGCAAATGTACTGGCTGAAAATGGCATTGGTTTGTCCGTTCATGCTGTGTTCCGCAGAAATCCTGTGAAAGCTTTCAGGTGCTGATTTTCTGAAAGCGGAAGGAGATAATCCGTAATGCTTCTTAAAAGCTTTGTTAAAGGAGGAATGGCTGGAAAACCCGAACTGAAGATAAATATCCTTTACCTGCACATTCTTCCGTGAAGCAAGATAGAATGCACATCTTTCAATTCTTCTCCGCATGATATAGCCCTGTACGGTTTCTCCTGTAATCAGCCTAAAAATCCTGTGGAAATGAAACGGTGAATAGGCAGCAGCCTCTGAAACGGTTTCCAGTGTAAGCTCCGTATCCGGATGATCATCAATATACCGGATGGCATTAACAATTCTTTTTTTATATTTTTCCATTTTACTTCAGTTTATTTCCTGCAAAAGTACCAGGATCGGATGAGAACAACTTGTCTTTTATTGCTGATTGTTTAAAAAACAAAACAATTGTAAATGGTTTGGAAAATCTTTTCTAAATTTAACATGTAATCAAACACTTAAATCATTCAAAAATGAAAAGCAAAACATTAGTAGTATTAGGTGCGTCTGCCCTGTTTGCTGTTTCCTGCGGCACTACCTATACCTACCAGGTCATGTCTAAAAGCAATACGCAGACCGGCGGAACGGCGAGGTTTACCCAAAAAGGAAATGAAGTGGTCATGAAACTGGATGTAACCAACCTGACCCCGGGAATCCACGCGGTACACATTCATGAAAAAGGCGACTGTTCGGCGGCAGACGGAACCTCAACGGGCGGACACTGGAATCCTTCTAAAAACGACCACGGAAAATGGGGCGCTGAACATTTCCATATGGGAGACATCGGTAACCTGACGGCTGACCAGAGCGGCAATGCCATGCTGACATTCACAACTGATAAATGGTGCCTGGGGTGTACTGATGAATCTAAGAATATCATCGGGAAAGGCCTGATCATCCATGCCGCAGCAGATGATTTCCATACCCAGCCTACAGGAAATGCCGGAGGGAGAGTGGGCTGTATAGAAATAAAATAAGCACTACCCTACTGCCTTTATAAAAAAGAACCGCTAATGGAAATCAGCGGTTCTTTTTTATCTGTATTATAATGAGGTTATGATTTTGCACTCATGTCTGCAATGATATTCATGGCTTCCTGAAGGTAAGTATCTTTTCTCATATTTTTAATCCACATTTCAGACTTCTTCCTGAATGCTTCATCTTTTTTCTCTCTTTCAATTTCGGCAGGATACAGCATGAATTTCAGTCCGTTATCAAATTTTGTCAATACTTTGAATTTCTCTATCTGGGCTTTTCTCTGCTTCATTACTTCATTGAATTTATTGATATTCAAAGTGATGGTCTCTTCTTTATCCAGCTGTTCTCTCCATTGCGCAGATTCCAGTAACAACTGGTAATTGCTGTTTTTGGACATTCTGCCGGAACTTTTGGCTTCCAGGGCTTTCACATCGAAAGCGTTTAATTTCTTGAAACCCGTTGCCGGAATCTTGTCCCATGCCAAAGCAAAGTCATCATATCTTTCCCCGATTTCGGCATAGGTAAAGAAATCTTTCATCTGGATATCGGAAACAATCCCTTTTCTCTGGGTAGATTCTCCTGTTATCCTGTAGAATTTCTGGATGGTCAGTTTTAAGGATCCGAAATCATCTTCCGTATTCAGGAATCTGTTCAGGTCAACGAATGTCTGAACGGTTCCCTTCCCGAAAGACTGCGGCGAACCGATAATCATTGCCCTTCCGTAATCCTGCATAACACCGGCCAAGATTTCAGAAGCCGAAGCAGAAAGCTCATTCTGCATGATCACCAGCGGGCCTGTCCAGATCGGGGTTTCATTCTTATTCTTTAAGGTCTGGATTTTCCCGTTTCCGTCTTTTACCTGTACGTAAGGCCCGGCCTGCATGAAAAGACCCATAATATCCCCTACTTCGGTTAATGAACCCCCTCCGTTATTCCTTAAGTCTAAAACAATGCCTTCAATATTCTGGGCTTTCAGCTTTAATATCTCATTTTTGATGTCATCTGAAGCGTTTCTTCCGTTCGGATTTTCAAAATCAGCGTTAAAGCTCGGCAGGTTGATAAAACCGTATTTTTTTCCGTTCGGTGAATTGACTACCACACTTCTTGCAAAAGTATCTTCAATAGCCACTTCTTCACGAATCATGGTAACATCTTTGATACTTCCGTCTTTTTTCTGAACCGTCAGCGTTACCGGAGTTCCTTTTTCACCCCTGATCAGACGTACGGCTTCATCAGAAAGCATTCCTACTACGTTCACGGCATCTTCTTTCGGTTTGGATTTTACCTTTAGGATCTTATCCCCTTCAGAAAGCTGTTTTGATTTCCAGGCAGGGGCTCCGATAGTCAGGGCTCCCAGGTACAGGTTCCCTTTTTTCTCTTGGATGATAGCGCCAATCCCGATTACTTTCCCTGTAAAATTGGTATCGAAATCTTCTTTGTCTTTCGGGGAATAATAATTGGTATGCGGATCGAATACTTCAGTATATGCATTCATATATACCGTGAACCAATCCATTTTCTTTCTTTTTTTGAACCTTGTGAAGGTCTCTTTAACCAGGTCTTTTACCTCGTCAGTCGCTTTTTTAAGCTTCTGGTCTGCAGCAAGCGGCTGGTATTTGATGGTATCTTTAAGGTTGTACTTCTGCACAGAGTCTTTCTTCTCTTTCTGTGCCTCTTCCTTGCTGTTCATGGATTCAATTTCCTGAAGGATATTGTATTTGATAAACTTTTTCCATTCGTTGTACTGCTCCTGCTTGTTTGCCGGTACTTTTTTAACCTTTGGCTCAAGCATAAGGGTTTCATCTTCTTCAAGGTTGATCGGCTTACTGAAGATATCCTGTGTAATTTTATCAATCTCGTCTACCCTCTGGTACAGCCTGTCGATGGTCAGTTTGTAAAACGTAAGGTCTCCCTGATTGATATAATCATCAAGCTTGGTTTCATGCTTTCCGAATTCATCCATATCAGACTGAACGAAATATCTTTTGCCCGGATCCACCAATTCAAAATAATGCTTGTAAACGTCTTTTGAATAAGCATCGTTAATCGGTTTCGGGCTGTAATGTAAGTAAGAAAGGGTATTTTTTACGCTCACCATTATCGTCTGCATCTTTTCGTCATCATTCTTTGGCGAGTTGAAACAAAACATTAGACTTGTTAATGGAATCAGGAGTAAAAATTTATTCAGTTTAAAATTTTTCCACATAAATCTGCAATGTATTTTAATATTTTTTTTTTAGAAAAGTATTGTAATAAGTATTAATTTTTAATTTATTGTTACGAACTATCAAATTTAATACCTTATTTATAAATATCAGGCAGTTTTAAGGTTTTTTGTTAAAATAGATGCCATCTGTTACAGCTTATCGTCAAACCGCCGTTCAATTAGCTGAAATAATGTAGCTTAGAAGTAATATTTTTATATTTGATGATAGTAATTTAAAGTTGTTACTGGATCACAATGCTTTTTGTCCTGACGGTATGGGCAGAAAAATACCCTAAAGACCCGTTGCTGATATTGCCTGGAGGATTAGCCGGCGTGACTCCTCCTCCCGGGCCTCCTCCTGAAAGCTGCAGAAGAGCGGAATAAAAAGTATAGACATTGTTATCAATCGACTGCATCTCGACATGGATCATATCTCCCGCCACCACTTTGATATCATCTGTTTCTTCATCATCATTCGGCAGCAGCAGAGGCCTTTGGTTCGGGAGCCCATTGTTTACATTATCAGAGAATTCCGAGAAGAATTTTTTAGGGTTATTGTTTACCGTAAAAACGAAAAGATAACGGTTTCCTAAAGCGGGAGAATCTGTAAAGACAGGCAGAAGCGTATAGCTTGTCTCTCCTCCCACCATGAAAGAATCCTGCTCAAGCCCCTCGAAATCTACCGGTTGAGGCATGGTGCTCTGTGCAGTGTACTGCTGCCCTTCGGCATTGATATTCAACGTGTAAACTCTTCCGGGCTGTCCTGTAAATGCGGATGCCTGATAAACTCCGTTGCCTGCATACTGCATGGTTTCCGTGTGACCGGCATTATCGCTTAAAACCACCTGGGCATTCGCAACAGCCGGATACTGATTGGACTCTGTAAAATCCACCGACTTTGTTATTTTTACAAAATAAGGCCCGGCCTGATCCGTTATATTGCCTTCGATGACGATTTTACCGCTCTGGTTTTCCAGGTCAAGATCGATTTCTTTTTCGCAGGCCGTTACCAAAAATAAGGCAGTTATGATTAAAACTATATTTTTCATCAGTTAAAATTTGAAATTATACGTGATATTGGGTACCCATTTGAACAGCGAAGTCTGCACTGCCCTTGTTGTTCCCGGTTTGTCAGGATTGTCTTCAAAAGTAATCGTGTAGGCATTTTCACGCCCGTAGATGTTGTAAATACCAAATGACCAGGAACCTTTAAACCGTTTACTGCCTTCCGGCTCATAAGTAGCGTTCAGATCCATCCGGTGGTAAGCAGGCATCCTGTCGGCATTCCGGCTGCTGTACTGGAAGATCGTCTGTCCGTTCAGCTCATACTTTCCGGTAGGGAATGTTACCGCATTTCCGGTGCTGTAGAGGAATAATCCTGAAAAAGACCATTTCGGGTTCAGCTCATAGGTTGCTACTACCGAAAGGTCATGGGTTTTATCCACCCTTGCATTATACCATTCATTGTCATTGATGCCGTTTATCTTCCTTTCTGTTTTGGATAAGGTATAGGAAATCCAGCCGGTGAGTCTTCCGCTTTTCTTTTTGGCAATGATTTCAAGGCCGTAAGCCCTTCCCTTCCCGAAAAGCAGCTCACTTTCTACATCGGCTGCAGTATCGAATGAAATCTGTGCCCCGTTTTTGTAGTCAATCTGGTTCTGCATGGATTTGTAATACACCTCGGCATTCAGCTCGTAATTATTATTGCTGAAATTCCTGCTGTAACCCGCGCTTACCTGATCTGCAATTTCAGGTTTTACGGTATAGCTACTCCCGATCCACTGATCGGTAGGGTTTCCGCTTCCGCTGTTGCTCAGCAGGTGCAGGTTCTGGGTATTCCGGGAATAGCCTCCCTTTACGCTGCTCACTTCATTGATCCTGTAATTCGCGGTAATCCGCGGTTCAAGGTTAACATATGTTTTCCCGAATTTCCCTTTTTCCAGAAATTCAGAACCGGTAAGTATGCCGTTTTCATAGGTGTTAAAAGTATCGCCGCCCAAAACACTGAACAGCGAAACCCTCGCCCCGTAATTGATGGTCAGTTTTTCGGTTGCCTTGAAATCATCATTTATATAAAATGCATTTTCCCAGGAATACCTTGAATTTCTCGGAAAGCTGCTTACACTGGTACCGGAAGCACTGCTTGGCGTAATGGTATGGTAAACAGACTGTAAACCGAAACGGACAGAATGCCTGTTCCCGGCAAACCAGGTAAAATCCTGTTTCAGGTTCCAGTCATCGATCACCGAATCCAGCCCGAAAGTATTGTTGTTGCTGCTCAGGCTTACATTGTAATTGTAGTTGCTGTAGATCAGTGATGTATTGGAGAACAGTTTACTGCTGATGATGCTGTTCCAGCGTAGAGTGGCCGTTGTATTTCCCCAGTCTGTAGAAAAAGTATCTCCCAATCCCAAAACATCCCTTCCGAAGTATCCTGATAAGTAAAGCCGGTTGTTTTCATTGATCTGGTAATTTGCCTTCAGGTTTAAATCATAGAAATACAGCTTGCTGTCTTTGAAATCATCCGTTGCCTTAAGGAATACATCAGCATACGTTCTTCTTCCTGAAACGATGAATGAAGATTTTTCCTTCTGGATGGGCCCCTCAACGCTTAGCCTGCTGCTGATCAGCCCGATTCCTCCGTTGACATTGTAATCTTTATTGTTCCCGTCCTTCATTTTGACATCCAGAACAGAAGATAGCCTTCCTCCGTACTGGGCAGGGCTGTTTCCCTTGATGATGCTGGCATCTTTCAGGGCATCACTGTTAAAAGTGCTGAAAAAGCCAAGAAGATGAGAAGCATTATACACTGCTGCTTCATCCAGTAGGATAAGATTCTGGTCGGTAGCCCCGCCTCTTACGCTGAAGCCGCTGCTGCCTTCACCGTTGCTTTTGATGCCGGGTAAAAGCTGTATTGTTTTCATGACATCTTTTTCACCGAATAAGACCGGAAGCTTCTCAATACTTTTAATGCTTAAGCTTTCCGTTCCCATCTGCGCGGAAGTCAGGTTCCTGTCTTTTTTAATTCCTGAAATCACCACCTCATCAATTTTCCCGGTTCTTTCTTCTTCCTCCCCTTCTCCGGAATCCAGCTGTAGGTCCTGCTTGATGTTGTCTTCAACGGTGATGCTCTGCTGAAAATCTTTATATCCGGGATTGGAAACTATCAGGCGGTAGGTTCCTTTCGGAAGGGAAAGCGAGTAAAAGCCGTATTCATTGGCAACCACTGAAACAGAAGGATCCTCAGCAACCCTTACGGTAACTCCGATCAGCAATTCGCCGTTTTTTTTGTCTTTTACTGTGCCGCTTACCGAATACTGCTGTGCAAAAACAACAGTACTGAAACAGATTGCTGCTGCGGAAGTGGCCGCCTTTAAAAGGAATGTCTGCATGGGTTATTTTTTATTGTCGTATAGCTTGTTATAATTTTAAGTCATTTGTAAAATATGAAACATAGAATCCGGAGCAGTGCATACAAAAGCCCTTCTGCCGGCAAATGAGCCGCAATAATACGATTTAATAATGTATTACTGCACCAGGAAAACGCCGGAACAGGTAAAATATTTTGCTGTTTCAGAATCCTAACAAAAAAATAATACTGCTTTTGAAATTATTATTCTGTGGGTTGAAGTACCGCTATCTGCTTACTTCAGGTAAAATTATCATGGAGTATTTATATTACATCGTATATTTGTTAAAATTAAAATTTAATATGGAAAGACCTCTTATTCTGGTTACGAATGATGACGGAATCACAGCACCGGGTATCAGAAATCTTGTCAGTTTTATGAATGAAATCGGAGACGTTGTGGTGGTAGCACCCAACTCCCCTCAAAGCGGTAAAGGCCATGCCATTACCATCAATTCCACTCTGAGTTATGAAGAAGTGCAGCTTGAAGGTCCGCAGACGGATTTTTCATGCAGCGGAACGCCTGTAGACTGTGTAAAAATGGCCCTTGATAAAATTTTACCGAGAAGGCCGGATATTGTGGTTTCAGGAATCAACCACGGAGCCAATTCTTCCATTAACGTGATCTATTCCGGTACCATGTCTGCCGCAGTAGAAGCCGGCGTGGAAAGCCTTCCTGCCATCGGATTCTCCCTGCTGGATTTCAGCTGGGAAGCAGACTTTACACAGGCCAAGGATTATATCCAGAATATTGTCAGAAGAACCCTGGAACAGCCTATGCCTAAAGGAGTTGTTTTAAATGTTAACATCCCGAAACTTTTAAAAGAAGAAATTAAAGGCGTGAAGGTCTGCAAGCAGGCTCATGCCAAATGGGAAGAAAATTTTGACGAAAGGATAAATCCCCACGGTAAAAAATACTACTGGCTGACCGGATATTTCAATAATATGGATGAATCCGAAGATGCTGATGAAACGGCTTTGGCCAACGGATATATCTCAATTGTTCCGGTGAAGTTTGACTTAACAGCGTATGAGTATATAAATACACTGAGCGAGGTAATGAAGTTTGAATAATGTATCAGAAACTAGACAATCCTGTTTATCATTCACTTAATGAATACCACAAAAATTTTTGTTTAAACTTTGGAGATTCTAAGTTTTATAATCCTGAAGTTGCGGCTTTCGGTGGTTCATTAAAGGTAGCAAAAGATAAAGATATCGCAGAATATTTAAAAATCTGTGATGATTTTCTTATTTTCGGAGCTAGGCCTCAAGATAATTTTACAAAAGTATTTTCTCAGCTTGTCTGTGACCAATATGTCTTAGAAAAGAAAATCGACCTGGATTTTACAGAAGAAATAGTCCTTTTACAAGAGGAAAATAATGAAGAACTCTTAGGTTTTATTAAAAACTTCTATCCTTATTACTTTAAAAGCAGAACTCCGGAACTGGGCCGTTATTTTGGCATTTTTAAGGACAATAAACTGGTAGCAGTTACAGGTGAAAGAATGCAGATAGCCGATATGACTGAAGTAAGTGCTGTTATTACAGATACGGCTTATCATGGAAAAGACTATGCCAAACAGCTTATTGCCTTTGTTACCGATAAAATATTTGAAGATCATAAGACTCCTTTCCTCCATGTGGCGGAAAGTAATACTGGCGCTAAAAAACTTTACGATAAATTAGGTTTTAATCACAGAGGAACCATCAATTTACGGAGTGTAAAGGGGTAGAAACTACCCCTTCTCCTTATTTGATAGAATTTTTATTCATTTATTTAGAAGAAATTCAAGTTTTGTTCATTCATTAAATACATGCATTTAAAAGAGGATTTTATCTTCTCTTCTCAATTCTTCCAGGTATTTGATTTTATCGTCCCGGTAAAAAAGGTTCATGGTCTCAAAAGGGATTAATTTTAAATCTTTATTGACGATATGAACGCATGATTTCTTTACGGCACGGACATCAAAATCGTGGGCATCCATAAAATTCATGATGATAATCCTGAACAGATTGTCGTAATCCAGATTCGGAGCTGAAACGTCCGGCAGGCAGCACAGCAGCTGATTGACTTTAGGCTGTACCTTGTCCACAGAAATTCCCGTACTGAAAATATCCAGGAGCTTCATCTGAAGGCCGCTGTCCTGCTCATATACAATCGTATTCCTGGTTTCATTGTTCAGCAGGTCAGCCGGATTAATGTACCGGGTTAAAGGGATGGTTTCACCTTCCAGTTTCAGGATATATCCCATTGCCAGCGCATCCGGATTGCACGGGACCGGAATAATATCATCTCCGTTGAGAAGCGGGAACTGGTTCAAGATTTCCTGCCTTACTTCTGTTAATGTAATTTTTTCATGCGCAGAATCATCACGGTTCCTGCCGGCAATTTCCACAGGCTGGAAAGTAATTCCGCGGACACATTTCTGTTTTAAGGCAAATTCAATGATTTTTCCGATCTCATCAATATTTTTATCTTTCTGGAGAACAATTACCAGCGTAGTGGAAAGGTTCAGGGCATTAAGCTTTTCCAGTGCTTTCATCCGGATATCCGTAAGGTCTTTTCCTCTGAAATCCTGAAGCACTTCAGGCCTGAAAGAGTCAAACTGAAGGTAAACTTCAAATTCCGGGGCATAGGTGGCTAACTTTTCCGCAAAACCCGGATCATTGGCAATCCGTACCCCGTTGGTATTCAGCATCAGGTGCTTGATCGGTTTTGATTTCGCAATATCCATGATTTTAAAAAACTCAGGATGGATCGTCGGTTCGCCACCGCTGATCTGTACCACGTCCGGTTCGCCTTCATTTTTAACAATAATATCAAACATGGCTTCGATTTCCTCCAGGGTCCTGTGGCTTCCGTAATGCGGGGAAGACATAGCGTAACAGGTCGGGCAGGTAAGATTGCAGCGGTCTGTTACCTCAACGATCGAGAGGCAGCTGTGCTGCTCATGGTCAACACACAGGCCGCAGTCATAAGGGCATCCGTATTCAACGTCAGTTCCGAAATGGACCGGCATTTCAGAGGCCTTGTTATAGTTTCTGATGTTTTTGTAATAGTGGACATCTGAAGCAATTTTCGTCTTAAAAAATCCGTGATCCGGACATCTTTTGGTCATGAAAACAGCTTCGTCTTCAATAATGATCTTGGCACCTACCCTTTTGAGGCATTCCGGGCAAAGGCTGAGGGTATAATCGTAATAGGTATAATTTCTTACAGGCATAGTTTGGATTTTTACATTCCTCCGCAGACAAACCCGCTGATCAGTCCGCAAATTAATAATGAGATCAGCATGGTCAGCAGGAACTGCTTGGTTGAAAATTTACGGCTGTCTTTGCTTTCATAAATAAGTTTGACAAAAACAGTAATAATCAGTGAGACAAATAGTGAGACCCCGAGAATGACCAGAATGATCATCGCGACTAATCCTTCCAGGCCTCCGACTTCCAAAAGCGTCAGGTTTTTCATATTTTTTTGGTGTTTTTTATGACCGGTAAACGGATCTCTTTTTTAATCTTATAAATGTAATAAATAATTACACATACACACACGATCTGGATGGTACCTAAATTTCCTAACAGTTCTGTTCTGGGCTTGATGAAATCCAGCATGAACCTGAATGTAAAATAGCTGAGCATAAAGAGCTGGAATATAAACCCTGACGGAAAGTTCCTTCTTGCCTGCAGGGTTTTTAGGCAGATCCAGAGGACGATCAGAAAAGCAATTTCATACAGTGCAACCGGATGCCTCAGATACTGGTCTCCCAGATGCATCCCGAAAACTGAGTCCGTAGGAATTCCATAGGTTTCTTCATGGATTCCTGTCAGGAAACAGCCGATCCTGCCGATGATCATAGCCAACATCAGAGGATAAACCATCAGGTCTCCGGTACTTGTTCTGTGTCCGACTGTTTTTTTCGCCAGTTCCACGCCTACGAGCCCGAAAGCCAGCCCGCCGACAATGGTATTGTTTGTCCAGAATGTTTTTATCGTAAAATGTTCAAAAAGCCTGTACGGATTTTCCAGATTACCGATTAATTTAGAACCGATTAAAGCTCCCGCAGTTGCCCCGATCAAAACCGCTGCCGAAGTATTGAACGAAACTTTTTCTGCTGATTTTCTTTTCAGGTAAAAATAATAACGCATCCCGATAAATATCCCTAACGTTTCAAAAACAGGGTGCGCAAGAACCGTCTTGCCGAAAATCTGAAAAGTAACCGGGAAATCCATCAATTCAAAAATAAGGTTATTTTTTTGTAATGCAGGCAAATAATATCCTTCACTCATCTAATATTTCTTTGGGGGTATGTATATAGAGATATAGAGGGTAAAAGTATCTTAAATTGCTTGTAAAAACCCCTATTTTAAATATCCGTCAAATCTTTTCCTTAACTTTAAGTAAAATAGTTTCAGTTATGAGAATAGAATATGATATAAAACTGGGTTTTAAGGACGTGATGTTCCGCCCGAAACGCTCTACGCTGAAATCCCGTTCGGAAGTTGACCTGGAAAGGGAATTCACATTCAGGCATACAAAGAAGAAATGGAAAGGAACCCCGGTTATAGCGGCCAACATGGATACGGTAGGAACTTTTGAAATGGCTGTTGAACTGGCAAAGGACAAGATGATTACAGCCGTTCATAAACATTATACCGTTGAAGAATGGTCTGGTTTTTTAAATTCCCAGCCTGAAGATATCCATCAGTATATTGCTTTAAGTACCGGGACCGGAACTGCAGATGAAGAAAAATTAAGGATTATCCTCGGAAAGCACCCGAAAATTCAATTTCTCTGTATTGATGTAGCCAACGGTTATTCCGAACATTTTGTAGATTTTGTAAAGCGGACAAGGGCTAATTTCCCGGATAAGATTATTATTGCGGGCAATGTGGTGACCGGCGAAATGGTTGAGGAACTTCTTCTGGTAGGTGCGGATATTATTAAAGTCGGCATCGGGCCGGGCTCGGTATGTACTACCCGTATAAAAACCGGTGTAGGCTATCCCCAGCTTTCTGCCGTTATCGAATGTGCGGATGCGGCACACGGCCTGGGCGGCCATATCATTGCAGACGGCGGGTGCAAAGTGCCGGGTGATGTTGCAAAAGCTTTCGGGGGCGGCGCAGATTTTGTGATGCTGGGCGGAATGTTTGCAGGGCATGATGAAAGCGGCGGTGAGATCATTGAGGAAAACGGGAAAAAATTCCGGCTGTTTTACGGAATGAGTTCTAAAACAGCCATGGACAAGCATTCAGGAGGAGTTGCAGAATACAGGGCTTCTGAAGGAAAAACGGTAAAAGTTGCTTATAAAGGTCCGGTTTCAGAAACGGTAAAGGATATTCTGGGCGGCGTCCGTTCAACCTGTACATATGTCGGGGCCTCAACGTTGAAGCAACTGTCTAAAAGAACGACCTTTATCAGAGTACAGGAACAGGAAAACCAGGTATTTAAGGATTAACTGTCAGATTAAAACCTATGCAGATTGTTCCGCAGAAGCACTACAGGAAACTGAATTGACCGCGGGACAATTGTCTTTAAGAAAGTTTCTTCCCGAGATCATAGGTAATCTGATCATTTATAGGTTGTGAAAACCAGACTATATGCAAGCCTAATCTTTAGAGATAATGATGATGATAATCCAGCTACATCTGATTACTTTGTACCGATATACTTTTTACTGAAATATTTCTGTAACTGATCATTTACATATTTTTTTTCTTCATGTACAGAAGAAAGCTCATCAAAATACAGGGCTCTGGGCACCGTTTTTATTTTATCCAGCACTAAAGAATCTTCTTTAGCATGTTGAATTGTATAAATCCTGTTTTCTATTTCTTTATCATAAGCCTGAAGATCTGTGAAAAATACATCTTTAATGATATTGTTCAGATTATAATCAATATTAAAATTCGCATAGCCTTTAGGGAAAATATTTGTTTCCGGTAAGAATACGATAATTATTCCTGTCCACCAGAATTTCCGGATATTCCTGAATCTGTAGGTTACCACCACTGACAATGTAACCAGATAGAAGAAAATAATGCTTTCAAACTGCCGTCCGATGCTATTGATGATATACCCTAAAAGAAACAGCGGCAGAAGAGAAATACTCCAGATGATTACGGCATTTTTAAAATGAATCCTTTTTCTTACAGCATCGAGTTCTTTTCCAAAAACAGCTGCGAACAGCGGTACAATTAAAATTACCTTAAGTGCAATATAAATATTATTCAGGCCAAAGAAAACAACCCGTTTCAGCCACTTCATATAAAATACCTCATCAGAATCTCCCAATCTCCTGAAATTTCCGGGCGCCATAAAGCTGATCAGAAACCCTATGCTTCCTGCTAACAATAGGATACCGTTTGCTTTTGACCGGTTTCCGCTGTATAGAAAGCCCAAAACGCCCAGAAGAAGCAGTGCCAGTATTTCATTGGATCCCATTATCAGAACAGTCAGCAAAATACACAGGACCAGCCATACCTTCTTCCCTGATTCATGAAATTTTCCGTAAAACAAAAGTAAAAGCCCGCTTAAAACAGCAGAAAGGAAATAGACATTTGAGCCTGTAAACCAATAATAATGCTCCGGAAGGCTTACCAGCATAACCGTATAAAAAAAGAACAGCAACAGGCTTTTCCTGATAGATTCTGAAAGCGGATATCTGAAATACTGCTTAAAATTTAAGGCCGTAACCGCAATAAAAGAAGAAAGTAAAACTAAGGGATAAATTTTCGGAACGATATTCTGCGGATCATGGGAAAGAGGATTAAACATATTAATGGTATACCCGAAATACCTTCCTCCCCAGTTCATATAGAAATCCCGGATATTCCTTAATATTCCGAGCTTTTTTGTACTGTAAGAAAATATATAATCATCGGTCTGATATACATTAAAAAAAGCAATGTAAACCAGACCGATATATAGTAAAACCGACAAAAACAATACAATATTCTGTACGGATTTCATAGTATTTTTATGTCAGCAGGCCACCATCAACGTTAAGGGTCTGTCCGTTAATATAAGATGCCATATCGCTTCCTAAAAACACACACGCATTGGCAATATCCGAAGTTTTTCCCAATTTTTTCATCGGGATCGCTTCTGCCCATTTCTGGGTGGCTTTCTCATCCAGTGCAGCTGTCATTTCAGTCTCAATAAATCCAGGGGCAATGGCATTGCAGCGGATATTCCGGGAACCCAGTTCCAGGGCAACAGACTTGGTAAAACCGATTACACCTGCTTTTGAAGCTGCATAATTGGCCTGTCCAGCATTTCCGCTGATCCCTACTACGGAAGTCATGTTGATAATCGATCCTGATTTTGCCTTCATCATCGGTTTGATTACTGCTTTGGTAAGGTTAAATACAGAATCCAGGTTAATTCTCAGGACTTTGTCCCAATCATCTTTAGACATTCTCAGCAGCAGATTATCTTTGGTAATTCCGGCATTGTTGATCAGAATATCAATCTTTCCGAATTCTTCCATTACTTCATCAACCAAAGTTTGAGCGGCATCAAAATCCGATGCATCAGATTGGTAACCTTTAATTTGTGTTACAGAACTTAAAGTGGCTTCTAATTCCTTTGCTTTATCTACAGACCCGGCGTAAGTGAAAGCTATTTTTGCTCCCTGCTGTGCGTACATTTCAGCAATACCTTTACCGATTCCTCTTGTAGCTCCCGTTATTAATGCTACTTTTCCTTCTAATAGTTTCATATATAAGACAATTTTTCTTTATCACCTGACTGACCAGCCGTTTTGTAAAACGGGCTAATATACAGTATTTAATTTATTGCAACAATCAGGCGCAAAGATATTATAAAATGTTATTCAATGCATTTGAAATCTTTTTTTTAGTATAATTTTATAATGTTTTCTGTTATAGAAACCGCTCTATATCATTATTATCTGTAAAATTATGGCCTATTTTATGTAAAATTACCGCTTTATACTGAAAAAGCTGTTGATAACGATTAACCGTATTCCTAACTTTATAAAGAATATATTATTCATCTGACTGACAAAAATCATCAGATTAATCTCTAAAAATTATTCGCTAAGAACCGGTTTCATTAGTGTTTGAACTTTATAAACTTTTAGAGTCTAAATTTTAACTCTGTCATTCCTGATTTTTGAATTCAGCAGATCAATTGCACATAAAAAAATCTATGTGATCTGAATAATCAACGAGATGTTATCTGAAAAGTAAATTTAAGCAGGCTTTAGATTGAGTTATTAATGATGAGAACAATTTCCCCTTTTAAGGTTTTGCTTTTTGAAAATTCAATGAGTTCTGCAACAGTTCCCCGTTTGGTTTCTTCAAATTTTTTGGAAATTTCCCGGCTCAGGCTTACTTTGGTTTCTTCTCCGAAGAACTCTTTGATCTGCTCCAGCGTTGTATTGATCTTATGCGGACTTTCATACAGAACAATGGTTTTCTTTTCTTCCGCAAGCTGCTTGAGTTTCGTCTGCCTCCCTTTTTTCTGAGGTAAAAAACCGGCAAACAGAAATTCATTGTTCGGCAGCCCGGATACCACCAGGGCCGGAACAAAAGCTGTTGCACCGGGCAGGCAGATCATTTCTATATGGCTGTCTGCTCCTGCTTTTGCCAAAAGATAGCCCGGATCTGAAATACCGGGAGTGCCGGCATCGGTAATAATGGCAATATTCTGGCCGCTTTTAAGGTCTGTTATAACCTTTTCCGTTGTCTGGTGCTCATTATGCAGATGGTAAGATTTCAAAGGCTTGGAAATCTCGAAATGCTTCAGGAGGACTCCGGAAGTCCGGGTGTCTTCACATAAAATATAATCAACTTCTTTCAGCACCTTCACTGCCCTGAAGGTCATATCTTCCAAGTTCCCGATCGGTGTGGGAACAAAATATAGGATTCCGCTCAAAATGTAATTTATAAGAATTTATTTTCTACCAGTATCCAGAGACGCTGGGCATATTCATCTACCCTGTTCCATTTTCTGGAATAGTAAAGGTCACTGAGGTATTCTTTTGCTTCTTCCAGTGTCCTGAAACTGTTAAGTCTTGTTATTACTTCATTAAGTTCAGACTGGCTGCCCCCGAACAGTGTTTTTGAAAAGGCAATTTTGTCGTTCAGGTCCAGTTTAAATTCAGGTTTCTTCTTTTCCGCTTCCATAAAGCCGGTCGGAATATTAGTCTTTAAAATACTTCCGGTATTTTCTTCTTTAATTACGGAATCCTGCTTTTCTTCAGGCCATTTTACTTCCAGATGGTCATCTCCGAAAAACGACTGGACCGCTTTTATGCCTTTTATATTGGCCAGTTTTATCTTTTTTTCCTGATACGATTCATGGCTTTCAAAACTTTCATCAGAAGCAGAGATGCCTCCGGTTATTTCAGAAGCCTGCCTGTTAATCTCAACAATTTTCCTCCTGTCGTTGATTTCCGCTAAAATTGAAGGCTCCTGCTTTTCTTCAGCAATCGGTTCATTTTTGATTTCAGTAATTATATTTTCGGGATCAGAGGTTTCTGTCGGGAGTTCGCCCTGCTCTATCAGGGTATGCGGCAAATTGAACGGTTCTTCATTTTCCTCAATCAAAATGTCTTCCTCTTCCAACGGCTCCATGTCAAACTCGCCTGTAAAACGGTGAGGAACTTCCGGAACTTTCCGTTCATCTTTTATATGGGATTCAAACTGATCCTGAATTTTTTCTTCTTCATTAAATTTGGTTACATTGCCCTCATCTTCGGAAATTTCATTTTCAAATTCATCAATCTCATTCAGCTGATGATTGAAAACGGCTTCTTGCCGGGTTGTCTTTTCATCAAACATCCCTTCATCAATGTCCCGGTCATTTTCAGGCTCGGAATCTGCAAGAATCCTTTCTTCATCAACAAAATTGAATGTGCTTCCGCTGTGCGCTGAATTTTCATCTTCATCTTCATCCATCTCCATCTCATTCAGCTGG